>CAZEFJ010000216.1:0-3329 GCA_964511465.1 uncultured Hyphomicrobiales bacterium
TGACGGCCAGATCACCGAAGCCGATTCCATTTCCGCCGGTCTGGATTACCCCGGCATCGGCCCCGAACATGCGTGGCTGCACGATGTCGGCAGGGTCGAATATGTCTCGGCCACCGATAGTGAGGCGATAAAGGCATTTCATTTGCTAACCCGCATCGAAGGTATTCTTCCGGCTCTGGAATCGGCCCATGCACTGGCCCATGTGGCCAGTATAGCGGGCGGATTGCCGGACGATCATCTGATTGTAGTCTGCCTGAGCGGGCGCGGAGACAAGGATTTGGACACGGTTGCAGCGGTTGACGGAGAAGCGGGATGAGCAAGCGAATTGAAAAACGCTTTGCCGAACTGGCCCGGCAACGTCGCGGCGGGCTGGTTACGTTCATTACGGCGGGTGATCCAAATGCCGATATTTCTCTTGAAATTCTCAAGGGCCTGCCCGCTGCCGGGGCCGATATAATCGAGCTTGGAATGCCGTTTTCCGACCCCATGGCGGACGGCCCGGCGATCCAGAAAAGCTCCTTGCGGGCGCTTGGGCAGGGGGCGACACTGGCCGCCACCCTGGAAATGGTTAAGGCTTTCCGCGCTACCGAGAACGATACCCCGTTGGTTCTTATGGGTTATTATAATCCAATCTATGTTTATGGATCAGACGCTTTTCTGAAAGATGCGGCAGAGGCTGGTGTGGATGGCCTTATAATCGTTGATCTGCCGCCGGAAGAGGAACAGGAACTGGCCTTGCCAGCGGCTCGTGCGGGCATTGACTTTATTTTTCTTACCGCTCCGACCACCGATGATGCGCGCCTTCCGGCGGTACTTGGTAAGGCCAGCGGGTTTGTTTATTATGTCTCTATCGCCGGTATAACGGGAACCGTATCCGCTTCGACCGACGATATCGGCGCGGCGGTTGAGCGTCTGCGCCGTCACTGTGACCTTCCGATAGCCGTCGGGTTCGGCATCAGAACACCCGAGCAGGCCGGAGAAGTGTCAAGAATTGCCGATGCGGCGGTGGTCGGCTCGGCGCTGATCGACAAGGTTAGTGAAAATCTGGATGCAGACGGTATCCCCGTCCCCGGCTTAAGTGCTAAGGTTCTGGGCTTTGTCAGTGATCTGGCGGATGGTGTCAGGTCGGCCGGAAAAGGAGAGACGATACCGTGAACTGGCTAAAAAACTTTGTCCGGCCCAAGTTGCGCGAACTGGTCGGCGGTCAGAAGGATATTCCCGACAACCTGTGGCAAAAGTGCCCCGGTTGCGAGGAGATGATCTTTAGCCGCGAACTTGAAAAGAACCAACGGGTCTGTCATCACTGTGGCCACCATTCCCGGCTTGGCGCGAAACAGCGCCTGGAGCTTATGTTCGACGAGGGTAAATTCCAGGCCATAGAGCTGGACAGGGCGCCTGTTGATCCGTTGAAATTCCGCGACCGCAAAAAATACACCGACCGGCTCAAGGAATCGCAGAACCGGACCGGTGAGAATGACGCTCTGCTCGTCGCTCACGGAAAAATAGGCGGCTCGGATGTGGTTGTTGCGGTGCTCGACTTTTCCTTTATGGGCGGCTCGATGGGCATTGCCGTCGGCGATGGACTGTTGAAGGCGGCGCATCTGGCGGTAGTTCAGGATGCATCGTTGATCGTCGTTACGTCCAGCGGCGGGGCCAGAATGCAGGAAGGTATCCTGTCGCTGATGCAGATGTCCCGCTCGACCATCGCGGTCGATGAGGTGAAGGCCGCCGGGCTGCCCTATATCGTGGTTCTGTGCGATCCGACCACCGGCGGGGTGTCGGCTTCGTTCGCCATGCTTGGCGACATAAATATCGCCGAGCCGGGTGCGATCATCGGCTTTGCCGGGGCCAGGGTGATTGAACAGACGATCCGCGAGAAACTTCCCGAGGGGTTCCAGCGGGCCGAATATCTGTTTGAGCACGGGATGGTCGACATGGTCGTTCACCGGCACGAGTTGCGCGACACCCTGGCCCGCATAATCGGCCTGTTGCGCAATCCCGAACCACCGGCGGAAGTTGTTGAAATAGCCCCTGTCGAAGCCACTGGCGATGAGCCGCCGCCGACTGAGGAACCGGTCGCTGAATAGCCTGTCGGACGTTTTACTCGAACGCCTGTCCGGGCTGCACCCCAAAGCCATAGATCTGTCGTTGTCCCGGATCGAAAGATTATTGACGGCTCTCGGCAATCCCCAAAGCGAGTTGCCGCCCGTGGTTCATGTCGCTGGAACCAACGGCAAGGGTTCTTTAATCGCCTATCTGAGGGCTTTTCTCGAGTCGGCGGGTTATCGGGTCAACGTTTTTACATCGCCGCATCTGGTCAGCTTTAACGAACGCATCCGTCTTGGCGGCAGGCTCATTGACGATGACCTCCTGGTCTCGGTGCTTGATCAATGCGAGAGGGTCAACAATGGCCGGGCTATTACATATTTCGAGGTTATCACCGCCGCAGCCTTTCTTGCCTTCCGGCGGTGGCCAGCCGATATCGTCCTGCTTGAAACAGGCCTCGGCGGACGGCTTGACGCGACCAACGTGGTTGAACGCCCGCTATTGACCGCGCTAAGCCCGATTTCAATGGATCACCAGCGTTTTCTTGGCGATAGCCTTGCTGAAATAGCGGCCGAAAAAGCAGGGATTATCAAGTCCGGAACTATTTGCGTATCGGCGTCTCAAGATGCCGCCGCCGAAAAGGTTATTGCCTCTCGTGCCGCCGACCTGGGCTCTACATTGCTGCGCCAGGGCGGTGACTGGAACGTTCAGGCCACCAACGATGGTTTTGTTTTCGATAACGGCGAAAGCCAACGCCGGTTCCCCCGGCCCGCCCTCGCCGGAATTCATCAGATCCAAAACGCCGGGCTGGCGATAGCCTGCCTCGGCCAACTGGCCGGTTTCGCGGTAAGCGACAATGCCATAAGCGAAGGCCTGGGCAGTGTCGAATGGCCGGGCCGTCTGCAACGTCTTGAGCATGGCCGATTGGTTGAAGGGCTGTCCGACGGCTGGGAGCTATGGCTCGATGGCGGGCATAATCCGTCGGCCGGTGAGGCCCTGGCCTCTCATGCCCGGCAGTGGCGTGATATGCCGCTTTATATTATTGTCGGGATGGTCAAGGGCAAGGACCGGCAAGGTTTTATCAGACCCCTGGCTAATCTGACGAAGGGGCTTTTCGCGGTTCCTATAATTGGTCACAAGAATTCTTCAGACGCCGAAGATATCGCCCGGACAGCCCGCGATCTGGGCCTTGATGCCAAGCCGTATAAAAATATTACAGAGGCACTTGGCGGCATTGCCGGGATAGCAAAGGAACCGGGCCGGGTTCTGATTACCGGCTCTCT
>CAZEFJ010000217.1:0-2961 GCA_964511465.1 uncultured Hyphomicrobiales bacterium
ATTGCTCCGGTGGAACTATGACATTTCGGGGGGGTCAGTCAGTTGGCCTTGAATGATTGGCTTGCAACCTGATAGCGTCTTTGGGCGATGCGTCGTCTTCGGAAATTTTCAATTATGAATTCCGGGAGGATTTGTACATTCGTGCAAATTCGCAAGTAGCTCACTGAAAACACTAATTTTTTTCAGGGGGGGGGGATCGGATCAATCCGATAAGAGAGTTGAAAAATAAAAAAATAACAACAAATCTGACAATCGGCTACATCCTTGCACTGGTTGTTCTGACGGCCCTGCTAACGGTCGAGTATGTGGTACTGCGGGAGGTTGTTTCCGATAACGTCAGTAGTTCCGCACTGGTTAATATTAGCGGCCGACAGCGAATGCACTCTCAAAGGATTGTTTTGCTGGCCCAGGAACTTGCGCTTGGCGCGACAACGCCGAACCAGGCTGTAAATAGGAAAAACGTTCGCGATGATCTGATCCGAACCATCGAGATGATGGAACAGTCCCATGACGCCCTGGTGAATGGCAATGTCGCTCTCCGGCTGCCGAATACCATGTCAAAAACCCTGAAGGTGATGTACTTCGGTCCCAGGGGATTTCTGGACAAGGAGGTGCGGACATTTCTCGATCATGCCAGGGCTTTCAGCAATGCGCCGTTCGAAGATATGGTTCCGGGAAATTCGAACCTGCTCTATTTATTGAGGGTTGGTCTTGGCAGCCTGTTGTCATTGCTTGACGATGTGGTCTCGCAGTACGAGATGGAAAGCGTACAGCGCGGCGCGCTGTTGGAACGAACGCAGGAACTGTTTTTTGTCTTAACGCTGTTTACGGTCGTTCTTACTGCACTTGTTATTTTTCGCCCAATGGTCTCGCGCATTGAACGCGATCTTGCCGAGCAGGAAGAGGCGGAACGGGAGCTTAGGGGTAATTACTCTCTCATCCAGCTTCTCCACCGAACCGCGTCCGAGGCCAACATGGCGGAGAGTGTGGACGAGGCTTTCAGGTTGTGTTTGGCAAGTGTATGTGAGCACAAGGGATGGTCGGTCGGGCATGCCTATATCCGTTCCGAAAAATCTCCGGGCAGGCTGTCCCCCACAGACATCTGGTGTCTCAATGACGAGGACCGGTTCGCCAAGTTCAGGGGAATCACCAGTATCACTGAATTCGAGAGAGGCGTCGGACTGCCGGGGCGTGTCCTTGCCACTGGACAGCCCAGTTGGATCACCGACGTCAACAAGGATACCAACTTCCCAAGGGCGAGACTGGCCAAGGACATTGGTGTCAAGGCCGGTTTCGCCCTGCCTGTTCTGGTTGGATCGGAAGTAGCGGCGGTCCTTGAGTTCTTTTCCGATAACGCTTATGAGCCGGATGACAAGCTGCTGGGAACCCTGACCCACATAGGCACCCAGCTTGGCCGGGTGGTCGAGCGCATACGCGCTGAAACGGCCCTGCGCGAGAGCGAGAGGATCAAGGCCAATATCCTTGAAACAGCTCTCGACGGCATCGTTATCATGGACGCCGACGGAAAAATCGTCGAGTTCAATTCATCTGCCGAGAATACCTTCGCTTATACCCGTGATCAGGCCCTTGGAAAGAAGGTCGTGGATGTTATCTTTCCACCGGGCCTGCGTGAGCGCTATCGTCGCAAGTTTAAACGTCACATTGCCACCGGCAAGGGATGGGTATTTGGCAATCGAATAGAACTTACGGCAATGCGCTCAGGCGGTAGCGAATTTCCCGTCGAGATGTCGATGACCGTAACCGACCTTGGAGAACACCGGTACTACACCGCATTCATCCACGACATTGCCGAGCGCAGGCAGGCCGAGAAAAATGAACGTCGGCATCGCTCGGAAATGGCTTACGCCAGTCGTTTAAGCACCATGGGGGAAATGGCGGCCGGCTTGGCGCATGAGCTTAACCAGCCCTTATCGGCACTCAACAATTACGCCAGAGGGTGCATGCGCCGCCTCGCCGACGGCAACATGTCGGGCCGTGACATGGTCTCGGTCATGGAAAAGGTATCCTTTCAGGCCGACAGAGCCAGCAAGATTATTCATTGGCTTCGGGGGTTTGTCAGTAAGGAAGAACCCAAGATGACCAAGGTTGACATCAATGCGGTGTTGATAACCGTGATCGAAATTCTCAGGAGTGAAATGCTGAGGGACCATATTGTTATAAATCTTAGATTAGGCGAAGAACTACCCTGTGTTACGGCTGACCGGGTACAGGTCGAGCAGGTTCTGGTAAATCTTCTCTTGAACGGTATGGAGGCGATGCTTGACAACGATGACGGTTTACGCCGACTGGGCGTCGGCACCTCACTGGATGAAGACCGCAGCATCCGCGTCTCGGTCAGGGACTCGGGGCCGGGAATATCGGAGAAAGCGTTAGGCAATATTTTCTCCCCGTTCTTTACCACCAAGGAGGAAGGGATGGGACTGGGACTTTCCGTTTGCCAATCGGTGATAGAATCCCACGGCGGACGAATTTGGGTCGATTCGGATACCGGAAAAGGTGCGGAGTTTAATTTTACCCTGCCCATAGTGAATGAGGCCGACGATGCATCCGCCTGAACCTGATGGCTTTGTGCCGAGTGTCTTTGTAATTGACGATGATTTGGCGGTGCAGGATTCTATCGAGTGGCTGATCTCTTCAGTCGGCCTTAAAACAAGGTGCTTTTCATCGGTTGACGATTTCCTCGACGCCTATAGCCCTGAGATGCGGGGATGCGTGGTTGCGGATGTGCGGATGCCGAGAAAGAGCGGTCTTGACCTTCAGGCCGATCTCAATGAACGGCGTTCCAATCTTCCGATTATCTTCATCACCGGCCATGGGGATGTCCGGATGGCGGTCCGGGCGATGAAGGCGGGAGCCCTGGACTTTATCCAGAAGCCTTTCAATGACCAGGATTTTCTGGACCTGGTCGCGAAAGCGGTCAAGCAGAACGAAGAAGACTAC
>CAZEFJ010000217.1:2971-3261 GCA_964511465.1 uncultured Hyphomicrobiales bacterium
TAGAAAAGCCTATTATTTCCAAACCTCAACCAAAGAAAACTACAGAGAGAAAGAAAAGATAAGCAAAACCAGGCGGCTGATCGGTGATTTAACCGCCCGTGAAAGAGAAGTTCTCAAACATATTCTCGCCGGAGAGACCAACAAGATGATCTCTTTCAACTTGGGAATAAGCGATAAAACGGTCGAGGCCCACCGTTCCAAAGTCATGCATAAAATGCATGCGCGCTCGGTTGCCGAGCTTGTCAGACTGGTGCTTGCCGCACAAACAACCTGACCCGCTTTTTTGCGAC
>CAZEFJ010000218.1:0-3253 GCA_964511465.1 uncultured Hyphomicrobiales bacterium
ATATGTAAAGATCGCTTTTAAAAGCGATAGAATTAAATATACAGAAGGTGTTTGGATAAGAGTATAAAAAAGCCTCGTAAAAATAGTAACGAGGCTTTTTTTATATTCGAGGGCAGAGTATAAAAATTAAAATACCTTGGTGTAACCAAATTCTAATGCGTTTTGTTCCATTTCAATAGTGATAGTGCCGCCGCCAAACGCAGGTGAAAAATCATCAGTCATGGTGTTTTTAAAGCTATGCACGAAATTCATTGAATAGGAGCTGCTATCGCTTAACTTATTGGTATAACCAAATGTAAAATGGTCGGTGATTATAGCAGGTGCAAGAAATGCTAATGATACCTCGCCTTTTTGTACAGGGTTATCTCCTTTGTTCCATCCTGTTCTAAAGGTCCAGTCATCGCTATATTTATATTCGAAACCTAATTTATAAACATCAATTGAACGCCAACCAAATCCAGGGCCATCTGTAGAACCAAATAATTTACCTTCATCTGTAAATTTACTAATACTGTTACTAAAAGTTTGGATATCTTCATAATTTATATTCTGATAGTCAAATGCAATAGTAAATTTTGAAATTGTCCAAGCAAAACCGGCATTGATTACTGGTGGAATATCAAATTCACCTTGGTTAGCAAATAGGCTGCTATATTTTTGAAATTTACTCATTTTAATTTTGGGTTGGTAAGAAAAACCAAGTCGAAAATTGGTTGTCCCAGTTTGAACACCAATTTTATATCCCATACCTGATGATTCATCGATACCATTATTTGTTAGTTTAGTATCATCGACCACTGTACCAGGAAACTTACCAAATATACCTAAACCAGTAGCTTCAAATCGTTGGTATGCGTAAATAACTGAAACACCAACCGATGTGTCTTCATTAAGTTTTCGACCATAAGTGCTAGTAAGATAAACTTGTTCTAGATTAAGTCCAGTTTCTTTTGTTAATTTATCGATTAACGTAGTTCCATCACCGAAGTTAGTTTTATATTCAGTGTTCATTCCACCAGCAGCAGCCATGCTGAGAGAAAATGCTGATTTCTCATTAACTGGAAATGTTATGCCGAAAAATGGAATAAAAAATATATCATTTTCGCTTGTTTGTTTATTATTAAAGGTTCCAAAAGGAAACCCGCCATTAGTAATGCTGTTATCTGTTATTTCATAGCCTCGCGGACTGGCAGTAAAAAAAGTAATTGAAGTATCCAATTGATCACCAACATCAACAACAGCCGCAGGGTTAGAAACAATCGAACCATTTTCATTAGCCCGCGCGATTCCTGCTCCACCCATACCTTGTGCAATGGTGCCATTTCCAATTCCACTCATGCCATTTGTCGCAAATGCAGAAGTCGGTAATACGAGCGCAGATACTATGGCGGTAGCGATTAATTTTTTCTTAAATAATTCCATTACTGAATTCTCCATCGTTTGGGGGGATTGTTATTTTTATTAATCTCACATAATACCTAAAAAGAAATAACAAAAATAGTATGGAGTTGGGGTTAATGGTTTGTTTTGTGAATTAAATCAATAAATTAAAGTGTTAAGTTAATTCTAATTCTCTAATATAAGCGATACCTCGCCAGCCATAAAATTTTTAATTATTGTTGGTCAGTTATTGTTCAAAAATAAAATATATTTTAATTAACTAGACAAAATCTAACTCCATTTGTATCATTATTTAACAAGTTAGTTATGGACACAATTTAAGTAATAGCCAAGGAAGTGGCGATCATTAATCCCCACCACCGATTGAAATTTAATCAGCGCTTCCTATAAATAAAAATAATATGTAATACAGGGAGATCTCAATGATTAAGGTTAAAAGCGCAATTCAAAAAATTTTACTGTTCAATTTAGTTTTATTACTTATTTCGTGCGGTGGGGGCAGTGATAGTTCCTTACCAAATCTACCTGAACCTATTCCTGTAGGTAGCGTATCGGGTGTTGTGATGATTGGACCTGTTGAAAATGCAACAATAACAATTTATGAATTGGATCCAAAATCAGGAGTTGGGCTAGAGCCACCTTTATCGGTTGAACCAATAACAACATCCAGTACTGGAAAATATTCGTTTACCGTAGAAAAACGTGCAACTGAAACACCACTTGTTGTTTGTGCAACGGGTGGAACTTATACCGAACCAGCTACACCAATTGGCGACTTAAATGGTCTAAAGAATTTTGATCTTGGTGATAAGTTGTGCGCGACGTTTGTTTATAAAAAAGCTGATGCAGCCGCGAAAAAAGAAACTACTGTTAATATCACATTTTTTACACATCTTGCATATGGATTAATGCAATACGCTATGAATAATGGCGCAACGACATTGACTGATAAAATTATTCCTGAAAACACACAAACCGGAACTCCGGAAACAGTGAGTTTGGGTGCTATTAATAGCGCCAACGATGCTGTTCGTCAGTGGTTATCATTTCCAGATTCAGACAAACTTATCAGCATAACGCCAAAAGCTATAAATGATACCCAAAGCATTGAAAACGCAACACCGTCGACAGGTTTACTATATGGTTTGGCATTAGCAGGTATTTCCAGTACGGTTGATTGGCTGGTTGTGGATCAAACCAAAGGTGGTAAAGCGGGAAGTGTCGTTACTGAAGGATCATTTAAAAATGTCAGTTCAATTGCTTTGGCTCAATTAACATATAAAGATGTGCTTTTTGATGGTTTATTAAATGGTGTAACTGCAGAGACGGCTGCTATAAATATGGTTGGAACTGCATTGGATGCACAAATTTATTTACACCATGTTCCTGCAAGAATGATGGCAATACTTAATACAACGGCAAATGAAACACAAAAGACAATAAATGATTTTTCAGTTTTTATTTCAGCTTTTGCCAATTATCGTAATACCCCATTTAATAGCACTACCGTAGCTGATAATTTAAATACGACGAAGCCTGTGATATTGCAACCTGCAGGATTTGATACGACTAAATTGATAAAGGGCTCGGTAACGGTAAAAGTGAATGTACTTGATGTCACGGGGATACAAGAAACGACATTAACAATTTTAGATAGTACTAATACTGTGGTTACAATTTTCGATAAACTATTACCAACTGAACCACAAGATTCAAACGATGTTTCGTTAAAAGTCTGGATCATTGATACCGCAACGATAGCCAATGATGGTTTGTATTCATTTATTATAACTACACTAAATAATAATGGCATATCGAATGAGCTAGTATTAAACAATATAAAAATTAGTAA
>CAZEFJ010000219.1:0-3249 GCA_964511465.1 uncultured Hyphomicrobiales bacterium
TTGCATATCTGGCGCTGACCGGCAAAAGGCCATCGGCCGAGGAGCTGTTCCCTTTCCAGATATTGCTTGGCCTCATAATTTCCAACGGGGTTGGAACCATTTCCGCGCAGGGAGCCAAGGGTGCGGTTTCCGCCGACGGCTCTGAAACTCCTGAGAGAGTACAGATCAACAAGGCTATGGCGGGCTTTTTGACCCATACCGGATACGCCCATGGTGGCAACGGGTTCGAGGGAATACAGTTTTTGATCGAACGTTTCAGCGAGGTGGGCCTTGACGATGCGGGCAACCCCGAGCATGGCCTTGATCTAAAGGCGATAGCCGATGATTACGCAATCTCGTTCGGCGAGGACAAAAAGTCACGCAAGGCCGTGGGGCAGGCTCCGCGAAACATTCCGGGGGTTAACCATCCGGTGTTCAAGGGGCTGATGGTCAATAACGATCCGCGCGAAGTATTCATCGCCGAGCTTTTGAAGGACAGGGGGGATTACAACGTCTTTCATGAATTCTACAAAGTCATGGTTAAGGCATTGTTTGATAATGGGGTTAGCCGGAACGTGTTCTGCGTCAATATCGACGCGGTTATCGCGACCATTCTGCTGAAACTTCTGTGGCCCCGCTATCGATGCGGTGATTTCTCTGAAAGCTCGCTTGAGGCGGCGGCATTCACTGCCTTCCTGTTTGGACGAATGGCAGGGTGCGCGGGCGATATAGACGATCATATCAACCGTGGCCGCAATATGGATACCCGCACTCCAGCCTCGAAGTGTAGTTACGTTTCCTAGCTCGTCCCACCCATGCGGGTATCAGGCTGGTTTGCAATATTTCTTTGCAATTCGGACGGTTATCTGTCTTGATAGACTGGTGTCCGTTAGCCAATTTGTCAGGGGGAGAGTGTTCCACCTACCCGTTCGGTAGGAGGGAGGAGTGGGAGTGCGGTGAAAACCGGTAGAATAATTAATATTGTCGTAGTTGATAAATCGCCTCTGGTTCGTGACGGATTGTCACGGCTGTTCGGCGATGGCGACCGGTTCAATCTGGTTGCTAACGTCGCGGATGGCGCTCATTTCATGGACCTGATGGATCGGGTTAATTTTGATATCGCGATCATCGGCTGGGATATACCCAACATGAACGGGCAGGATATTCTGGAATCCATGCGTGAGATAGAGCATCCGGCGAAAGTGGTGGTCTATACCGGAAATTCATCGCCGGATGTGCCGAGGAAGGTTATGGACCTGAATGGTGCCGGATTCTGTTCAAAGAGCGAGCCCCTGGACCGTCTTGTCTGGACTTTGATCGCAGTCTCCGAGGGGCGCATGGTTTTTCCGCTTATGGACATGAGGAAGAGTGTCGTCGATGCCGACAAGCAGATGGCCGATCCCTTCGGTAACCTTACGCCGCGTGAACAGGAGCTTCTTGGCGCCCTTGCTTACGGTCGCAGCAACGCCCAGATAGCTGACGACCTCAACATCAAGCTTAATACGATCAAGTATCACCTGAAGAATCTATACTCCAAGCTTCATGTCAAGAACCGGACCCAGGCGGTTGCCATATTGCTGAAGTATCAGGGGGCTTGATCTTTTTTCAGGCCGCCCGTTGGCTGGCAAAATAGGACAGTGCACCACCCGACCTTATCATAGGTATGTCTTCGGCGCCCTGGGCCAGCAGCAGCGGAACTTCCCGTGAGCCGTTTACTATCAGGCTTAACTTTCCGCTTTCCAGGTTTGAGGTATCAAGCGACAGCTTGTCACCCTGGTCGATACTTTCCAAGTCGTCCGGGTTCTCAAATGTCAGCGCCAGTACGCCGAAATTTGCAAGATTTGACATATGTATCCGTTCGAACCCCTGGGCGATCACCGCCCTTATTCCAAGAATTCGCGGGCACAGACCGGCGTGTTCCCGCGACGATCCCATGCCGTAGCCGTCACCGGCAATAATAAATCCGTGTCCGCCGGCGTCACGCAGTTCGATTGCGCGGCTGCTGAATGTGGTATCGGCCTGGATGAATGTTGCTTGTTTGGCGTACTCGTCGGCATTGGAACGCAACGACAAATACTTGCCCGCTGGCTGTATCAGGTCGGTGGTAACCTCCGGGCCAAGTTTCAGCAACACTTCGCCCTCAAGTTTATCGGGCATGGGGGCAAGGTCTGGCAGTGCCTTGATGTTAGGCCCATAGCGCAGTTCGGTATCGGCTGCCTCGGCCTCGGGTAGCGGTGCTACATAGGCTTCCATGTCAACAACCGGAGGAGCTTTTCTTATCGTAAACGTCGGATCGATAACCTCGCGCGGGTCAACTAAATGCCCGGCAAGCGCGCTGGCCGCGGCGGTAACCGGGCTGACCAGATGAACATGGGCGCTCTCGGTTCCGGAACGACCGGCAAAGTTACGGTTGGCGGTGGACAGCATGACCCCGTTGGTGGGCGGGCTGAACCCCTGTCCGATGCAGGCACTGCATGAATTCTCCATCACCCGGACACCGGCGGAAAAGAATACTTCCATATATCCGGCTGCCGCCAGTTGCCTTGCCACCGCTTGTGAGCCGGGTGCTATTGCTGTGTCAACCTTGACCCGTTTGCCGCGAAGAACTTCGCCAACCTTGGCCAGGTTGTCGTAGTTAGAATTGGTGCAGCTGCCGATAAATACCGCGTCTATCTCCATCCCTGTATGGCTGGTAACCGGTTCCATTGATTTCAGGCGCGGGTAAAGCGCGATTGTCGGAACCAGTTCCGAGAGATTTATTTCGACGGTCCTGGAATAGGTTGCTCCTTCGTCCGCCTGCATCGGCTGGAACATGCTTTCGCGTTCACGCCCCTTCAGATATTGCCTGGTTACTTCGTCGCTTGGGAATATTGAAAAAGCAGCCCCGCTTTCGGTTCCCATATTGGTAATTGTTGCGCGGTCGGCGACGCTAAGATTTTTTACTCCGTCTCCGGTATATTCCAGGCAAATTCCCTTGTTGCCCTTGATCCCGACCACCTTCAGGACATTGAGAATAACGTCCTTGGCCAGTATGCCGGGCGGAAGACTTCCTGAAAGCCTTACCTCGACAACTTCCGGCATGGTGATTTTGTAGGGTTTTCCGGCCATCGCGAAACTGACATCGGTTCCGCCGGCTCCCATCGCCAGCATTCCCATGCCACCGGCATTGGTGGTGTGCGAGTCCGATCCCAGCACCGATTTCCCGGGGGCCGCGAAGTCTTCGAGAAAAACGCTGTGACATATGCCGAGGCCGGAACGGGAAAACCAGCA
>CAZEFJ010000220.1:0-3236 GCA_964511465.1 uncultured Hyphomicrobiales bacterium
AATCGATTCGGCGTCATATGTACCCTCAACGGTATTATCAATATCTTCAGAGTCTTCCCGGCGATCTTCCGTCATTTGTTTCTCATTGGTTAAAATCAGGGTTAAAATTGGTTATCCTGGCATTATCGACACAAAAAAACTGAGCCCTGTCGCCGAAAAAGGAAAAAGCGTCGGCATCGGTTCCGGTAAGCCAGGCCTGTACCCCGAGACCGATAATTTCATCGAACAGGGCATCGCGATGAATATGATCCAGATGCGCCGCAACTTCGTCGAGCAGCAGTACCGGCAGGTCCCCCCTCTCGGCGGTCTGCATCCTTACGTTGGCGAGTATTATGGCAATCAACATCGCTTTTTGCTCTCCGCTTGAGCATTGCTCGGCCGGACAGTCCCGCAATCTGTGGCGGACCCTGAAATCGCTTTTGTGGGGACCGACGGCGGCACCGCCATTGGCGGCGTCGGCTGAACGCGACGCTTCAAGCGCCTCACGCATCATATCCTCGGCAGCCAGCGCCGGGCCCTGGTTCAACCATTCGCCGACAAGCCCGTTCATTTCCAGAGATGCCCCGGGAAACGGGCCGTTGGCGGCAGCACAATACAGCCCCAGACGAGATACCAGGTCGCACCGGGCGGCGGCTACCGCCACCCCCTTTTGTGCCATGGTATTTTCCAGGGCCGACAACCAATTCCCATCGACACCGCCGGGATATCCTTTAAGCAGCTTCGAGCGTTCCCGCAAGGCATGTCGATAGGCACTGAGCCTGCCGGCATGCGCCGGATCAAGACCAAAGACCAGACGGTCGATAAAGCGCAGCCGGGTCGCCGCACTATCGTTAAAAATACGATCCATCGTCGGGGTCAACCACTGAATATTCAAATAACGGGATAATTCCGCCTGGCTCCTGACCGGTCTGGAATCAATGTGGACGACCCGGCGTTCCCGCCCGTTCGGGGCCGCCGCATCGCGTCCGGTGCCCAGTTCGACCATTCCGTCGGCCGTCCCAACTTGCGCCGCCACCGCCCAGTGCCGCCTTGGGGCATCATTTCCGGCCAAGGCGCCAAACCCGCGATGGTCAATATCGCTTAGCCGCGCCCGCCTCAGACCACGACCTGGAACAAGTAGCGACAGCGCTTCCAGAACATTGGTTTTTCCGGCCCCGTTAACCCCTGACAAGATCACGGGGCGCCGGTCGGTATCCAGTCTCTGGCTGGCATAGCAACGGAAATTACTAAGCGTCAGGCGGGAAATTGAAACCCGGCCGACGGACGCCTGTGCAACGCCGCAGCCGAACGGGGCTTGCTGTCTGGCCGCCCCTTGCAAGCCGCCACGCGACACATTCATCATACACGCATCGGCATTAGCACGTAGAGTGAGCTGCTATCGCCGACTTCGCGCAGGATAGTCGGCGAGGCGGCATCGGCCATGACAAACTGAACGCTATCGCCTTCTATCTGATGGATGATATCAAGCAGGTAGCGGGAATTAAAACCGATTTCCATGGCATCGCCGCCATATGCAACCTCAATCTCCTCGGTCGCGCTGCCGCTCTCGGGGCTGCTTGCCGAAAGTACCATCAAGCCGCTGCCAAGGCTGAGTTTTACCGCCCTGGATTTTTCTGTAGAGATCGCCGACACCCTGTCAACCGCGTCGGCCAACAGTTTGCGGTCAACTTCCAGTTCCTTGTCATTGCCCGACGGAATAACCCGCTCATAGTCGGGGAAGGTGCCGTCGATAAGCTTGGAAGTCAGCGTTGCCTGATCGAAGCCGAACTGAATCTTCGCCTCGGACAGGGAGATATTTATGTCTTCGTCGGTTTCGTCGATAAGCTTGCGCAACTCGGAGGCGGTCTTGCGGGGGATGATAACGCCGGGCATGTCGGCGGCCCCATCCGGCAACGGCACCTCGACATTGGCCAGCCTGTGGCCGTCGGTGGCAACTACCCGCAGCAGGTCGACACCGTCGCGCCGCGCCGCATGCATGTATATCCCGTTGAGGTAATAGCGGGTTTCCTCGGTCGAAATGGCAAAACGCGTGCGATCGATCAGACTGCGTAACTCACCCGCGTCCAGGCTGAAGCAATGGGGAAGACTACCCCCCGCCATCACCGGGAAATCATCGCTCGGCAGGCTTGCCAGAGAAAACCTGGAGCGACCGGAACGCAACAACAGACGGCCTTCCTCGTCACCGGATTCCACTTCCAGCTGGCAACCTTCGGGCAACTTGCGAACAATATCGTAGAGGGTATGGGCCGGGGTGGTTATTGAGCCTGGAACCACAACCTCGGCCTCGGCGCTTTCGACAATATCCAGGTCCATGTCGGTAGCGTTAAGACCAAGGCGCCCGTCACCTGCATCCATTCTGACATTGGAAAGTATGGGAATGGTGTTTCGCCGCTCGACCACGCTTTGCACATGACCAAGAGCCTTAAGCAGGGCCGCTCTTTCGATAGTAATTTTCATGGTTTAATATGCGGCCCCGAACTTATTTACCAAATACTGCCATACCCCCTGCCCCCCAGGCCAAGGTGCCTTGTCGTATTATAGCAAATGATAACGGAATACGAAGCTATTTCCACTATCCGTAAGGATATTGAAAAACAGCAATTTTTTCCGTTGATCGGCATTTGGCTCCGGCAAGGCCGATATGGCGGAAAGCTAGCCTTCCAACATCCGGCGAAGAAGCTCTACATCCTCGGCGAAAGCGCCGTCGCTTTCACGCAACTCGTCGATTTTACGGACTGCGTGCATCACCGTGGTATGGTCGCGACCACCGAATTTCCGCCCTATTTCAGGCAACGAGCGAGAGGTTAGCTGCTTTGCCAGATACATTGCAACCTGACGCGGCCGGGCGACTGAACGAGCCCGGCGGGCGGAATGCATATCCGAGGAACGAATGTTAAAATGTGCCGCAACGCGCTTTTGAATTTCCTCGATTGTCACCCGGCGATCATTTGCCCTGAGCAGGTCATGCAGCACTTCCTGAGTCGACTCCAGGGTAATATCGCGGCCTACCAACTGGGCATGGGCGACGACCCGGTTTAGCGCCCCTTCAAGTTCCCGGACATTGGCGGTAATCCGGTGCGACAGGAATTCCATGACCCTCGGCGGTATATCGACATTCAACTGTTCGGCCTTGGACTGAAGTATGCCCAGGCGCAGCTCGTACGTGGTCGCATGAATGTCGGCCACCAGGCCGCAGTTAAGGCGTGATTTGAGGCGTTCTTCCATACCTTCCATTT
>CAZEFJ010000221.1:0-3234 GCA_964511465.1 uncultured Hyphomicrobiales bacterium
ACGCCCAGGCGCCATGGAAGCTGAAAAAGGAAGACCCCGAACGCATGGCCACCGTGCTTTACGTATTGGCCGAAGTTATTCGCCATATTGCCTTGTTATTGCAACCGTTTATGCCTGACAGCATGACCCGTATGCTCGATCAGCTGGCGGTCAGCCCGGAACACCGCAGCTTCGCATTTCTGGGCGCCGCCCACCGGCTGTCACCCGGCACGGCGTTGCCGGCGCCGCAAGGCGTGTTCCCACGTTATCTCGAAGAAGCGGCTGCGGATTAGGTGCCATGCTGGTCGATAGTGCGCGTTGAATGAGCTGAACCACAAACATCGTCGCGGCCTGATCGTTGTCGGTGACATTCAAGCGGCCATTTGCCGATGATGTGTTCCCCGTAATTCCCTCCAGTTTAATGGAGAGTCCGTCCACCAATCAGGAGACGGATTTATGAAGCGCAGTCGATTTACAGAAGAACAGATTATCGGGATTTTAAAGGAACAGGAGTCAGGATAGCGAACGGCGGACGTTCTGGCCGTCGATACGACCGGGGAGCCGAATTGATGTTGGCTAAAGGAAATTTTATCTCGCAGAATTGCGTTCACACCAATACGAGAGAGAATGCATGAAAAATAAAGATAAAAGCAGTTGGCAAAAATCCGTCAAGCGAAAAATTAAGCGGGAACTTTCTGATGACGAAATTGCGGCTGTCGTTGCAGAAAATTTTTTGGCTGAAGCGGAAGGTGGACTAAAGCTGAAACGTCGCTTACGCAAAGCAAGAGTTGAAGCGCGACGAACCGAATTATCGACTTAAGAAGTACAGAAAAATAAACCAATCTTTTCATGAGCAAAATGTTAATTCTTTGGTAGTTTTATAATCTTGGAAACATGCAAAAGAGTGTCTAATGGCAGAAACGCAAATCGAATGGACTGATGCCACTTGGAACCCCGTTGCAGGTTGCTCAATCATCACGGCTGGATGCACTAATTGCTACGCTATGGAAATGGCTAAGCGCTTGCAGGCTATGGGGATTGGCAAGTATGAAGGACTGACAACGCGGAGCGGAAACAGGACTGTCTGGAATGGCGTTGTAAAAGAGGATCAGAAATCGCTTTCCATTCCATATGGCTGGAAAAAACCGAAAAAGATTTTTGTCAACTCTATGAGCGACTTATTCCACGAGCAGGTGAGTGACGAATTTATACTTTCGGTCTGGAAAGTTATGCGTGAGACTCCTCAACACAATTACCAAATTCTTACAAAGCGCCCGCAGCGTATGGCGGAGGTCGTTTCTTCCCAAGTCAGGGACGTCCTACCCAACGTTTGGCTTGGCACAAGCGTTGAGAATATGGATGTCACCGAACGAATAAACGATCTACGCACTGCACCTGCCGTAATACGGTTTATATCTTTTGAGCCGCTGATAGACGCCGTAGGAAAAATTGATTTACGCAACATCCATTGGGCAATCATCGGCGGTGAAAGCGGTAGGGCGGCACGCCCTATTCGAGAGGAGTGGATTGACCAAATCTACCAACAATGCATTCTGCATGGAACGGCATTTTTCTTCAAGCAATGGGGGACTTGGGGTAAGGACAATAAGCGCCGATCAAAAAAGGCTAACGGACGGGAGTATAGAGGCCGACTATGGGACGAAATGCCTGAAACTGCGTCCGTCGCACCATAGCAATTGGGCGTTGGAAATAGAGGATTTTGGGAGAGGGGTGGATGGTTAAGAAGGATTACAATTGGGCAAATGGCGTCGAGTTGGAGGACCACACAAAGTGTAAGCTAAAAATTCTTCGTGATTATTATTCTCAGTATTTAGCTACGAGGTGCCAACTTCCTCAACAACAAAAATTTCGTCTTGCGGTGATTGACGGCTTTGCCGGAGGTGGTCGTTATGAATGTGGGTCTGCGGGCTCTCCCATAGTCTTCATTGAAGAAACTCGAAACGCCGTCAACGCGATCAATCTACAGCGTATTTCTCAGGGATTTGGCACTATCCAAATAGAATGCTTCCTTCTCTTTAATGATGCCACTCCGGGTGTAATAGATATTCTTAGATCAAATGTTGCACCCCTTCTCGCCGAAATAAGAGAAAATACACCTGAGCTCCATATCCGGGTGGAATATCTGACTATATCGTTTGAAGCAGCATATCCAACGATTAGAAAGTATATGCACCAAGGGCGATATAGGAATGTCCTTTTCAATCTTGATCAGTGCGGTCATACAAAAGTAGAGAGGAAAACCCTTCTCGACATAATGCAGTCATATTCTTCCGCTGAAGTATTTTACACATTTGCAATACAAACTTTACTCACTTATCTACAGAAGTCAGACCCGAATATTTTGGCGGCACAACTAGCAAGTGTGGGCCTCAGCACATCAGAGCTGCAAAGCCTTGAAGGGGCGATGAATAGTAAACGCTGGCTCGGAGTGGCCGAAAGGCTAGTGTTTGACGCCTTCAAAGTTTGCTCAACCTTTGTTAGCCCGTTTTCAATTAACAATCCGAATGGATGGCGGTACTGGTTAATTCATTTTGCTAATTCGTTTCGAGCTAGACAGGTCTACAACAACATACTGCATCAAAATAGCAGTACCCAAGCGCATTTCGGACGGTCTGGGTTAAATATGCTCTCTTACAATCCCAAGCACGACGACGGAAATCTTTATTTATTTGACGTATCAGGGCGAGGCACAGCTAAGAAAGAACTCTTGGATGATATACCGCGATTAATTTCAGAGAGCGGGGATGTAATAGGCATCACCGAATTCTATGAAAGCATCTACAACATGACCCCCGCTCATATGGACGATATCCATTCGGCAATCATGGAAAATCCTGATACGAAAGTGATCACTCAAGCTGGGGGTGAACGCCGCAAAGCGAATACGATCGGGGTCGGTGACTTGATAAAACTCCGGAGACAGAAAAGCTTTTTTCCGATGTTCTAGGCCGTGGGCCATCCCAACAGTATCTAATCCACAAATACACGCCACAACCGGCACGTTTGGCTTTTTCGAACGATGATGATTTTATCCTTCTGATGCACTATCTATTCAGAGTATGAGGGACTACTTAATGTTTCGGCACCTATATAGCACTTACGATAAACAAAAAATTAAAAATATTGTTATTTATCATAGTTATAACCAGCATGATTAATCTCGTCGATAGTCATTGCCACCTCGATTTTTCGGAATTCAGCGATGAACTAGATGACGTGGTCGGTCGCGCCGGC
>CAZEFJ010000222.1:0-3226 GCA_964511465.1 uncultured Hyphomicrobiales bacterium
CATCGACTAAATCGGCAATTTTGAGAATGCGTCCGTCAGACGTTTCTACAAGGTGAAAGCCGGTTTCCGGGTCCATGCCCTTCCAGTCACCCAACTCATGAATAATATGCTCAACTTCTTTAATCTTATCCTTGGTGCTTTCTCTCGAATTCACATTGGGTATGTAGACAATCGTTTTTTCGTCTGCGTCCAGAACGCTCAGAATGTCATCGACGTATGAGCCCGAGTAAAAATAATATCCGATATCGAGCCTCTTCAGATATTCATAGCCATTGAGTTGCTCATAATAGGTATAGGTGACGGACTCAAAACCAGCTTCCTCCTGTGGCGACAAAACCGCTATCGCATCGCCTCGGAAATAAGAGCCCGTCATTGCCACGATATGCACCTTATCGCGGGCAATAAATTGCGTTAGATGGGCTCCCAATCTATTGTCAGGGTTGGAGCTGACATGATGGAATTCGTCGATTGCAATCAAACAATCGTCAAAGACTTCAACGCCAAATCGATCAACGGCAAAACGAAATGTCGCATGGGTACAGACCAGTACCTGGTCATCACTCTCCAGGAAGGCTTTTACGGAATTGATCTTGCCGCCATCTTCGCCTGGTGCATTACAAAGGTTCCATTTTGGAGCCACGGCCCAATCCGCCCAAAATCCAAACTTATTAAGCGGTTCGTCATTAAAGCTAGAGCCAATAGTTTTCTGTGGCACCGTAATAATAGCCTGTTTCAAACCCTGATTTTGCAGCTTGTCCAACGCAATAAACATCAACGCCCGGCTTTTCCCGGAAGCCGGAGGCGACTTGATCAGCAAATATTGCTCTCCCCGCTTTTCATAGGCGCGTTCCTGCATGACCCGCATACCAAGTTCATTGGGTTTTTTGGAACTGCCGTTGCAGGCATAGGTAACGGATACAGAGGGAATTGGTTTTGGAGCGATCACTGTTTTTTCTCCTCGCTGTTAATTACTGTGTTATCAGGCGGTGAAAATGCAGTTGATTTTTGTTCTTCGAGATTTTTAACTTTTTCTTCTAGAATGCTTTTCGGATTCCAAGCGACATTTTTCGTGGCGTGTATTTTCTTTGGCAGTTTATAGGTCACTCGCAAATGATCGATTATGGCGATTGTCTCCAGACCAAGTCTGGCATAGCCCTTATGACGCGCTTCATATACGTCTTCATAATATGGAGGCCATGCCTCTTCATCACCCGCCCACTGAATGTGATTGTCTGTTTCACGTACACTATTTGGGAGTGTTAAAATACGATACATCAATGCGCTATCGATACTTTTCCAGTCTCCATCAGCAGGAAAAGTTGGTGCTGCGGGAAGCTGCACCACGGGGCGAAAAAGCTCACCCCCGCCCTCATCTCTTGCTGAAGCCTGTCCCATAACTGTGCCGTCGTCTTGAACAACCTCGATGCATTTCTCGACATATTCATCGAGAACGCAAATAACCCGAACAGCCAGATACATGGCACGCTCTGCGCGTAAACGTTTTTCAAGAATTGCTTCTTTGATCCATGGAATAAACGAGCCAATAATGACGCCAAGAAAGCCGAATATTGCTTCGGTCATGCAGCCACCTTTGACGTCATTTTTGTATAAAGATCGAATAGTTTTTCCAGCCGCTCGGTATCATTTTTGAACCGACGACCTATATAGATGCGTTCAAGCATTTCATCATTACGATCATGCGCTCGGCGCAGGTTATCAGGCATTTTACTTTCCCCATCCTTGACCTCATAAAGATCGGCGATGGTCGCCGGGAAGTGAGCCTCACGCGCCAACAAGATATCTTCAGAGCAACGGGTTAAATCGGTTTTATTTTTTTCGGTAAGGGTTGGAACTGGAAAGGTATTCCATCCAAGGGTATTGGAATAACGAAAGTCTGTTTTCAGCTTGCCGCATACAGTTGCTATCCAAACAAGATGCAATCGAGATGCAATCAGCGCCATGTTCCAGAGTGGAGCATCGTAGAGGGCGAAAGCAAGGTTGGTTGCAATACTCCTGCCACCCAACACTCCCACTTGCAGGTACTCACGGTTTTCTGACGAAACTCCAGGAAGTATGATGGTATGAGATTTCCCTCTGTACATCTCGCGAAATTGATGGGAGCGACTAGCCATTCCGCGCGTTCCCTTATCTTTGCTTGCCAACCGCATTTTTCGTACCTGTTCGATACGATCACTTATGGCAGGTACGGATGTTGCGGACTCTAGCTGACTGTCCTCAATCCAAAGGCAGTATCTCACAATCCCTCTAATAAACTCTGCTGAGCCAAGTGCTTCACAGATAAAAGTGTCCTTTTGATCAGCAGTCAGGTTGAGTGACCTCAGTTCGCCTGGACTCAAAAGAAGATTACCGCCATCAATGGGCATGTTTCCAAACGCCATCTCAGGGAGTCGAGAAATACTTTTTCTTGAAGATTGGACAATAACGTTTTGGCCTGTGGTTAGATACGGAGTTATATTACTAGCTTCCCTGACGATGACTTCGCCGTCATCACCCTCCGAGTAAAGGAAACGTATTCTGTTATTGGATCGCCTTAAGCCTACGATGGCGACAGTAACCCCAGCATTGTGACTAGCTAGATTCGACCATTTAAAGGAGGTATGTGCAAAACTGATTTCGGATCCAGCGCCAAAAATCAATGGCCAAATAATCGGAACAATTCGACCTTGGCAGATTGAATTTGTTGTAACGAGCGCGCTGTCTGCTTGGGTGAATTTTGCATATTCGGCAGCTTTCATGAACCAGCCACCAACATAGTCAATTTGCTTCGAAGAAATCCCATAGCGATCAAACACAAACGCTAGGTCTTCCTTCTGGTCATTGCCTTGGGTTTGGCTACCTTTGTATGGTGGATTTCCACAGATATAAGTTTCGCCACCCTCATTCTCGAAATCAATCTCAGACTGTTCCAGAGGTGTATGAAACAAATCTTCCGCTGCCATTTTCACCCCTTTGCCCGTTGGCGGGCAAATAGACAGCCAATCAAGGCGCAAGGCATTGCCGCAAGTGATCCAGTTCATGGTATTCAAGGGAAGGAGTTCGGCCAACGCATCCTTTTTTCCGCGACAGAGCACATCGCACTGATACTCAGCGATGATAAGCGCGAGCCTGGCGATTTCTGCGGGAAAGTCACGCAGCTCTATTCCTCGAAAATTAGGGTGTGGACTCAATTGACCCATAACCTTATGGCGAAGATATGAACCATTGC
>CAZEFJ010000223.1:0-3215 GCA_964511465.1 uncultured Hyphomicrobiales bacterium
TTTCCGCTCAACCCCAATAGTAATAAGCCTTTGTTTTAACTGTATTAAATAAACCACCTTATTTTAGCTTAAAGTTTTCTGTGTACTTCCCTCTATCTTTAAGCTGTTGTTTTTATTGTTATCTGTCTTTGTTTTACGGGTAATAACTACGCTTTCACCCCTCAAATCGCTCAAATAATATCGCTCTTGAAGTTTCCATTAAACATTTAAGAGGTTCGATATGTCATACAAAATTTTACGACTTCCCGCATTAAAAGAGCTAACCGGCTTATCTCGTAGCACGCTTTATTTACGCATTTCTAAAAACGAGTTCCCCGCGCCTATTTCTTTAGGTGGTCGAGCTGTTGGATGGCTTGAAGAAGATATAGAAAATTGGTTAGCTGAGAAGATTGAAGCGAGCCGTAGCAAATAATGGCTAAACGCTTAAATCCTAATTTAGCCAAGATCCACCGTAATTATACCGTGGAGGAAATAGCAAGTTTATTTTCTGTTCATAAAAATACGGTGCGATCATGGGTTAAAGGTGGATTACAAACCAATGATGATAAAAGACCAATGCTTATACTTGGATCTGAGCTTCGCTTATTTTTACAATCTAAACGAAAAGTAAACAAGCGTAAGTGTAAGCCGTTTGAGTTGTATTGTCTTCGCTGTAGGACACCTCAAGTACCTGCTGAAAATATGGTTGATTATGAGCCTAGTAATGATCGTCTAGGCTGTTTGATTGGTATCTGTCCCGCATGTAATAGCATTATCAATAAATACTCTTCTATCGCTAAATTAGAGTTAATTAAGGATAAATTAGAGATCACATTTACGAAGCCACTGAAACACATAAACAAGAGCAGTCATCCCCCCTTAAACAGTGACTTTAAAAAGTGAGGTAAAACCATGATGAAACACAATGCAAGTAATGAACGTATTAAACGACAATACTTTATATTTCTCAAAGAAGCTAAACGACAAAATGAAAGTTCAGTTGATGGTGTAGCTAAGGCAATTAGTCGCTTTGAAAGTTACACTAAATTTAAAGATTTTAAGGCATTTCATTTTGAACAGGCAGTAGGATTTAAAAAACATTTAGCCAATCAGGATAATCAACAAACAGGTAAGAAATTAAGCAAGGCAACACTCAATTCAACCCTAAGACAATTAAAAGCCTTTTTTGAATGGCTGGCCATGCAATCCGGCTATAAATCACGACTCAATTATACTGATATGGAGTATTTTAATTTATCTGCCAAAGATACACGAGTAGCAACGGCTAAACGACCAAAGATTGTACCCACACTTGAGCAAATTAAGCATGTACTTGAAAGTATGCCGTGCAGTAGCGATATTGACCACCGCAATCGTGCTTTGATAGCCTTCACTCTTTTAATCGGTGCTAGAGATAGCGCGATTGCTTCTATGAAAATAAAACATGTTGATCTAATTAATAACTGTGTTAATCAAGATGCTAGAGAAGTTAAAACTAAGTTTAGCAAAACATTTACCACTTACTTCTTTCCTGTGGGTGATGATGTTCAGCAAATTATTGTTGATTGGATAACTTATCTAAAAGAAGAATTGCTATACGGTAGTGACGATCCCTTATTTCCTAAAACTAATGTTATTTCTGGTGATGATCGCGTGTTTAAAGCATCTGGGTTTAAAAAAGAGCATTGGAGTACCGCTTCACCAATCCGCACAATTTTTAAAACTATATTTGAAGACGCTGGTTTACCTTATTTTAATCCGCATAGCTTTCGTAATACGCTGGTGGGTATTGGTGAAAAACTATGTCAATCACCAGAAGATTTTAAGGCTTGGAGCCAGAATTTAGGGCATGAGGGCGTTTTAACTACTTTTTATAGTTATGGCGAGGTACAGCCATCAAGGCAAGGTGAAATTATTGAACAGTTAAAAAAACCACGACAATCTAATAATCAAAATGCTGATGAAATAGCATTAGCAGTTGTTAAGGCAATGGCTAATCAAAATAAAGGCTAGCCATGATTAACTAATTTAAGCCCTTTTCTACTTATCACGCTTAGGTTACCTGTTGATGCTTTTTCAATGTATTCACTCCACCAAGCCATAATAGGTTTTCTACGTTCAAGATAATCAGTGCGGTTATACGCATTGCGTACTTCGTTTTTGCCGATATGCGCTAATGCGGCTTCAATCACATCGCCATCAAAGCCTTGTTCATTTAATGCCGTGCTAGCCATGGATCGCATTCCATGAGCCACCAGCTTTTTATCAAAGCCCATTCGTTTTAATGCTGTATTGGCTGTTTGTGGGTGTGAATGCTTTCTGATGTTTCGATCTGAGGGGAAAATAAATTCACTTTTAGAGCTTATTGCGTTCATCACTTCCAATAATGCTAAGGATTGTGGTGTTAAAGGTAGGGTATGTGCTTTTTTGGTTTTCATCCGTTCCGCTGGTATATTCCAAAGACTATTATCAAAATCAATTTCATCCCACCGTGTACCCGCCGCTTCACTAGGTCTTACCATTGTGTGCAACTGCCATTCAATGAGGCATCGAGTTGTAATTTTAATGCTGGCTTGAGATAAGGTTGCCATCAAAGTAGGTAGCTGGCTAGGTTCTAGTGTAGGTAGATGTTGCTTTTTAGGGTGTTGAAAAGCATTCCTGATGCCTGCTAATGGGTTACTCGAAATAATGCCTGAATTAACGGCATAGACCATTATTTCATTGATCCGTTGGCATAGACGCTTAACCGTTTCTAAACTTCCGCTAGCAGCTATTGGTTCAATAACCTCTATCGTTTTTACTGCTGTTATTTTATGAATTGGTATCTTCCCAAGAGTTGGAAACAGATGCAATTCAAGTGATCGCCATGTATCTATAGCATGATCAGCTGACACGGTTGTTTTCTTTACCTCTAACCATTTTGCGGCTATATATTCTAATGTATTGTTATGCGCTATATCTTTTAAGCGGCTTTGCTCATCACGGTGTTCTTTTGGATCAATGTCCTTGGCTAGTAATTCTCGCGCCACCTTTCGTTTATCTCTCGCTTCAGCCAAAGATACTTCAGGAAAAGAGCCAAAACTTAAAGATGTGCGCTTTTTTGTATAGGGTCTAACATAATTGAATAACCATAGTTTTGATCCATTAGGTTTTATTCTAAGGGCTAATCCACTACCGTCAACTAAGTTAAATTCTTTGTTTTTAGGCTTTGCTTGTTTTACTTCTGTATGGGTAAG
>CAZEFJ010000224.1:0-3215 GCA_964511465.1 uncultured Hyphomicrobiales bacterium
AGGTTGGTCGACTCGGCACCTTGGGGATCCTTGGAACACAAGGGGGCACCGACAAATGCGGCCAGGGGAATGACAATATCGGCTTCCCTGACCAACGGTTCGACTATTTTCTTCGATCGGGCATCGCCGTTAACGACGTTAAATTGTTGATGGTGACATACTTGGGCCAGACTGTTTTGCTTGAACATGAAGTTGTCGAGAACGGTGACCTCGTGTCCGCAATGCAGAAGCCTCGGCACCATTACCGAGCCCAGGTAGCCGGCACCGCCGGTTACCAAAATTTTATAAGCTTGCGCCATCGTATTATTTCTCCCGAAAAATTTACGCCAGGGCTGCCGCGACGGCACTAATGATCTGTGTTTCGCCGAAACCGTTTGCCTCATGGAGCGCAAACCGGTCCCCTGGGGTAAAGTCGAAGGCGTTGGGCATACCAAGGCGTCGCTGCCTGAAAGGAAGGTCCAGCTCCCGGGATAATCCCGCTACCAGCATATCAAGGCCGCCACAGCCGATAAATCCCTCCTCAAGGGTAATCACGAAATCGTAGGGCGACAGGGTTTTGGCCAGCGCATCCGTATCAAGGCAATCCAGCATGAAGACATCGACAACTCCTACCTCGCCCGCGGCGAAACCTCCGGCCACCTTAAGCGCCTGATGTACCATCACCCCGGTCGCCGCCAGACAGACCCGGTGACCGGTTTGCAATTGGGTAAATCCCCGGGCGAAATCAATCTCGGCGGGCTGTTCATAGATGGCTGGCAGGGCCTTGCCGTCGAGGCGAAGATACTTGGGTCGTCCAGTCGTCGGCGCAAAATCAGCAAGTGCGCTCGCCATGGTCCAGTCGCTGGGGCTAATGGTCATTATGCCTGGCATGGCCCGCATAATGCTTATGTCCTCAAGGCAATGATGGGTGGGGCCGGAAACGTCGTAGCTGATCCCTGCCCCCAGGGCCAACATGTTGACGTTCATCTCTCTCAACTGGCTCGGCAACGCCAGATTGATACGTATTTGCTCCAGGGCGCGCAGATAAAAAGGGGCTATTGCATAGGTGTAGACGGTGAACCCTTCCATCGCCAGGCCGGACGCCACGTTGATCATGTTTTGCTCGGCGATGCCGACATTTATGAAGCGGTCCTTGAAGTCCTCGCGGATATGATCCAATGAGGGTGCCCCCATATCCGCTGAAAGAAAGAAAATCATATCATCGGTCGCCATTCGCTTGTGAATGGCGGAAATCAGGACATCGCGCATCGGCTTACCGGGAGTAGTGGTCATGACCACTCATCCAATACGCGGTCGATGACTTCGTTGGACAGGACACGGACATGGCTCAGAGGGTCACTTTCAAGTTCCGGGATTCCCTTGCCCTTGACCGTATGGGCGATAATCGCCTTTGGTTGCCCGCGGCGTTCTTCTTTCATCGCGGATAGCAACGGATGAACTTTGCCCAGGTCATGTCCGTCAACCTCTTCTGTGTGCCAGCCAAAAACAGCCAATTTTTCGGATAACGGGTCCAGCCCCATTATTTCTTTCTGGTCGCCAAGCATGGAGCGTTTATTGTCGTCGATCACAATGACAAGGTTGTCCAGATTGTGCATGGAAGCGAACATTACCGCCTCCCACACGGCACCCGAGTTCATTTCACCATCACCGCAAAGGACAAAGACGGACTGAGGTTTATTGAATCGTTTCAGTGCGATGGCGATGCCGCAGGCAACCCCCAGGCCATGACCAAGCGATCCGTTGGTGGTCTCGATGCCGGGCGCGGTTGGTTCCGGAATAACGCCAAGCCTGGACTGGTCGCGACTAACATGGTCGAGTTCCCTGATATCGAAAAACCCCCGGTCAGCAAGAATAGGATAGATGGCAAGGCTGCCATGTCCCTTGCTCAAAATAACCCGGTCGCGTTCGGCCCAGCCGGGATTGGCGGGATCGTGGCGGACAATACCGCCATAATAGAAGGCTGTCAGAACCTCTATAGGTGACAACGATGAAGCTATGCGAATTCCAGGTGCCACTTTGTGCATGGCAAGCGTTTGTCGCTTTATCCAGTGGGCCTTTTCCTTGAGGGTGCCGATAATTCCCATATTTTTCAGTTCCCGGCCCCGGCATCACGCTCCGAAAGGATCGGATCACTTACCGGCCATTCTATGGCGAAGCGGGGATCATCAAAGCGGTAGGAAAACTGGCTTTCCCGATCATAGTAAGTAGATTGTTTATAGTTGAATATCGCCACTTCACTAAGCACCAGATGGGCAACCCCATGTTTGGGCGGGACCAAAACCTGCAGGTGGTTCTTGTCGGAAAGAGTGAACGAAGCCCACTTCCCAAAGTCTTTGGATTCACTGTCGCAATTGATAATTACCAGATAGAACTCGCCATAAAGACACGAGACAAGTTTGTATGTATGGGCATCCCCGTGAATGCCCCTCAGCACATGACGGGCAGAGGTCGAGATGTCGTCCTGGATAAAATTAACGTCGATACCAGCTTTCCTGTAAATCTTCTCGTTATATGTCTCCACATAACATCCCCGGAAATCCTCGAAGACGGTCGGTGGCTCGATAACAATAACACCAGGAAGCCGACATGTTTTGATCTTCAATGCCTTGGTCATGGCCATACTACGATTGATGTCGGATTAAGAGGGGGCAATTTATAGCATCTTTTCTTGCGGTAGCAACCAAACTCAGCGGTGCTGCATAAATTCTGTAATAATTTGAGTGTATTCCGATTCCACCATACTAGGCGGGGCGGCGTGCGGTAACCAGACGCATGCCGCCAAAGGGATAACGGGCCCCCATTTTAATGGTCGAAAGTTCAACCGCCAGTGTCATCTTGAGAATGGCGTTCAGGGGGGTTGGCAAATTGTGTTCCATTTCGAATTCGGCATCCTTGCCTCGTGAAAACAACTTCCGCGACATATACTGCGGCAGAAAAATGGAAGCCATAAAAGAAGTGTCCATTAATACATTAAATCCGGCTTTGCGCACCTTGTTGGCAAGTTCGTTGCCGACATAACGTCGCTTATGCCCAGTTTTATCGTCCAGGACACTCCATAAACTCATATGCTGGGGCACCGTTAGCAACAGTCCGCCACCTGGTTTGACGGCCTTGAACAAGGCCCGCAAACACCCCACATCGTCGTCAATATGCTCGATAACATCCAAAGAACAGATAATATCGAAATGATCCCGGAAAGGTATATGTTCGGCATC
>CAZEFJ010000225.1:0-3203 GCA_964511465.1 uncultured Hyphomicrobiales bacterium
TAAAAACCGAGGGATATAAACACCAACTCGATTTCAGCTACCCCAAAACGGGCGGCATCGAGGCGCTGCCGGACGCGCTGGCCAGGGAATGCAGCTCAATAACCAACAATTTTAGGGTGAGCAAGGTATGGCGCGAAGAGGGGACATGGAAAATCAGCAACGGAGACAGGATCAAGTGCTTTGATCGCATCGTCTCGACCATCCCGGTGCATGAACTGGTCTGCGCACTGGACAACGTTCCCGACGATATCATCCGGCGTGCCGGGGCCCTTAGGTTTAATTCCCTGATTACGGTCATGCTTGGTTTCGAAACGGACGCCCCGCCGCCCTATACGGCGATCTATGTTCCCGGCGAGTCCTTCATATTTCACCGGCTGTCATTTCCCCTCAACTTTACCGATATCGGCGCACCAAAGGGATGTGCCGCGCTCAGCGCCGAGATTACCACTCTTCCCGACGACGATGTTTATCGGCAAGGCGACGAGGCAATTGCCGAACAGGTAATTGAGGGGCTTTCACGGATGAACCTGATAGATCCCGAAAGAATCAACTTTCGTCATGTCTGTCATACCAGATATGCCTACGTGCTGCGGACGTTCGATTACCGCGAGAATCTGGATACGGTTATCGGCTATCTTGATGATCGGGGCATCATCAGTGTCGGACGCAATGCCGAATTTGAATATCTCAACATGGACCAGGCGATAGAACACGCCCTTGATGTGGTTGAGCGTCTTAACGAAGAAGGCTAGTGATGTAGGCCGACCATTCCGGCGGAAATGCTACGGATGTTGGAAACAGCAAGATTGCCGCCAGGCCGATAGCCGAACCATAAGGAATATTCTGTTCCGCTTCAGGCTCATGTTCCAGCCACGGTATGGGGGGCAGAAAAGAAGGATACCAGGCGATCCGCTTTAACCCGATAACCGCCAGCGCCAGGACACCGCCAATCAGCGCCGTCAAAATAATGTAGGGCACCAGATAGGTCCACCCTATCCAGACCCCGACCGCGGCCAGCAGTTTAACATCACCGCCGCCAATCATCCGTCTGGCAAACAGCACCGCACCGACCGCCAACAGGACGATACCGGCGGCATAATTAATCGCAATTGCCTGAAATCCCACCCCTCCGACAACGGCAGCAGGAAGAAAGGCAACGAAGATGCTTACCGAGATCCAGTTGTTAATCCGCAAGGTGCGAAAATCGGAAACCATGGCACAGACAACGGCAAGCGGAAACGACGCCGCCAAAACCCATCTGAGAATTGCAACAATATTGTCCAACGAACTCAAACGCATCCACCTTTTCAGGAGAGGCGAAACAAACCCGAACAGGGATAAACCGCCTCGCCCTCCCGTTCCGGCGGCATCGCCGTAAACGGACGAGAAAGCAAGACGGCAATCAACAGCAAATATTTATTATTTAAGGTTCGACGCGACGTTGGTGAAGATATTTTTAAGGTTGTTACCGATTGTGGTAACCGTAGCGACGATTACAACCGCAATAAGGGCGGCGATAAGTCCATACTCGATAGCCGTCGCACCAGCGTCGTCTTCCCAAAGAACCTTTGTAAACCGTATAAGCTTCTTTGTCATAAACAGAACTCCTCTACAGTGCCAAAAGGGGGGCATTAACCACTAAGAAGGTGTCACCAATAAATTCGACGACGCACATTCCTCAAGCCGTTACGTGACACATTATGTCTTTATGTTACTAATTACCGAACAAAAGTCAAGATATATGGAGTATCAATATTTATGTTTAACCATATGATTTTACACTATAAATACTTAGTATTTTATAGTTATTTTAATAAAATGCAAGATACCGACGGCCTACGTCGGCTAAATTGAAGGCCACCAGGCTCAGGACCTGATGTCGCCCTCACCACTTACCGACCATCGCTTGGGCAGGATGAATTTGAAAACCACATGTTCATCCGCTTCGCTCTCAACCCATATATTTCCGCCATGGGCCGTAATAATGCTTTTGCAGAGAGCAAGGCCGACTCCGCTTCCTTCTATGCCGCTAAAAGAGGCCGAACTTTGGGTAAATGGGTGAAATATCATTTCATGATCCTGCAACGGAATACCGACCCCGCAGTTGGCGATGGAAAACTCCACCATATCTTCCTTTGTCTTGCGCAGGCGTATTGCCACCGTAGTCTCCACGTCGGAAAATTTAATCGCATTGTCGAGCAGATTTCTGATTACCTGACTTATCCACCCGACATCGCAAGTAACCTTGGAATCGGGCGGCAACTCATCATCGACGGTGATGGATATGGAGTGTTTTTCCGCCAGCGAGCGCATACCGACGCATATATCACGTACCATTAAGCCCAGATTACAACTGGACAGACGGTATTCCTCCTGGCCGGCCTGTATCTTGGACATGTTGAGAACATTCTTGACCAACCTAAGCAGACGGCTTGCACCAACTATTATGTTGCCGATTTTTTCCTTAACCACATCGTCTGTGCAATGTTGGGAGGCGTTTTCGGCGGCACTCATAATTATCGTCAACGGGGTTCTGAACTCGTGGTTTATATTTGCCAGAAACGCTGATTTCAGGCGGTCCGTCTCCTCGGCGGCGAGCCTTCCAGATCGCTCCATATCGCGCTCTTCCCGCAAACGGAGAAATTCAATGGAACGATGAATTTTGCAATCCAGGTCATCAAAATCAACGATCGGTTTCTTGATATATGCGGCACCGCCGGCCTTGACGAATTCGACGGCCAGTTGTGTGCTGCCTTCGCCGGTAATCATTATGACCGGCAGGTGTGGGTGCTTTGTCCTGATATATCCGAAGGTTTCAAGCCCATCCATGTCGGGCATACGAAAATCCAGTAACACGGCATCGACTAATTCCTTATCTAGTATGTTAAGGGCTCTGTTGCCGCTATCGGCCAGTATAGTGGCGTAGCCGCGTTTTTTCAGGTTACGCTCCAGCACCCGCAGGATGGTGGTGGAATCATCAACCACCAGAACCTTTTTTGTCGGCTCCGGTGCCGACTCAGGCGCGGGCTCAGACGTCACCGTATTGGTCATGGCACATTTCCTTTCAGGATTTTATTAATTACGGATTCAAAATCGTTGCCAATCGGCTTCGAAATGACGTGATCACATCCGATTTCCTGGGCCGCCTCCTTTTCGGTGGAAGCAACGGATGCCGTTATCGCGACAATCAGCCTGTCATAGCC
>CAZEFJ010000226.1:0-3142 GCA_964511465.1 uncultured Hyphomicrobiales bacterium
CCATTGACGCCCGCCGCTACACTGGCCAATCTGTAATCCATGGAGACCGGTTCATCATCACATCCCGGACGCTACTGGCATCTGCTGGATGACCGGCGGGTGCAGTGTGATCTGTGTCCCAGGTTATGCAAACTGCGCGAGGGACAGCGGGGGCTTTGTTTTGTCCGGATGTGCCGGGATGGGGGGGTGGTGCTTACCACCTATGGGCGCTCATCCGGTTTTTGCATCGACCCGATAGAGAAAAAACCGCTCAATCATTTTCTTCCCGGCACACCGGTCCTGTCTTTCGGCACGGCGGGCTGTAACCTTACCTGCAAGTTCTGTCAGAACTGGAATATTTCCAAGGCCCGGCAATTCGACAGGCTGGCCGACCATGCAAGTCCAGAAGCGATCGCAGCTGCGGCCAGCGAGGCGGGATGCGCCAGCGTTGCCTTTACTTATAATGATCCGGTTATATTTCTTGAATATGCGGTTGATGTGGCACAAGCCTGCCATCAATTGGGGATCAGAACCGTGGCTGTGACCGCAGGATATATCTGTAATCCGGCACGGACCGAGTTCTTCGCCGGTATGGATGCGGCAAACGTCGATCTCAAATGCTTTTCCGAAGACTTTTATCGGCGTCTGTGCGGCGGCAAGCTGTCGGCCGTTCTGGAGACTCTTGAGTATCTAAAGCATGAAACGGATGTCTGGTTCGAGATTACAAATCTTGTAATCCCCGGCGAAAACGATTCCGACGGCGAACTCAACCGGATGACTTCCTGGATAGTCGAAAAGCTTGGCCCCGATGTGCCGGTTCATTTTTCCGCCTTCCATCCCGACTGGAAAATGACCGATAAAAACAATACCCCGCTGGACAGCCTGAAGAGGGCACGGAAAATCGCCCTCGAAAACGGTGTCCGCTACGCATACTGCGGCAATGTCCACGATCCTTCATCGGACGCCACTTACTGTCATAATTGTCGCGAATTGTTAATCGGGCGGGACTGGTACAGGCTTGAACAATGGAACCTCGACGCCGACGGTCGGTGCCTCAAATGCGCGACCAAATGTGCCGGGGTATTCGACGGGCCGCCGGGGACCTGGGGCCGCCGACGGCTGCCGCTCAGAATTAACTAGAGTGTTTCCGTTCCATACGGGAACATTCCAGGCCGCAAGGCGGACCCGCCGGTTGTCCGGCGCGCCCGCGCAGATATCGACATTTATGTCGATGCCGTGAGCGATAAAAAAAGCGGAGCGTTTCCGTGTGAAACGGAGACACCCTAAGGATCAAGCAAGTATTGCCGCCAGGACCGCGTTCAGGCGTTGCCGCCCGGCGGATGTGGCGCGAATACCGTCATTGTCCAGTACGATAAACCCGCCTTCCTGCAACATCGCAAGACGTTCGCAAGCAAGCACATCTTCCAGCTCGCTCCCCGTAAGGGCCGAAAACCTGAGCCGCCCTATCCCTTCGGCAAGGCGAAGGCCCAGCATAACTATCTCTTCCAGCCGTTGGCTTGGATCTAAAATCTGCCGTTTGGTTGCCGAGCCGGGAGACCTTTCCACCCTTTCCAGCCAGGCTTGGGGATTTGCCGTCTGGTGGCTTGCGGTTGTTCCCCGGTGGCCGGAAATACGGCCATGCGCACCGGGACCGACGCCGATATAGTCGCCGCCCTTCCAGATCGCCAAATTATGGCGGCATTGCCCGCCATCTTTGGCATAATTCGATATTTCGTAGGCCGTGAAGCCTTTTTCCTCAAGCGTTACCTGAGTTGTCTCGAATAGTCGGGCGGCAGTTTTCTCGTCTGCTTCGCTTATCCCTGAGCGGTGAAACGCCGTGCCCGGCTCAACGGAAAGCTGGTAAAGTGAAACATGGCCGGATGCATGATCCAAGGCCAGTTCAAGTTCGTCCCGCCAGGATTTAGGGGTTTGTCGCGGCAACCCATAGATCAAATCGAATGAGGTGCGAGGGAAATTATCATTAGCCCATTGCAGGGCCGAAACGGCATCGCTTACGCAATGATTGCGCCCGAGGAAAGATAGCGATGCATCGTCAAAGGACTGAACCCCGATTGACAGCCGATTAACCCCGGCCTTGGCAAATCCATGAAATTTTCCGAATTCGGCGCTTGTCGGGTTGGCTTCGAGGGTTATTTCCAAATCCCCGGCGGAGCCCCACAGGGAATTTATCGCATTAATCAGCCGTGCCACGGTTTCAGGGGCCATCAATGACGGTGTGCCACCACCGAAAAAGATGCTGGAGATTGTTCTGCTTTTCGTTTCTTGTGCAAAATATTCGAGTTCGCTAATCAGCCCGGTGGCCATTCGGCTTTCGTCCAAAGACAGCTCGGCAAAACTGTTGAAATCACAGTATGGGCATTTGGATGCGCAAAACGGCCAGTGAATATAGATCGCTAACGGGGAGTGACCCGCAGTCATGCTTCCCGTTTGCCAAAGCACGCATTGACAAGCTTCCTCATCGCCTCGGCGCGGTGGCTGATTGCGTGTTTTCGCTCTGGGTCCATCTCGGCAAAGGTAATTTCATCGCCTTCGGCAACGAATATGGGATCATAACCAAACCCCTTTAGCCCGCGCTGCGGCCATATAATGCGCCCATGGACATGGCCCTCGAAAGTCCGGCAATAGCCATCCGGCCAGCAGATGCTCATCGCGCATGTGAAATTAGCTCTGCGATCTGATTTGCCGCTCAGCTCTGCTTCTAACCTGTTCATTGCGGCGTCAAAATCCTTGTTCGGGCCGGCCCAGCGGGCTGAATAGATCCCCGGCGCACCGCCCAGAGCCGCGACCTCCAGCCCGGAATCGTCGGCCAACGAGACCATTTTGGCTTCCCCGGCGGCGCTTTTGGCCTTGATTTCGGCGTTTTCGATAAAGCTTGCGCCGGTTTCCTCCGGCTCCGACAGGCCCAGTTCGGCGGCGGAAATTATATCTATCCCGTAACCTGACAGTATCCCGGCAATTTCACGCACTTTGCCTTTGTTGTGACTGGCAACAACGATACTTCCGCCTTCGAAATGACGGCTCATTGTCCTGTACTAAAGCCCCAGCGCGGAGCGTTGTAAGGCCGCCAATTCCCCAATTCCTTTTTTCGCCAGCCCCATCAGTTGACTGAATTGGTCTTCGGAAAATGGTTTTTCTTCGGCGG
>CAZEFJ010000227.1:0-3136 GCA_964511465.1 uncultured Hyphomicrobiales bacterium
CATGGCGACGTCATGACGTTCGAGCCCGATGCCCGCTACGATCTGGTCTTCCTTGGCGGTCTGCTCATGTATCTCAATGAAGGGGACGTGATTGCCTTGCTTCGAAAGCTGGTTCAGTGCCTTGATCCGGGGGGAATGATCCTTTGTCGCGAGTCCACCGTCAGGAAAAACACCGTGGCGCGTCAGGGCGACTACCAAGTCGTTTACCGTTCCGTGCCGGATTACAGACGCATCTTCGAGTTATGCGGATTGAGCATCCGTCATGTGGAGAGGAACGAGCCCTATGTACTTATGCAAATGGGCTGCGAACTGGTCAGGAAGTGGAAAGAAACAATGCCCGTGCGTTTCCAGGCACTTCGGGCCGTCGGGCATGTGACGTATTTCGGGTTGCGCCTGGGGAACCCCTGGATCACGCGCATCCCCAAGGCGCTGGGCATTGCCTATCCGAAGCTGGAGAACCACTTCTTCGTTCTTGGAGCAGAGGCATTTTGAACAAGCACCGGGCACAAGGAAACTTCATCTATCGCAATCTGGCCAATGCAACGTCCATCCTAGGCGTGTTGCCCCTCGTGGTTCTTTTCCTTGATGACGGCTACCGCTACGTGGTTCCGTTGATCATCTTCAACAATTTCATGGACGACCTCGACGGCATTTTAGCCGCCAAATTGAACATCAGGAGCCGGTTCGGCGCAGGCCTCGATAACGTTTGTGACGCGGTCGCCCACGTTACTCTCGCCCTGGCGGTCGGGGCGCATTTCGGGAACCTCATCATTGCCGCCAGCGCAATCGCCACCAGCTCGATCATTCTCCGCGTCACAACACGGATCGATCCAAAGGTAACCGGGGGGACAGGCTCTCCGACCAACGAGCTTATGCGTCACATGCTGTTTGTCCTGTTGTTGATGCAACAATTTGGCTTCGAACATGAGTATTTCTTGATCGCGGTATTTCTGATCCATTCCGTATCCATGCTCGTGCCGTACCCGATGCCCCATCTCATAAGGAGCCGGACCAAGTCGGTCGTCATGGTCGGTCTGCTCAATGCGGCGCTGGTGGCGGCTTGGCTAATGCCTTTCGTCACGCCGATTGTCGCGGCGGCTTTCTTCGCCTCCTACATCTACGCCTTCGTCGCCGGGTGGATCAAATGGCGGCGGGCGGCAAACATCAATAGCCGCCCGTAGAATGCCCCTGCATCAATTTTCCGGGGTATAGTGAGGACGTTTCTTTTGTGGAGGGGGCGTTCCCCTCCTTGATCCATCGGAAAAGTCCTCGACCATCCATTGGAGTTTTCTCAACTCCTTCCTGTTTATGGCGTAACCACACAGACAAATATCAAAAACAAGGAAAGCGATAACCCCACCGAAAATTCCTATAGGGCATTGAACCCATTTGCTCGGCTTGATCGGCCACCATATTTTCGTATCGGATATCATGGGCGACGTCCCGCTATTGCAAAATGGATGTTCTTGGCGTCCCCCTCTGGGATGTGGAATATTGTTCAGAATAATTTTCAATAATATTCCCCGTTATTCGGCTGCCGTTTTTCATCCCGTTGAGCACCATTGGGGCGAATAAGTGCCCTTGCCGGGAGGGCGGGGCAGGGGAAAGTGTAAGCACTTTCCATATCCTGCCATCCTATACGGCAGACAAAGACAGACTATCTTTGACCAACTGTGACCAACTCAGCCAAACTCAGCCAAACTCTGATCAACTTTGACCAACACCGACTATTTTCGACCATCTATGACCAGATTTATGACAAACTTTGATCATCTTCGATAAACTCTGACCAACTCTTACAAACTTCGACTAAGCCGGTTGCCAACAGTTGCATGATCTAATTCAGGGCACTGAACAGGTTGAACCACCGTATGGCCATGCGGTCATAACTTAAGTATTTTCAAACCATGCAAACTTGGAGTGGCCGTCCTGAAAGCGACGTGGGCTGTTGGCAACAGCCCAAAAGGCACTTGAGGATAAAGTCCCGCACTATTGTCACCCCAATGTCACCCCGTAATTAATTTCTAAAAATAAAAGGACGTATAACTATATCTAACCTATTGAAATAATTGGTGCGCCCGGAGAGACTCGAACTCCCAACCTCCTGATTCGTAGTCAGACGCTCTATCCAGTTGAGCTACGGGCGCTTATCCGCCGACCCACAACGGTAATCGGGCCGAACTTGCCGGAAGGGTGGCGACACTACCCCAAGGCTTATCAATAAAGCAAGGCGCTGATAATTTAATCCATAACCCTGTGGCAGATTAAATTCTGGTATGAAGCCACGCCACCTTATATACATAATATAAAATAGGAACTTGTCGAGCCAAGCACCTTTGAGTAATATCCCGTAAATCAAAGATGGCAGGACAATTATACTCGTGCTCTGAAATACTTATACGGTTTTCGACGGCGCGTCATTCTGGACACAGGGGCAATCTGGCAAGATGGCATTTTTCAGGTTTAAGGCGGTAGTCGCTGGTGGCTTGGTAGGGGGGATGTTGCTTTTGTCTGCATGTTCTTTCACGCAGGAAGCATTATGGCCTTCGCTAACCGGTGAAGATCCCGCCGGGGCGACTGGCAATAATTCTCCGGTGGCGGAACAGGCGGTCGATCGACCGACATCCACGGTTCAACCCGTTTCTTCCAACGCGACGATCGTCGCGCCGACAGCGCGGACCGGCCCTGGCGGGGCCACTACCGGAACCTTCGTCGGCAAAAAAGTTGATGAGTTGCGTGGAGAACTGACCAGGTTGCAAAACTCGGTATCCCTGCACAACAAGCAACTTCAACAGCTTCGTGGCAGAATTGTTAAGGATTCGCGGCAATACCACGGCACCGTGGCTGCCATAAGTTCGCGCCTTCAGGTTGGTACTACTCCCGGCAATCCTATTCTGGTTCAGCAGTTCAACAGTGCCCAGTCGGATCTGGACCGCATAAGCAACGACACCAGCGAGATAAGCAAGCTGTCGACGGCGGTTACCGGCGATTCGACAATGTCGGCGTTCCTGTCGAAATCGACACGGGCCGCCTTCAACGTTACCGGAGCCCTGGACGAAGACCATCAACAATTGGCGATGCTTGAAGACGGGGTTAACCGCACCGTTGTACTGATTGAGCGTCTGTTAAAGGAAGT
>CAZEFJ010000228.1:0-1263 GCA_964511465.1 uncultured Hyphomicrobiales bacterium
AAATCAATATAATCGTCTGGCTCAGGATAAGCGATGTTATGCCCTCTCCATAGCCAATCGCATAGCGGCGCTTTAGCAGAACCGCTTTTATCGGCTCACCCCCCAGACCGGCTGCCGGAATGACCGTGTTCAGGGCTTCGCCGACCAGGCGCACCTTCCAGATGCGGTAGAGCCAGACCTTGTTCAGGGGAATGCCGGGTATGGTCATCTGCCATGAAAATGCGTCGGCAAGAAAGGATATGAAGTGCAGGGCGATAATGATCCCCATTCCCCATCCTATTTGCAGACTTCTTACCATGACTTCTCGGACATCCACCATCCCGGCGACGACCGCCAGCAGAGCCAGGCCGACTATGAAATAGAAAAATTTCAATAATTTTTTAAACATGGCGTTCCCTGGCACCGGGAAGAAGATGTACTACCCAGAAAGCCTGGGCCCCGACGGCGCCAAGCGGCAAAAGCACCCAGGTGATCCCGAACAGCGTCAGGCCAAGCAGAATAAAGCAGAAATCAGCCCGGGACAGTTCGCGAAAGGCATACATCAGCCATTGCCCGATATTCTCGGGTGGGGGCTGCTCCGGCTCTTCGTCCGCCGGTATGTCATGGTCGGTTTTGCCGGATTTTGCCTGTCGTTCTTCGGCGATTGTCCCAATTATATAATTTATGGTGCTGCCCAAGGCTGCAATCCATCCCATCCAGGCCCACATGTCCTGTCCGCTTGAGCTTGCTACGCCGACGCCGAGGGCCGCGAAAAGCGCGGTATGCACAGCCCAATCTACAAAATTGTCGAGTCGCCGCCCGTATTCGGAACATTGTCCTTTCAGGCGTGCGACTTCGCCGTCGCAGTTGTCGAGGATATAACAGGAAACCAGAAGGATGCCGCCGGCAACCTTTATCCAGTAGGATTCGTAGAGCATGCACCAGGCGGCGGCCAGCCCCAGCACCAATGACAGATAGCTGATCTGATTGGCACTGAACGGGCTTCGTCCAAGAACCGGGCTAAGACGCAACGAAATATGTCGAACCAGGGGAAAAAGGCTGTATGCGTTAACGGATGTTGTGGACACAGGTGTGATAGGCCATGTTATGAAACGTTAAATTTGGCACTTGTCGGCCAATCTAGTAACCTGTGATTCACAATTCAAGTCCGGTGGCCTGCGCAGCTTATTGTATGTTGACTGATTTTAACCATATCATCCTGATATTTTTCATCCTGTTAAACGCGGCCTCGGTGGCTTATGTGCTGTTGGCGATAAAGAGCGT
>CAZEFJ010000228.1:1363-3130 GCA_964511465.1 uncultured Hyphomicrobiales bacterium
GCGTCTGGTGTGGCCTCGCTTCTTTCCGCCATGTTTATTAACGAGAGCTTTCTGCCCTCGGTACTGGTAAGCGCGGGAATACGGGAAATTAAATTCGCCCTTGGCGCGACGATGGTGGTCAGGCGTAATCTGCTGGAAGATATTGGCGGTTTCGGCAGGCTGGCCGACAACATTGCCGATGATTATCTTTTGGGAAATCTGGTCTGCCAACATGGCTATAAGGTGAAGTTATCCGATTATATTGTCGGAAACGTAATTTTCGAGCCAAATTTACTTGCCATGCTTGAGCACGAACTGCGCTGGGTCCGCACCGTCCGCTCGATGGAACCGCTGGGCCATGCCTTTTCCTTCGTTACCTATGTGGTGCCTACGGGCTTGATCGCGGCGCTGGCAATGGGGCTGGTGACCGGGTACTGGTTATTGGGCGGGGCAATCGTCGTATTGGCGATCGCACTTAGGGTCTTGATGCATTTCGTTGTGCATGGGATGCTTGGGATCAAGCCTGAATACGGCTCGCTGGTGCTGGGGCCGGGACGCGACATCCTTGGTTTTATCGTCTGGGGTCTCAGTTTCTTCGGCCGCAGGGTGGATTGGAGAGGGACCGTGTTCTCGGTTGAAAAAGGCGGACTTATGACAATAGTGGAAAGAGCTGAGTAACAATGAGAACACTTTTTTTAAATCCTCCCTCTCTCGACGGTTTCGATGGCGGTGCCGGGGCGCGCTATCAGGCCAAGCGGGAAGTCCGCTCGTTCTGGTATCCGACCTGGCTGGCGCAACCGGCGGCACTGGTTCCTGACAGCCGTCTGGTCGATGCCCCGGCTCGGGAATTGTCGCTTGACCAGGTGATCGCCATATCCGCCGATTTCGATCTGGTGGTGGCCCATACCAGCACCCCGTCGTTTTATTCCGACGTCAAGGTCGTCGAGGCGATGAAGGCTGCCAACCCGAAACAGATGATAGGTCTTGTCGGTGCCCATGTTGCGGTTTCGCCTGAAGCATCGGTCATGGCATCGGATGCGATTGATTTTGTCGCCGGTAACGAATTCGATTTCACGATAAAGGAAATAGCCGAGGGACGTCCTTTGGCGGAAGTCGACGGAATAACCTACAAGCTTGACGGCGCCGCCGTAAGCAACCCGGAACGCGCCATACTGCACGACATGGACCAACTGCCCTTTGTCAGCCCGGTCTACAAGCGGGATCTGGTTATCGAGGATTATTTCATCGGCTATCTGAAGCATCCCTACCTGTCGCTATACACCGGGCGCGGCTGCAAGTCGCATTGCACCTTTTGTCTGTGGCCGCAGACCATTGGCGGGCATGTCTACCGGACCCGCAGCCCGGCCCATGTTATTGAGGAAATTGCCCTGGCCAGGGAAATGTTTCCCCAGGTAAAGGAATTTTTCTTTGACGACGATACCTTCACCGATGATCGGGAGAGGGCCGAGGAAATTGCCCGTGGCATGGGTCGTCTGGGGGTTACATGGTCGTGCAACTCCAAGGCCAATGTCCCTTACGAGACCCTGAAGGTTCTTCGCGACAACGGACTAAGGCTTTTGCTGGTCGGTTACGAATCGGGAAACCAGCAAATATTGCACAATATAAAAAAGGGGCTTTTGGTCGATGTCGCGAGGGAGTTTACCAATAATTGCCGCAAGCTGGGCATCGCCATTCATGGTACCTTCGTTCTCGGGCTGCCCGGCGAGACCACAGAGACCATCGAAGAAACCATGCGCTTTGCAATCGAAATCAATCCTCACACCATCC
>CAZEFJ010000229.1:0-3121 GCA_964511465.1 uncultured Hyphomicrobiales bacterium
CCGTCGTTTGCGGGTCAAAATGAAAATTCCAGACCTTCTCCAAAAGCATTGAGCGAGTCACCACTTCTCCGGCGTGCCGCATAAGGTATTCGAGAATCTTAAGCTCCTGAGGGTGAAGAACGATTGTCCGGCCGGCGCGAACCACTTGTCTTTTAAGAAGGTCAAATTGAAGATCCGAAACCTGCAAAATTGTTTCAGCTTGAGGTGTCCGGGATCTTCTGGATAACGCCTTTATGCGAGCGTAGAGCTCTTCAAAAGCAAACGGTTTGACAAGGTAATCGTCCCCCCCTGCCTCAAACCCCTCCACACGATCGTCTATTTCACCAAGTGCGGTAAGGAATAAAACCGATGTTTTTACGCTCGCGCCGCGAAGGGTTTTGACGATACCAAGCCCATCAAGCCCAGGCAGCATCCTGTCGACAATCAAGACATCGTAGATTTCGCTGGCAGCAAGAAAAAGGCCGTCACGCCCGTTTGATGCATGATCGACTACATCTCCCCGCTCCCGCAGGCCTTTCTCGATGTATGATGCCGTTTCCAGATCATCTTCAATGATCAGTATTTTCATAGTACCTCCGGCCACGACCCTCTTTGACAAGGCATCCATAGCCATCATTTTTAATTTTCTCTGATACCCGTCAGGCCCTCGGCAATTTTGTGTGGGACAAAAACGTCCAAGTCATGAACATTCTTGAGCCGACTTGCCGTATCAAAAATAATTGCGTCGAACTGGTGAATGGAACCCGGTGAAAGGGCGGCGTTCTTCTCGGCTTCAAGTCGGAAAATCTGCAGGGAATTTAGGGCATTGTTCACTATGTCATTAACCGTCGTCATCGTGGCTTTCATAGCCTGGACCCGCTCTTCTGAAAGCTCCCTGAATTTGCGATGGCGCTTGCGTCTGTTGTTGATATCAATGGCAAAACCAATAACTACAAAAAAGCCTAAGAACATTATCTCATGTCCTTTAATTAGATCAAAAGCATTCAACGCGCTGGCTGTGACTTCCCACAAGTCGTAATCCCACTGGCGAGCCATGAAGACTGAAACTATACCCAAAAAGGCCGCCATTACGGTGTATTTGTGACGATTGCCCCATGTAATCATGCCGTGTTCCTTGGCGTAGCATGTGTTTCCGTTGGCTGATAGTTGCGAGAGGGTGCCGTACGATACTGGATGCTCCGCAACCACAACCGTAACATAAATATAGCAATAAGCAGGGGAACTCCGGCAGCGACCGGCAGTACCCGTTGTGATTCAACGACCGGTTTTTGCAGAACTGAAAAATCGGCAAATGGGCTGCTTTTGAGATAATCTCCCGTGCGAGTCGCCGCACTGACCACCACTCGATAGTGGCCCGCTTTGATGAGGCGAATGGGCCAATCCGTTTCTATTACCCTTCCGGGATTTAAAGATGTCTTGGCGATCGCCTTGTGGGCGCTCCAGTCCTCCAGGTCGACAGGCTGTTCCTTGCCCTTGTCAATCTGGACAAGACTGATCCAGGCGATGAGCCCGTCGACCGCCTTGGAGCCATCGTTTCGAATTACCGTGTGATAAGTAAGGCTATCTCCCATTTGTGGTGAGGCCGGATTGATGGCCGAGGGCCGAAGGTCGATGCTCAACGGCTCAGCCAGGGCACCGGACGCATAAAGGCTTAAGCCGGCGGCGAAAAAGAGTGTTATGAATTTCATTTATTCCTCCATCACCGAACGGCCCGGCGAAAGCCGAAATGGGCGAACCAAACGGCGACGATAAGCCAGGCATAGGCAACCAAGAAGTGGCCCCCCTGCAGGGCCAGGGATTGAGAGTCGATAATCACTGCGTCATAAGCATTGACGGCGGCGGAAAATGGATTGATCGCATCGAACATCCGCCCTACAGCCGATTGCCGCAGGCTTGGCCCAAGCAACAAGGGGCTTGCCGAAAGTATGAGGAAAACCAGTCCCGTGAGCAAAGCGCCTCGTACGGAGGGAACCCAGCATCCCAGTCCCAGGCCAAGGAATCCGAACCCAAGAACGACAGGTGTTCCCAGAACGGCCAAGACCAACATTCCATCGATCATGTTCTGGCCGGTACTGCCGACGGCCCAAAGGTAGGGAAGCGAAATGGCATACATAACCGCCCATGCGATAGCCACCCCACCAAGTTTCCCAAAAAGGATTCCACTGCGCGGAACCGGTGCCAGAAGCAGCGGCATGAGACTACCTCTCTCGCGCTCTCCGGCAAGGGCATCGGTGCCTACGACCAGTGCCAACAACCCTCCCAATGCGGTGACGATGGCCGCCATGTCGTAGACGACTTGCGCGTTATCCAGGAGGCTGAGTTCGGTATTGCTGACGAGCAGAAGGGCAAAGGAGGAAAGTACGATAGATACGGTCAACAGCCATGTAAGCCCCCGCAAGTTTAACAAAATCTCTCCCGCTTCCTTGCGGGCAAGCAGTGCCGCGGCGTTCATGATTTCTCTCCTGCTTCGGTCAAGCTCAGGTACAGATCCTCGATACCTCCTCCTTCCCGGCGAATTTCCGTTATTTCCCATCCGCGAGAAAACAGTTCCCGCCATAGTGTTTCCGGCAAGGTTCCGGCGTCCAGGCTGACATGCCACCATTCATCGTCATGGGCGACAATGGACAGGCTTTCGATCAGTCCCGACGGTTCCGGCTTGGGCGGAGGCGAAGCGAGGCGGAGTTTAAAACGGTTAAGATGCCTCTCGTTACGCAACAAGTCATCAATGGCCCCTTCAGCAACGGTCCGCCCTTCGACGATTATGCCGATTCTGGAACACAGCCGCTCCACGTCGTCGAGCAGATGGGTGCATAGTAAAATTCCCACCCCTTCACCGGCGAGATCCGAAAGGGTGTCATGAATATCCCGGCGTCCGCGAGGGTCCAGTCCGTTAGTTGGCTCGTCGAGAATAATGAGCCTGGGATCGGGGATCAAGGCGCGCGCCAAGCCGAGGCGTTGCCTCATGCCCTGGGAAAAATTACTGATGACTTGTCCGGCGTTCTGTTTGAGACCGACACGGTGCAGACGTTGGTTAATTTCTTCCCTGCTCATGTCCCGTCCATACAACGAAGCAAAAAAGCTCAGATAATCGACCGCCGTCATCCAATCGTAGAACCCTCCG
>CAZEFJ010000230.1:0-3098 GCA_964511465.1 uncultured Hyphomicrobiales bacterium
GTTTGCTTTGGATTGTCCTGCATGTTCTGACATGCCCCAAGCAGAAGCGAAAGCAAGGCGACCGATGTAATGCGAAATAAATTCATGAATTTACGCTCCAGACCTCTGATAATTGTTCACATGCAATTGCTGTGGTAATAAACCCACATAGACACCTCCTGCTATTGCCTTTCCATGCAAAAGCGGGAACCTTGCACATTGTGCCCTGTATTATAGTGTAAATATGACATGACTGCCACCACAACCGAGCACGATCCGATAGCCTTATTCAAGCTATGGCTGGCCGAGGCCAGACGTGCCGAGCCGTGCGACCCGGATGCGATGGCCCTGGCCACAACTTCTGCCGACGGCAGGCCTTCGGTTCGCATGGTTCTGCTTAAATGCGTTGATGATCGTGGCTTTGCCTTCTACACCAACCTTGGCAGCCGCAAGGCGGAAGAGCTTGACGCCAACCCCCATGCATCTCTCTGTTTTTACTGGAAATCCCTGCAACGTCAGGTGCGGGTGGACGGGCGCGTGGAAAGAGTTTCCGATACCGAGGCGGACGCCTATTTTGCCAGCCGTTCCCGAGGCGCCCAGATCGGCGCCTGGGCTTCGATACAATCCAAACCTCTGGAGGGGCGATTTGAGCTGGAGGCAAGAATCGCCAAATTCACCGCCAAATTCCATGTCGGAAGCATACCCCGGCCCGATTTCTGGTCGGGGTTTCGTATAGTCCCCGACGATATCGAATTCTGGCAGGATAAAGCATTCCGTTTGCACGAGCGCATCGTCTACCACCGGGCAAAGGATGGCTGGACGATGAACAGTTTATACCCATGACGGATAATCGCCGGATAACCGCAGATAACGCCGCCCGCCTGATGAAATGGGCGACTTATGCGGCCGTTTCGGTTGCGATGATTCTTATCGCCGCCAAGTTCTGGGCATGGCTGGCTACCGAATCGGTCAGCATGTTATCGACGCTTATTGATTCGCTGCTTGATGTGGGGGCGTCGCTGATCAATCTTTTCGCCGTTCGCCGCGCCTTGCAACCGGCCGACCGGGATCACCGTTTCGGTCACGGCAAGGCCGAGCCGCTGGCCGGCCTGGCGCAATCGGCCTTCATCTGCGGTTCGGCGGTTTTTCTGGTAATCGAATCGGCGAGCCGGTTTTCCCATCCGATAAATATTACCGCCACCGGAATCGGCTACTGGGTGATGGTGCTTGCAATTGCCCTGACACTCGTTTTGGTAATATTTCAGATTTATGTATCAAAGATGACAGGCTCGGTCGCCATTCGTGCCGATTCGATGCATTATCAGACTGATTTCCTGATTAATATAAGCGTCATCATCTCGTTATGGCTGTCCGGGGGGAAGGGCATTTCATATGCCGATCCCGCATTCGCCATCGCCATCGCCGTCTATCTGGCATGGGGAGCGTTTAAAATAGGCCGGGAATCGCTGAATTTTCTGATGGACCGAGAACTTCCCGACGGAGATCGGGAGCGCATCCGCGATATCGCCATGTCTTGTTCCGGGGTTATCGACATGCACGACCTGCGAACCAGATCCTCGGGAAACAGGACATTTATCCAGTTTCACCTTGAGATGGATGGCAATATGTCCCTGAGTGAGGCCCATAAAATCGCGGAAGGCGTCACACATGAGGTCGAGCGCGCTTTTCCCAATGCCGATGTGATAATTCACGAAGACCCCGAGGGGGTGGATGAAAAACGGGATTGCCTGGATTAGTCCTTAAGGCAACTGCTTATGAAACGGGCATTTTCCTCTAAATCCCATTCCACCGCCCCGACCACGCGCCCCCTTTCATTTCCCTGGGCATCAATCAGCAAGGTCGTCGGCAGACCGCTGGCTCCCATTCTGCCGCTCAGACTTCCCCGCCGGTCGATAAAAATATCCAGATTGGCTATGCCGCGTTTTTTATAAAAAGGGGCAACAGACTTAACCCCGCGGCGATCCTCGGATACGGCCAGAACCTTCAGCCCCAAATTCCCGGCCTTGGCATCAAGGCGATCCAGCGACGGCATTTCACGCACACAAGGGAGGCACCAAGTCGCCCAGAAGTTAAGCACAACACCCGTTCCCTTATAATCGGTGATGGTTTTCGCATTACCGTTGGCGTCAAAAAACGGGCGGGTGGACACCGTTTTATAGGGAATTGTCGGGCGGAATTTCTTCATGCCATCAGGCGGTGATTGACATTTTCCATTTTCGGCACTTGCATGAAGCGGGGATATGGACAAAATCATAGCCAGGATCGCGCCGGATAATATTTTTTTTAAGGAAATGATATACATGACTGGTTTCACTCCAACTTCTTGCGGGTCCACATAATGGGTCAAAAGAACGCAAAACCCGAATCTGGTGCCAGCGCCATCTGGGGCGGTCGTTTCGGCAAAGGGCCTTCAGGTTTCATGGAAGATATAAACGCATCTGTCGATTTCGACCACGCGTTATACGCCCAGGACATTGCCGGTTCCGTGGCCCACTGCCGGATGCTGGCCGCTCAGGGTATCATATCGGAAGAGGACGGCAACGCCATTCTCAAGGGTCTGGATTCGGTTCTTGATGAAATAGAAAAAGGAACGTTCGAATTCAGGCGGTCGCTGGAAGATGTTCACATGAACATCGAAACCAGGCTGACGGAAATAGTCGGCGAGGCCGGCGGACGACTGCACACCGCCCGTTCACGCAACGATCAGGTGGCCACCGATCTGCGATTGTGGGTCCGTGAAGCTCTCGACCGGCTGGACCAGGGACTTAAGGAAATGCAGGCCGCGCTGATTGCCCGTGCAGAAGAACATGCCGACAGCGTGATGCCCGGCTTCACTCATCTTCAGACCGCACAGCCGGTAACCCTGGGTCACCATCTTCTTGCCTATGTCGAAATGCTGGGACGCGATCGCGGCAGAATCGGTGATTGCCGGGCCCGTCTCAACGAATGCCCCCTGGGGTCCGCCGCCCTGGCCGGAACCTCGTTTAACATAGACCGTGATATGACCGCTGGTGAACTGGGCTTTGATGGCCCTTGCGCCAATTCTCTTGACGGGGTTTCGGATCGCGATTTTGCCTGCGAGTATCTCAGCCTGGCGG
>CAZEFJ010000231.1:0-1412 GCA_964511465.1 uncultured Hyphomicrobiales bacterium
CAAGCGTTTTTGCCTGGGCGTCCAGTGGCATCCTGAATTTATAATAGATGGCGGCGACCGGCTTATATTAGAGGCCTTCGTCGCGGCGGCGGGGGACGGTAAATGAGCGAAGTCAAAGCTGAACGCATAGCCAAGGTGATGGCCCGGGCCGGATTATGTTCCCGCCGCGAGGCCGAACGCTGGATAGCCGAGGGCCGGGTTGTAGTTGATGGCAAAACCCTTGACAGCCCGGCATTTACGGTAACATCAGACAATCACATTGCCGTTGACGGCAAGCCAATGCCCAAGGCCGATCAGACCCGGCTCTGGCGCTATCACAAGCCGCCGGGCTTGCTCACCAGCAATAGCGACCCCCGGGGACGGCCGACGGTGTTTGATCGCCTGCCAAAGGAACTTGGCCGGGTAATATCTGTAGGCCGTCTGGACATGACGTCGGAAGGGTTGTTGTTGCTGACCAACGACGGTGGTCTGGCTCGTACCCTCGAGCTGCCTGAAACCGGCTGGACCAGACGCTACCGGGTCCGGGCCTATGGACGGCTGGAAGACTCTGTTTTGGAAAAACTTGAAAAAGGAATTACCGTCGATGGCGTATCATATGGTCCTATAAAGGCCGAAGTCGAAAGCCGCAAGGGTGCCAATGCCTGGCTGTCGATGTCGCTGAAAGAAGGAAAAAACAGGGAAATACGAAAGGTTCTGGAACATCTTGGATTTAGCGTTAACCGGCTGATTCGTGTCTCCTACGGGCCGTTCCAGCTGGGTCGTCTTAGACGCGGAGAAGTTACTGAAATTCGCGGCAAAATACTAAAGGAACAGGGCCTTTGAGGATCGTCGGCGGCAAGGCCAGGGGGCGCAGACTGAGCCCCCCGAAAGGGCTGGATGTGCGGCCAACCTCGGATCGGGTGCGAGAAGCGATATTCAACATAATCGAACATTCAAACGATATTGCGGAAATTTCCGAGGCCTCCATTGTCGATGTTTTTTCCGGTACCGGGGCGATCGGGCTGGAGGCAATGTCGAGGGGTGCCGCACACGCAACTTTTATCGACATTGATGCCGGTGCCCAGGCATGCGCCCGAAAAAATATCGCCCATTTGGGGCTTTGGCGAAATGCAACCCTGCTTAAACTTGATGCGACCAGACTGCCGCCGCCGCCGCTCGTCGCCGATGCCCCATGTCGCATGGCTTTTCTCGACCCGCCCTATGGATTGAACATGGCTCTTCCGGCGTTGATCGGTCTTAAAGACAAGGGGTGGATAAAAACCGGATCGGTTGTCGTCATTGAGACGGCGGCCAATGACGAACTGGATATACCCAGGGGCTTCGTCGCCCTTGATCAGCGAACCTATGGTGCGGCCAGGGTTTTGTTCTTATCTCTGCTGTGAAATGATCCCCATCACCCTGTAGCGCAGCCC
>CAZEFJ010000231.1:1512-3078 GCA_964511465.1 uncultured Hyphomicrobiales bacterium
GCCAGATGTTCGGCCCATGCCTCGGCGCAACGACGATGCCGCGCCTTGATCGCGATCAGCCCCCTAAGATAGCCCATGGCCCGTAAATGCCTCGGGCACGGGGTGAGCATATAGGTGAGTAATTCAGCCAGCATGGCCAGCTCAGCGCCGCCCGAACAGTTTTTCAATGTCGGCCAGTTTAAGTTCGACATAGGTAGGCCGGCCATGGCTGCACTGGCCGGAATGAGGGGTTGCCTCCATCTCGCGCAGCAGGGCGTTCATTTCATCCGGCTTAAGCCTTCGTCCGGCCCTGACGCTGGAATGACACGCCATAAGTGCCGCCACCTCGGACAGCCGCTCATTCAGTGCCAATGCCTGATCCATTTCGGCGATGTCGTCGGCGATATCGCGGACCAGACCCTGGATGTCGGCTTCGCCAAGGATTGCCGGTTGTTCGCGGACCAGAACCGCACCCGGGCCGAACGGCTCCAATACCAGCCCCAGTTCCTTTAGTTCACCGGCCCGTTGGCCCAGCCGTTCTACTGCGGCCTCGTCCAGCTCGACCACCTCCGGCAAAAGCAGTCCCTGGCGGGAAACCCCGCCGTCGTTTATCGCCGCCTTGATCCTTTCATGGACCAGCCGTTCGTGGGCCGCGTGCTGATCGACTATGACGATACCGTCACTGGTTTCGGCAACTATATAGGTTTGGTGCAGCTGAGCCCGGGCAACGCCGAGGGGATAGTCGCCCGGCGTTTCCGCCATGTCGGCCCCTGGTGCCGGTGCCGCCGGTGGTGCGTCAAGATCGGGCAGGGGGCTGTGAAACCGGTCCGCCGCCTCCGCCGCGCCGTGCCTGACAGGGCCTTTGCCGGGTATGTAATAAGGCTGGTTAGCCGGTCGTGCGGCACCCAGCGCGGCCATAGAAACTGTTGTCGAGGCCCGGTGCCCGGCTTCCGCCAGGGCGTGTTTGACCGCCCCGACTATGGTTCCGCGAACTATCCCCTGGTCGCGGAACCTGACCTCGGTTTTCGCCGGATGGACATTTACATCGACTTCGCGCGGCGGAATTTTAAGGAACAGCACCGCCAGTGGGTAGCGGTCAGAGGCAAGAAAATCCTGATAGGCCCCGCGCAGCGCCCCGTATAAAAGCCGGTCGCGCACCGGACGGCCGTTGACGAACAAGAACTGCATCGCCGCATTGCCCCGGCTAAGCGTCGGCAGTCCGGCATATCCGGTTAGCTGGATATTCTCGCGCCGGGCCTCGATTGTAAGTGCGTTGTCGGCAAAGTCACGGCCCATAACCGCGCCTATCCTGTCCAGATACGATCCTTGAAGATCGCCGCTGGTTGGGGCCAGTCCTATAACCTCACGGTCCCCGTCGGAAAGTCTGAATCCGGTCTTGGGGTTAACCAGTGCCAGCCGTTTGATCGCGTCAATAATGTGAGACATTTCAGTGCGCGGCGATTTCATGAATTTAAGCCGGGCCGGTGTGGCATAGAAAAGATCGCGGACTTCTATCCTGGTGCCGCCGGAAAGAGCCGCCGGGCTCACTTCTCCCCTGGTTCCTCCATCAACCGATATGGCCCATGC
>CAZEFJ010000232.1:0-3073 GCA_964511465.1 uncultured Hyphomicrobiales bacterium
CATCATAGATACGCCCGGTCACGTTGATTTTACCATTGAAGTGGAGCGTTCCCTGCGCGTCCTGGATGGCGCGGTGGCGGTCTTTGATAGTGTTGCCGGGGTCGAGCCGCAGTCCGAAACCGTGTGGCGTCAGGCTGATCGTTACGATGTTCCCCGTATCTGCTTTATCAACAAGATGGACCGTACCGGGGCTGATTTTTATCGCTGTGTCGAGATGATCATCGACCGTCTTGGCGCTACTCCAGCGGTCCTTCAGCTTCCGATCGGATCGGAAGCCGATTTCGTCGGGATCATTGATCTTGTTCGGATGAAGGCGATCGTTTGGAAAGAAGAGAAGCTGGGTGCAGAATTCAATATTACCGACATCCCCCAGGATCTTGCCAAAACCGCTGCGGAATACCGCGAAAAGCTGATCGAGGCGGTAATCGATATGGACGATGCCGCGATGGAGGCCTATCTCGACGATGGCGTCGAGCCGGATGAGGATACACTGAAGAAGTGTATCAGGGCGGGCACCCTCGGCGGATCATTCGTTCCTGTCATATGTGGCTCGGCCTTCAAGAACAAGGGAGTCCAGCCTCTTTTGGACGCGGTGGTGGATTTCCTTCCGGCTCCGACCGATGTCGTCGCGATCAAGGGCGTAAGTGTAGATGGCGACGAGGAGATTGAGCGTCATAATTCTGACGACGAGCCGTTCTCCGCCCTTGCCTTCAAGATTATGAACGATCCTTTCGTCGGTTCTTTGACCTTTATCCGTATATATTCAGGTTGCATCGGCTCGGGCGATCCGATGCAGAACACCGTGAAGGGCAAGCGCGAACGTGTCGGGCGGATGCTTTTGATGCATTCAAATTCGCGCGAGGAAGTTAAAGAGGCCAATGCCGGCGATATTATCGCCCTGGCCGGACTAAAGGATACGACTACCGGCGACACCCTTTGTGATCCCGGCAATCAGGTCATACTTGAACGCATGGAATTTCCCGACCCGGTTATAGAGGTTGCGGTAGAACCCAAAACCAAGGCCGACCAGGAAAAAATGTCGGTTGCCCTGGCCCGTCTTGCGGCAGAGGATCCGTCGTTCCGGGTCGCCTCGGACGAAGAGAGCGGACAGACCATTATTAAGGGTATGGGCGAGCTTCACCTGGAGATTCTGGTTGACCGGATGAAGCGTGAATTCGGCGTCGAAGCCAATGTCGGAGACCCGCAGGTTGCCTATCGGGAGACTATTTCGAAGGTCTACCGTGTTGATTACACCCACAAAAAGCAGACCGGCGGTTCCGGGCAGTTCGCCAGGGTAAAGATTACTTTTGAGCCTCTTGAGCCCGGCTCGGGATATGAGTTCGAGAGTAAGGTCGTTGGCGGCAATGTGCCGAAAGAATTTATTCCGGGAGTTCAGAAAGGCCTGTTGAGCGCATGCAGTTCAGGCATTCGCTTCGGGTTCCCGGTTATTGATTTCAAGGCGACCCTGACCGACGGCGCGTCTCACGATGTTGATTCCAGCGTTCTCGCTTTTGAAATAGCCGCCAGGGCGGCGTTTCGCGAGGGCATGATGAACGCCGGACCAAAGCTTCTTGAGCCGATGATGCGGGTCGAGGTGGTTACTCCCGAAGAGTATATGGGTGATATAATCGGTGGCCTGAACAGTCGGCGCGGTCAGGTTTCGGGCATGGACCAAAGGGGCAATGGCCGGGTTATTTCGGCGATGGTGCCGTTGGCTAATATGTTTGGCTATGTCAGCACACTGCGTTCGATGAGTCAGGGCCGGGCCCAGTTCACCATGCACTTTGACCGGTATGCGGATGTGCCTCATCAGGTTTCCGAAGAAATTAAACTAAGGCTGGCTGGCTGAGCGATCAGTCCGAAAACGGAGTAGTTAGCGATGGCGAAAGAAAAATTTGAACGAACGAAGCCGCACTGCAACGTCGGCACGATTGGCCATGTTGACCATGGCAAGACGACATTGACGGCCGCGATCACCAAGGTTATGTCGGTTTTGGGTGGCTCTGATTTCACCCCGTTTGACCAGATTGACAAGGCCCCGGAAGAGCGTGAGCGTGGTATCACGATCGCCACGGCGCATGTTGAATACGAGACCGATGCGCGCCATTACGCCCATGTCGACTGTCCCGGTCATGCCGATTACGTCAAGAACATGATCACCGGTGCGGCCCAGATGGACGGTGCTATTCTGGTTGTTTCGGCGGCCGACGGCCCGATGCCGCAAACCCGCGAGCATATTCTTCTGGCCCGTCAGGTTGGCGTTCCTGCGATTGTCGTTTACCTCAACAAGGTTGACCAGGTTGACGACGAGGAGCTTCTGGAGCTTGTCGAGCTTGAGGTCCGCGAGCTTTTGAGCAGCTATGATTTCCCCGGCGACGATATTCCGATAGTCAAGGGCTCGGCGCTTGCGGCGCTTGAGGACGGTGACGAGACCACCGGCAAGGATTCGATCATTGAGCTGATGAAGGCGGTTGACGATTACATTCCCCAGCCGGATCGCCCCAAGGACAAGCCCTACCTTATGCCGATCGAGGATGTTTTCTCTATATCCGGTCGTGGCACGGTTGTTACCGGTCGAATTGAACGTGGTATTGTCAATGTCGGCGACGAGATTGAAATTGTCGGTGTCCGTGATACCCAGAAGACGGTCTGTACCGGTGTCGAGATGTTTCGCAAGCTTTTGGATCAGGGCGAGGCGGGAGACAATGTCGGAATTCTTCTTCGCGGGACCAAGCGCGAGGAAGTCGAGCGTGGCCAGGTTCTGGCGGCCCCCGGCTCGATCACCCCGCACACCAAGTTCAAGTGCGAGGCTTATATCCTGACCAAGGACGAAGGTGGCCGTCACACTCCGTTTTTCGCCAACTATCGTCCTCAGTTTTATTTCCGCACCACCGATGTCACCGGCACGGTCGAGCTTCCCGAGGGTACCGAAATGGTAATGCCGGGTGACAATATCTCGATGGAGGTTACGTTGATCGCGCCGATCGCCATGGACGAAGGACTTCGCTTCGCCATCCGCGAGGGCGGTCGTACTGTCGGGGCCGGTGTCGTCGTCAAGGTAGTTGAATAGTCA
>CAZEFJ010000233.1:0-3065 GCA_964511465.1 uncultured Hyphomicrobiales bacterium
ATTGGCAGGGCAAGTCAAAGGCCTTTAACTTTTTTGCCGCCGTTCCTTTCGGGCTTACTGCGACCGAGCTTAATTCATGGATTTATTTCGGTGGTGGCCAGAAACTTTGGGACGGAGTCTCCGCCGATTTTAATATAAAACCTTTCCTCGCCGGTAACACCGGGGTCCAGATGGGTGGCTGGTTCAATAAGGAAATCAACACCCTTGAGGACTATAAAGGCCTTAAAATAAGGATGCCGGGCCTTGGCGGTGAGGTTTTGCGCCGGATCGGCGCGGCGGCGGTGAACCTGCCCGGCGGTGAGATATTCCAGGCCCTGCAGTCGGGTGCCATAGACGCAACCGAATGGGTCGGACCCTGGAACGATCTGGCGTTCGGTTTCTACAAGGTAGCTAAATATTATTATTGGCCGGGATTCCACGAACCCGGTTCGGCGTTGAGCTGCGGGGTCAATCTAAAGCTGTGGGAAAGCCTATCGCCCGAGCACAAAGCGATAATAAATTCGGCGGCCCAGGCCGAGAACAGCTATGTGCTGGCCGAGTTCAACGCCCGCAACAGCGGTGCGCTGGATACCCTGATAAAAAAGCACGGGGTGAAACTGCGCCGGTTTTCCAACCACATCTTGCAGGCTATCGGCAAGGCTTCCGGTGAAGTGGTGGCAGAAGTTGCCAACACCGATGAAAATACCAGGAAAGTATATGACAGCTTTATAGACTTCCGTAAAAAATCCATCTCATGGTCGAAAATTTCGGATCAGGCGTATTGGAACGCAAGGCTGCTCCCATTCAAGTACGGTGAATAAAGACAGATCGGCGTAGTTGCCCGATGGCCATACTAGCCTCTGTTGCATCCGCAATTGACAGCCTGAACGAGAAAATAGGCCGCATTGCGGCCTGGCTGGCGGTGACTATGGTGCTTGGCCAGTTCGCGGTGGTTGTGATGCGCTACGTTTTTGGTGTCGGTTCCATAATGATGCAGGAATCGGTTACCTATATGCATGCCACTCTGTTCATGGCCGGTGCAGGCTACACCCTGCTTCACGACGGTCATGTCAGGATCGACATATTTTATGCAAATATGACGGCGCGGGCCAGGGCGATCATCAATCTGGCCGGGTTTATTTTTTTCCTGCTCCCGTTTTGCGTCGTTGTCTGGTTTTATTCCTGGCCCTATGTCGCCGGTTCCTGGCGGGTCTTTGAGGGATCGAATGAAACCAGCGGCATTCAGGCCGTTTTTCTGCTCAAATCGATGATTCTGGTGTTTGCGGCCCTGATGTTTCTACAGGGTATATCAATGGCTTTGCGCTCCGCCTGTGTTCTTTTCGGGGCAGGCTGCAGGCCGGGCGAAAAGCCGGAACCGCATGGAAGTAAATAATATTCTCACCACCGCGATGTTTGGTTTCACCTGCCTCTTTCTTGTCGGCGGCTTTCCCGTTGCCTTGAGCCTGGCCGGAAGTGGATTGATCTTTGCCGCAATCGCAAATTTTCTCGGGGTCTTCGATTTTTCCATTTTTGGTGCCTTGCCGTCGCGTATCTACGGTAATTCGATGACCAACGAGTTGCTGATAGCGGTTCCCTTGTTTGTCTTCATGGGGGTAATGCTGGAACGTTCCAGGGTCGCAGAGGATCTTCTTGACAGCATGGGCATGATGTTTGGCCGGGTTCGCGGCGGTCTCGGCGTATCGGTGACGATAGTCGGAGCCCTGCTCGCCGCCTCGACCGGAATTGTCGGGGCGACGGTCGTCACCATGGGATTGTTGTCGTTGCCGACGATGCTAAAACGGGGTTATTCGCCATCGCTGGCCTGCGGCTCTATCTGCGCATCAGGCACTCTCGGCCAGATAATCCCGCCGTCGATCGTTCTGGTGCTGCTGGGAGACCAGATATCCAACGCCTATACCAGTGCCCAGCGTGAACTCGGTAACTGGTCGCCGGAACCGGTGTCGGTCGGTGATCTGTTCGCCGGGGCATTCTTTCCCGGTCTTTCCCTAGTCGCCATGTATATCATCTATCAGCTATTGATCGCCCGGCTAAAACCGGAATCATCGCCGATAATTTCCGGCGATGATATCAACATGGATAATCCCGGATTACATATCTTCAAGGCCCTGGTTCCTCCGGTGGCGCTTATCGTCTCTGTTTTAGGTTCAATCCTTGCCGGTATCGCGACCCCTACCGAGGCGGCCTCGGTAGGGGCCCTGGGGGCGACTTTTCTGGCCGCTATGCGGATGTGTCGCGGCAGGCAACGGCCGGTGCCGGTCTATGCCGCCGTCCTGGGGCTGTTGCTCATGGTGGTTCTCGCCAACACTTTCGACCTTAGAGTGACCCGCGATGTAATCCCGGCTGGCGACATGATCGCTATTGTCATTGCCCTGTTATCTTCCCTCGGCTTGGCCTGGGGCAGTATTGCCAGCCTGATTGTGGTCTATCGGGAGAAAACCGAAAAAGGCATTTCGGTGTTGCACGATGTGATGCGCTCGACAATGAGCATTTCGTCCATGGTGTTCGTTATTCTTATTGGATCTTCGGTATTCTCTCTGGTTTTTCGCGGCCTTGGCGGTGATGAAATGGTCAATGGTCTGCTTGGCAACCTTCCCGGTGGCTCGGTTGGGGCGATGATCGTGGTTATGGCGGTTATGTTCGTACTGGGGTTCTTCCTCGACTTTATCGAGATTACCTTTGTCGTTGTTCCCATCGTCGCCCCTGCCCTGCTGCTGATGGGGCTGAACCCGGTCTGGCTGGGGGTGATGATGGCGATGAACCTGCAGACGTCGTTTCTTACCCCGCCATTCGGTTTTGCCCTGTTTTATCTGCGCGGTGTGGCGCCCAGGGAAGTCACTACCATGCATATCTACCGCGGCGTCGTTCCCTTTATCGTAATTCAGGTTATTGGCATCGGGCTTTTGGCATACTTCCCTCAAATAGCAACTTGGTTGCCCAAGGTCATATTCGGATAGGGCGTTTACGGTTCAACTGGAAACGCCCAAGGCTGCAAGGCAGCCCGCCGTTACTACGGCGCGCTTGCGCAGCCATTGATTCTTTTATCAATGGCGTGAGCGATAAAAAAA
>CAZEFJ010000234.1:0-3036 GCA_964511465.1 uncultured Hyphomicrobiales bacterium
TTGACAGGCTTGATTCAACCACCTTATATGAACCGACCAAAAGGGCGCGTAGCTCAGCGGGAGAGCACCGCCTTCACACGGCGGGGGTCACAGGTTCAAACCCTGTCGCGCCCACCATTGTTTTCAAGTAGTTAGCAGACTTTACCGCATTATCGCGGGCGTTCACTGTGCCCAAATTGTGCCCACGGTTGTTGAGCACCTGAATGGCCCCCTCCTGATAATCAGGAGCCAAATGGGCGTACCGCTGAACCATTTCCAGCGATTTGTGCCCCGTAAGGTGCATAACGTCGTACAGAGGAACACCGCCCTGAACGAGACGTGAAGCAAAAGTATGGCGAAGGTCGTGAAACCTGACATCTTCCATGCCAGCCTTTTTACGGGCGGAATCGAAAGATGTATCCACACGCTTCATGGCCTTTCCCTTGTAGGTAAAAACAGGGCCAAATTTATTTGGTCCCAAATCCACAAGAGTTTGATACGCCCTGTTACACAGGCGCACCGTTCTGTCTTCGCCATTCTTGGTTTTGGTAAATATGACCCGCCTGTTGACAAGGTCAACCCGCCCCCAATCGAGCCCGAGAAGTTCCGAGAGCCTGCCGCCGGTATCAACGGCAAAGCGAATGAGGGGAACAAGATGGTCCGAAGCAAAGCCTACCAGGCGTTCCTCTTCTTCCTCTGATATCCACCGGTTTCTGGGCTGTAGAGCCTTCATTTTGGGGAAACGTGGAGCCACATCTAACAATTCTTCCCTATATGCCTTGTTGAGAATGGCTTTTAAGGTCGCTACGTCCTTCTGAACAGTAGCCAAACTCACCTTTGTCCGCCTCTCATCCATATAATTCTGAACCACGCTCAGGGTAATTTCGGAAATACCGTAATCTCCAAACCGTTCCTGAAGGTGTTTCAGCCGATAGCGGGTGCTTGCATTGAAAGACCGCGAATGGTCACGCTTATGGACCTTCGCATACCTCAACAGGGCTTCGGAAAACGGAACTTCTGGTTTCTTGCCAAAATGCTGTTCCATAAATCCTTCCTTGACCCATTTTGCCGTTATTGCTTCGGCTAACTTTTGATTGGAAGTTCCAGTACTTTGGCGATGTCGCTTTCCGTTCTGGTCGTTCCATGTAGCCCACCATTTCGGTGAGCCGTTGCGTTTGTAAATACGCATGATCGCCTTCCTTTCTGCTGTGCAGAAGTTCGGGCACTGTCGCGGGATTTATTATCGTCGGCATAGGCCTCTATGTCCACAATATCCCAACGCCTCAATCGCGGCCCAAAATCACAATAAGGAATATCCATCTGCGAAAATGTATCGACCGAGACACCCAGCCATGTCGCCGCTTCTTCCCGGCTTAGATAGGCTGGCGTGGCGAAAGCCTGAACTGACCCTGAAACGTCGCTACACGTTCAACCCGGCATCAGGGATGCTTAATCGGATGGCAGATGGCGCTCAATATCCATACTGTCATGGAGAATGCGCAGAACATAAATCGCCTGTGGCTCATCCTCACCACCAAGGTTAAATGCAATCAGATGGCGGCCTTTGTGACCGGACCGGGATACGGAGAGTGTGTAAACGCCGTCTTTAACGTCTTGACGATGTTTAACGCCGATAATATCTGGCCCATCCGATAAAGCCTCAATTGCCGCCGTAACGACACCTGCATATATTTCGGCCTGCTCTTTACCAAAGCGGTTCATCGTCCAGTCGATGACAGAGCAAAAATCTGCTTCGGCGGCATCTGTCAGGCGCACGTCCCAATGAGCGTCTGTACCCGCCATCAGGTGGACTTGGAACGATGCTTTGAGAGAGATTCTTTTGTCAATTGTTTGAGATGTAATCCGAGGTCGGCGTGATTTTCAAAGGTCCTGTATCGTCCGGCCTCGACATCATCAATCCCGACCTGAACAGCGGTCCGAAGAGCCTCCAGACGGGCTTGTTCATCCGCATCACGAGTTTCAATCAATCGCAAGCCTTCTCGCAGAACTTCACTGGCATTTTGATAACGACCAGACGAAACCAGTCCTTCGACAAGCTCGGCCTGATGGTCAGTTAAGACTACATTGCGGGTGGGCATGGCTTACTCCTGTTCAATCACCATTATGGCATAATATGCCAATTAGGCCGGATAGGCAAACCGTTCCGGGGATGGCTACGCAATAATCCCCGTCACATTGCCCGAAGGCGTCAGGTGTTACGGAGCTGTATGGGGCCTTCTTGCATATTAAAACCCGGATAACAGTGCCAGTCAGGCCACACCATTCTGGGCAATCGGGCCCGAGGTTACCCTGAACGGTGGATACCGGGAGATTCTTGAGGACGACTGAGAGGCCGGGTTATATTTGCCTCACCCTGTGTTTATTATTTCCTGACATTGATTTGTTCACCAATTGTGGTACAATATGCTAATAATTGGAGGATAACCGTTATGGCCAAGACAGAAATGATCCGGGCGCGAGTTGAGCCAGTCCTCAAGCATGACGCTGAGACCGTATTTTCAACGCTGGGCCTATCGCCTACAGAGGCAATCACACTGTTTTACAAACAGGTGACCCTTCAGCATGGCTTGCCGTTCGAGGTAAGAATCCCCAATGCGGAAACCCTTGAGGCGATGCGCCAGGACAGGGAAAAGGATGGCCTTATCAAGTACGACAGCCTTGATGACCTGATGGACGAATTCAAGGGTGCGTGAATTATTAATCACGACTCTGTTCAAAAAGGATATCAAACGAGCAAGGAAACGGGGCAAGAACCCCGGCAAGCTGCGAAACATCGTCAACAAGTTGCTTGCCAATGAGCCGCTTGACAAAAAGTTCAGGTCACACCGACTTGTCGGTAACATGGCCCCGTACATGGAATGCCATATTGAACCGGACTGGCTTCTTGTCTGGAACGAAGATGAACAGTCGGTAACCCTCATCAGAACCGGCACTCATTCCGATTTATTCCCCTGATTCACGCATCGGCGTATAGGCCAGAGCGGAAAAATCGCCCTTACTACGATTTATTTTACCTTTAAAATTCATCCTCTTTCA
>CAZEFJ010000235.1:0-2947 GCA_964511465.1 uncultured Hyphomicrobiales bacterium
GAAACATCTACGCCATGTTTGAACGGCTCGAAGAAAATCCCCGCGCTCCAGGTGTTGTCAAGCAGGACCACGGCTCCGCCCTGATGGGCAGCCTTGGCTATCGCCGGTATATCCTGAACCTCGAAGGTAAGCGAACCCGGAGATTCGACAAACACCACCCTGGTTTCAGGTTCCATCAATGATCTGATCTCGCCGCCGATCAGGGGATCGTAATAGGTGGTCCTTATTCCCAAATTACGCAGCATACCGTCGCACAGCCTGCGGGTCGGATGATATACGCTGTCGCAAACCAGAATATGATCGCCGGTTTTTAGGAATGTCATCAGCGCACATAATACGGCGGCAAGGCCGGAGGGCGTTGAGACCGCCTGCTCACCCCCCTCGAGGTCGGCTACCGCTTCCTCGAAAGCAAATGTGGTCGGGGTGCCGAAACGCCCGTAGTAAACCCCGTCGAAAGGATACTTCTCGGCCTTTTCAAGAGCCTCTACAGTCGGAAAAATAACCGTCGAGGCATGGTAAACCGGTGGGTTGACGATGCCGTGGTTGGCTTCAGGCTTGCGCCCGGCGGTGGTCAGGCGGGTGTTTTTTTTCATGACCTGAATAATATTCCATACTTGTCATCGAAAAAAGTCCCGGCGACCGATAACGATCGCCGGGATAAAACGGTCTTGATTGGAAACGACTAATTTACGTAATCGTATTTACCTTTGCTCCATTTATAGAAGACATAACCGGGTGCAGTTACATCACCCTTGCCGTCAAATCCAATACTGCCCAAAACAGTGTTGAACTTGTTGTTGCGCAATGATGCAATGGTCTTGTTGAGGTCGGTAGAACCAGCCTTCTCCACCGCCTGGGCCCAGGCCTGTATGGCACCATAAGTGTACAGCGTGTAGCCTTCCGGCTCGTAACCGGTGGCGCGGAATTCCTTTACCACCGGCAGCGCCGCCGCGTTCTTGCGGGGATCGGGGCTGAATGTCATCAGGGTGCCTTCGCCGGCCGGGCCGGTAATTTTCCAGAACTCATCGGTGACCAGCGCGTCACCAGAAACGAACTGAAGATTGTAGCCCTGCTCGCGGGCCTGACGAACCATAAGACCTGCCTCGGTATGGTAACCGCCGACATAAACAACGTCGATTCCAACATTTTTCATCTTCGATACCAGCGCGGTGTAGTCCTTTTCACCGGCGGTATAGGATTCAAACATCGTTTCCTTGATGCCGCGTTTGTTGAGCTGTTTTCTGGTCTCTTCGGCCAGACCTTTTCCATATGCGGTCTTGTCGTTGATAAAGGCGATCTTCTTGCCGGCAAAATTATCGGCAAGATAATTACCGGCGACGGCTCCCTGCTGGTCGTCACGACCGCATGTGCGAAAAACGTTGTCGCCGCCTTCGTCGGTTAACTTGGGGTTGGTCGAGGCGGGCGAAATTTGCAGTATCCCTTCCTCGGTATAGACCTTGGATGCCGGGATCGAGGAACCGGAACAGAAATGCCCGGCAACGAAGATGACTCCATCGCTGACCATCTTGTTGGCGACGGCAACCGCCTGTTTCGGGTCACAGGCATCGTCACCTATCGACAGCACCAGTTTCTGGCCGAGGACACCGCCATGGGCATTAATGTCCTTGACCGCCATTTCGGCGCCGCGTTTCATTTGCTCGCCGAACGAGGCGTACTGGCCGGTCATCGGACCGGCGGTGGCAATTTTGATTTCAGCTTTGGCCGAGGAAATGCCCGCAATCGAAAGGGCTGCCGCGGCTAATATAGCGGTTTTGAGATGTCGCATCTGTTTTCATTGCTCCCTGAAAGAAGAGCCGAAACGGAGCCCCGTTATTCTTATTGTTTTCGGGATTTCCGCCAGCCCGTTACCAAGTTCACGATAAGCTCCGCAAACGGTTAATAACCAACATGGTAAAGCGATTGTAGCAACTTTATCGCGATTGTAACAAACAGATTATGTGCCTCACTCATATTCCTGATCGGCAAGCCGCTCGCGCCAGGAAAACAGGCCGGTACGCTCAAACAGCCAGGGGTACTGACTGACCATCTTGCGGCTCAGTTTGAGCCTGAAGGAAAGCGAGGCGATAGCGGTCAGCACCATGGTATCGACAAGATATCCGGCAATCGACAATAACTCGCCATCAAAAAGTGAGAAAATCAGGAATCTATCGACAAGGCCAAGCAACAGACAATAAAAGAAAAGTTGGCGAAACGTCCGCCAGGTGTTGGCCATGGCCTGGCCGGTCATGTAACTGGCGAAACCCATAACAAAGACCGTAACTATTATAAAAGCGGTTCCGAACATGGCTCAGGCACCTTCCAGATAAGCGGCGCGAACTTCCCGGTTGTTCAGCAGTTCATCACCGGTTCCGCTCAATGAAATCACACCGTTGACCATTACATATCCCCGGTGTGCCAACCTTAGTGCGTGGAAGGCGTTCTGTTCGACCAGAAAAACCGTAACATTATGTAATTTGTTTATCTTCTCGATAACCTTAAAAATCTGCTTCACCAGCATCGGGGCCAGGCCCAACGACGGCTCATCCAGCAACAGCAATCGGGGACGGCTCATCAGGGCCCGGCCGATAGCCAGCATTTGCTGCTCGCCACCCGACAAGGTTCCGCCACGCTGGCCATGACGGGTTTTGAGGATCGGGAACAGCTCAAACACCTCTTCCACATCCCGGTTGAAGTAATCCGGATTGCTGGTTATCGCACCCATTTGAAGATTTTCGATTACCGTCATTTTAGCAAATATGCGACGCCCCTCCGGCGACTGGGCTATTCCCTTTCTAACGATTTCGCAGGTCGGCTGGTTGGTTATTTCCTCGCCGTTAAATACGATCTTCCCCTTTGTCGCCCTGGGATTTCCGCAGATAGTCATCAGCAGGGTCGACTTGCCGGCCCCGTTGGATCCGATAAGGGTTACGATCTCGCCTTCCTCGAC
>CAZEFJ010000236.1:0-2935 GCA_964511465.1 uncultured Hyphomicrobiales bacterium
GTGTTTTTCCATGTATTCGGACATATCAATACGCAACAAGGCAGCTTCGTCATCAAACAGGAACCAGGCAAGCGCCTTGGTCAACTCGGTCTTGCCGACCCCGGTCGGACCAAGAAACATGAACGAGCCGATCGGCCTGCTGGCATCCTGCAACCCCGCCCTTGAGCGTCTGATCGCGTCCGAGACTACCGATAGCGCCTGTTCCTGGCCGACAACCCTGGTCCGCAGCGCCGATTCCATCGCCAGCAGCTTTTCCCGCTCGCCTTGCAACATCTTGTCTACGGGAATTCCGGTCCACCTGGATACGATCGCGCCTATATGCTCGGAGGTTACCGTTTCCTCCAGCATCGAGCCGTCCTCGGCGGATTCGGCCTTTTGCAATTTTTCCTCAAGCCGCGGGATCAGGTCGTACTGAAGTTCGCCGGCCTTTTCGTATTCGCCGTCGCGCATCGCCCTTTCCACCGTGATTCGGGCCTTGTCCAGTTCCTCCTTCAACTTTGTCGCCGAGGCCAGAGTTTCTTTTTCGGCCGTCCATTGATCGGTCATATCCCTGGATAGCCCTTCCAGTTGAGCCAATTCATCCTCAAGACGATTAAGCCGGTCTTTAGACGCCTCGTCGGGTTCCTTCTTGAGGGCTTCGCGTTCGATCTTCAACTGGACGATGCGGCGGTCAAGTTCGTCGATCTCCTCGGGCTTGGAATCCACCTCCATACGCAGACGAGCCGCCGCCTCATCGACAAGGTCAATCGCCTTGTCGGGCAGGAAGCGATCCGAAATATAGCGGTTGGACAGGGTTGCGGCGGCAACCAACGCATTGTCCGATATACGAACCCCGTGGTGAAGTTCGTATTTTTCCTTGATCCCACGCAATATAGAAACCGTATCGGATACCGACGGCTCGGCCACCATCACCGGCTGGAACCGACGAGCCAGCGCCGCGTCTTTTTCCACATACTTGCGGTATTCGTTCAGGGTGGTGGCACTGACACAGTGCAGATCACCCCTTGCCAAAGCCGGTTTCAGAAGATTCGAGGCATCCATCGAGCCTTCCGCAGCCCCGGCCCCGACCAGGGTATGCATCTCGTCGATAAACAAAACTATCTCGCCCTCGGCGGCGGAAACTTCCGCCAGAACAGCCTTCAGGCGCTCCTCGAATTCACCGCGAAATTTGGCCCCCGCCACCAAAGCACCCAGATCAAGAGACATAAGACGCTTGTTTTTCAGGTTCTCGGGAACATCCCCCTGGATTATGCGAATTGCCAGGCCCTCGACTATCGCGGTTTTGCCGACTCCCGGCTCGCCGATAAGTACCGGGTTGTTTTTGGTCCGACGTGACAAAACCTGAATGGTCCGGCGGATTTCCTCGTCGCGTCCGATTACCGGATCAAGCCGGCCTTCTTCGGCATCGGCAGTCAGGTCGCGGGCGTATTTTTTCAAGGCATCCAGAGAACTCTCGGCATTGGCGGTGGTCGCATTGCGACCCTTGCGTTTCCGGTTAATCGCATCGTTGAGCTTTTTGGGCTTGAGCCCGGCCTTTTCAAGCACCCCGGCGACGGCGGTTCCGGCGGCCATGGAGAACGCCAGCAGCAGCATCTCGACGGTGACGTAGGTATCACCCGCCTTTGTCGCCACCTGCTCGGCCTGCTCGAACAATCCGGCGGCTTCAGGGCAGAGGTGGACCTGACCGGCACCGGGTCCGTCAACGCGGGGAAGTTTGCCAAGCTCGTCGCCGACCAGTTTTCTTGCCTTGAGCGAGGAGCCCCCGGCATCTTCGATAAGCTCTGAAGCCAGCCCCTCTTTGTCATCAAGCAGGCATTTCAGAATATGCAGCGCGGTAAGCCGCTGATGGCCGAGGCGCAGGGCCACCGTCTGGGCGTTGTTCAGAAAACCCTTAACTCGATCCGTATATTTTTCCAGGTCCATTGTGCAAATCCTACATTAACAAGATTAACACACATTAATATGTTACCGAATTATCGCTTCGCAAGTTGGGGAGAGCTACTCTTCCTCGATTACCACTTCGTGGGTAATTTCGGCAGTCTTGGACAGCATAAGCGAGGCGGAACAGTATTTTTCCGCCGACAGGTCGGCCGCGCGCTCGGCCTTGGAACGGTCAATACCGGTCCCGCTAATACGAAAAACAATATGTATTTTGGTGAACACTTTCGGCACATCAGCGGCCCGCTCGGCGGTAACCTCGGCAACACATCCAGCTATCTTCTGACGGGACTTTTGCAGAATTCCTACCACATCGAACGAAGCACAGCCGCCCAGTCCCAGCAACAGCATCTCCATCGGACGAAATCCCGAGTTTTCTCCGCCGACCTCCGGCGGTCCATCCATCCTCAGCTTGTGCCCGCTGCCTGAAACGCCATCAAATGCGCGTCCGCCGACCCAGGTGACCGTTGCTTTCATAAAAGATACTCCCAGTTTACCATAGCCACGCAGTATAGACGCCGACACCGTTCAATTTGAACATCTCTTTGTTATAAGTTAGAATGGATGCACGATTGAATAATTAAACACGTAACCTGAACGGACACTGAATACAAATGATGGAAGTAATTGAAAAACGCGATGGAGAGCGTCGCGACGGCGACCGCCGCGAAGGGGCCCGACGTGAAGGTAGCAGACGCCTGGAACCCCTTCAGGGAGCGGCGGCAAACGAACAGCGTGGCAGTGAACGGCGAGGCGGTGATCGACGCAACGGATCGCGACGGGAAGGCTCTCGCCGCGAGGCCAATTAAGGCGATCGGCGCAGAACGAAGTCTTGCCGGTTAATCAATTGGTATTTTCCTGAAACGCGCGGCCCGGAGAAGCTGGCCGTCGCGCGTTTCAGCGGGTTCATATGACCGGGACATGCCCTCCAGAGTCTTTCCGGATTAAATTGCCCCATCTACGTCAGAGCAATTTTGGTTCATGGCAAGGAAGGTGT
>CAZEFJ010000237.1:0-2922 GCA_964511465.1 uncultured Hyphomicrobiales bacterium
CGTGGTGTAACCTTGCGTTTGGCCAGGCCGTCGATCCGCTGGATTCTGTAGTTGCGCCGGGCGACCTTGAATATCAGCGGCTTTGCGTCGTCGATCCGGACCTTGACGCTGGGCGGTGCGTCACGTCCCATACCGATAAGGAACCGTCCATCGGCGGATACCCTGACCGGCTTGCCGTCTACCGCAACTTTAGAGCCCGGTGCGGTCTGTCCGACCACCAAGGCCCCCTGAACCATCGGCCCGGACAGTTCCAGCGCCGGGGCGGCCATGGCAGGGGTTGTCAAAGCCAGAAGGCAAACCAGAATCAGCACCCTCATAGCAGTGAGCCTTGCGGGTCGTCGGTGGGCGGTCTTCTTGTTTTGGTTTTTTCGCGCTTGCCGTCTACCGTTACCTTGGCTTCGCCATCATGGAAACGCAGGCCCAAAGGCATGCCGGGGCCAAGGCTTGCCGCCGATCCGACACTATTTCCCGCGTCGTCATAAACCAGGGCGAAACCGCGCTCCAACACCCGTTGGTAGGAATAGCTTTCAAGCAGTGCCGCGGCTTGTGAAAATCTTGACCGACGGTCCCTTAGCAGCCCCTTCAGAGCATTTTCCATTCGCTCCGACCAGTCGTCCAGACGCTGGGATATTTCATCGACGATGCGCATCGGGTTGGCCAGCCGACGCCCCAATTCGTCAATCCTGGTGCGGCGATCTTCAAGCATTCTGTTGATTGATAAATCCAGACGCGAAGCGTTATCGGCAACCCTGGCGATAAGATCAAGCCGCACCGGAACCGCCATTTCCGCGGCCGCGCTGGGAGTAGGGGCACGGACATCGGCGGCAAAATCGATCAAGGTAAAATCGGTCTCATGGCCGACCGCCGAGATCAGGGGAATTCGGCTGGCGAAGGCGGCCCGAACAACCACTTCCTCGTTGAACGCCATAAGGTCTTCAATGCTGCCGCCGCCACGGGCGACGATCACTATATCCGGCCGGGGTATTTTGGCGCCGGTCTTCAGCTTGTTGAAACCTTCTATGGCGGCGGCTATCTCGCTGGCTGCGCCATTGCCCTGAACCAACACCGGCCATAACAGCACCCGGCGTCCGAATCGTTCGGATATCCGATGCAGTATGTCGCGTATTACCGCCCCCGTAGGCGAGCTGACGACGCCTATGACATCAGGAAGGAATGGAATCTGTTTTTTATGGGCCTCATCGAACAGGCCTTCGAGGGCCAGCTTTTTCTTTCGCTCTTCAAGCATTTTCAGCAGCGCGCCCTGACCGGCCAGTTGCATGCCTTCGACCACCATCTGGTAGCGGGAACGCAATGCATATGTGGTGATCCGTCCGCTCGCCACCACCTCCATGCCATCCTCCGGCAGCATCCCCAGGCGTCCGGCAGTGCCTCGCCAGCACACCCCGTCGAGCACCGCGTCTGCGTCTTTCAGGGAAAAATACATATGGCCTGAGGCGGCTCGCTTGAAGCCGCTGATTTCACCTCGCACGCGAACATAACCAAAGCTTCCTTCCAGGGTCTTTTTCAGTGCCGTGGAAAGCTCGCTTACGGTCATTTCAGACTTTTGTTGAGCCGTGGGATTGTCAGTCATTGCTACCCGTATGTATGATGCCAAGGTATACAGTATGCATTATGCAAAACTGCAATCAAAAACAATAGCGGACGCATAGAGGCCATGAATATTCTGGTAGTCGGCTCAGGCGGGCGTGAACACGCCCTTTGCTGGGCCATATCCAAGTCATCCAAATGCGGTGAATTGTACTGTGCCCCGGGTAACGCCGGAATCGCCGACGTGGCTGAATGCATTGACATTGGCGCGGATGAAACCGATGAGCTGGTCTGCTTTGCCATTGAAAACGATATCAATCTGGTCGTTATCGGTCCCGAGGGCCCGTTGGTCGATGGCCTGGCCGATCAGTTGGAAGATGCGGGAATAAAGGCCTTTGGCCCCAGTGCCAGGGCGGCGATCCTGGAAGGGTCGAAGGGGTTCATGAAGGATTTGTGCGCCAGATACGACATTCCGACCGGATACTATGACCGCTTTAATGAACCCGATGCGGCCAAGGAATTTATCCTCCGCAGGAAAGCGCCGATCGTGGTCAAGGCCGATGGGCTGGCCGCGGGAAAGGGTGTGATCCTGTGCCGCAACGAGAACGAGGCATACGCCGCGATCGACCATATAATGACCGAGCGCGCCTTCGGAGATGCCGGTGACGAGGTGGTGATCGAAGAATTTCTCAAGGGCGAGGAGGCCAGCTTCTTCGCCCTGGTCGATGGAGAACGTGCCGTGCCCCTGGTCTCGGCGCAGGATCACAAGTCGGCGTTTGATGGCGGCGAGGGACCTAACACAGGCGGTATGGGTGCATATACGCCGGCCCCGGTGATTACCGACGATATGACCAAAATCATAATGGAAACGATAATCAACCCGACGGTAAAAGGCATGGCGGCGGATGGCCGACCCTACAAGGGTGTTTTATATGCCGGGCTGATGATTACCGATGACGGTCCCAAGGTTCTTGAATTCAATGTCCGATTTGGTGACCCGGAAACCCAGCCGATAATGATGATGCTGAAATCAGATATAGTCAGTGCGCTTGTCGCCTGCGTTGATGGTAAACTGGACAGGATAAAACTTAAATGGCATGACAAAACCGCTTTGGTGGTGGTCATGGCAGCCGAAGGATATCCCGGAAAGTACGTTAAAGGGACCGAAATAAAAGGTCTGAAAAAGGCTGGCTCGGTTGATGACGTAGTCATTTTTCATGCTGGCACCGTTGCTGATGGGGGGCTGTGCTTTGCCAACGGCGGGCGGGTTCTGGGCATAACTGCAATAGCCGATACGGCGGTGCAGGCGCAGAAAACAGCCTACCGGGCAGTTGACAAAATAGACTGGCCGCAAGGATTTTGCCGCCGCGATAT
>CAZEFJ010000238.1:0-2912 GCA_964511465.1 uncultured Hyphomicrobiales bacterium
TCCCAAATTCACTTCGGGAGGATTTAGGGGTCAACGACGTCGAAATAATCCTCCAGCGTCTCGAATCCTCCCATACCGACATCACCGCCAATTATTCCGATTGGCGGGATATTGGGTTTGCCTTTGCTGATGAATTTGGAGAATCCGGCAGGGATTATTTCCATCGTGTCAGCAGGTTTTATTCTGATTATTCTCATTCCAATAGTGAAAAACAATACAACAATTGCCTAAAGGCGAAAGGTCATGGGGTTACCATTAAAACTTTCTTCCACCTAGCACAGCAAGCCGGAATCAGTTTGGTAACCACACCACCGAAAAACAGTCAACCACCCCATAAAAAAGCTGACACCGTTTTAAAGTCCCCTTCAGTGGATTTAGGGGTCATTTTCAACACTCCACTAATCCCTTCCGAGGTTTACGACCATGTACCTGAAATTCTTAAAGAAAGCACAAACATGTTCAGCGATGGTATTGAAAAAGATGTTTTCCTGATAGGTGCAATATCTGTAATTAGTGGATGTTTACCCAACATTGGAGGCATCTATTTTGACGAACCTGTTTCAGCCCACCTTTATTCCTTTATCACAGCCCCTGCCGGGTCTGGAAAAGGCAAATTAAAATGGGCAAAATATTTCGGAATGAAAATCCACAAAACCATGGTGAAGCAATCCATCCAACAGAAGGAAGATTATGAACGGGAGATGGAAAACTACAACAACCTAAGTAAAAACCAACGACAGGGAGTAGAACGACCAATGGAACCTAAACGAAAGATGTTTTACATCCCGGCTAATAGCAGTTCATCTGCATTTATCCAGGCATTATCAGATAATGATTTTAAAGGAATCATCTTTGAAACCGAAGCGGATACTTTGGCAGGTACATTAAAACAAGAATGGGGTAATTTTAGCGACATACTTCGTAAAGCCTTTCACCACGAAAGCACCAACATGTTCCGTCGAAAGGACAGTGAATACATCGAAATAGATGATCCACATTTGGCTATTGCCCTCTCCGGGACTCCAAAACAGATACATAACATGACCCCTGACGTGGAAAACGGCCTCTTCAGTCGGTTTCTTTATTACGCATTTGAAGATTACAGCGACTTTAAAAATCCCTTTGTCTCGTATCAAAAGGTAAACTACATCCATTTTTTTGAAGAAAAAGGAATTCAAATTTACGAGCTTTACAAATCCCTCTACGACCAGCCATCTCCCATTGAATTTCGTTTTACCGCTGAACAAGGTGAAATTTTCACGCAACAATTCAACAGGCTTTATAAACGCAATCGCATGTTATTGGGAAACGATTTTAACGCCAATAGCCGCCGATTAGGGCTGATTACTTTTCGTATTGCGATGGTGCTTCGTTCCCTACGCATACTCGAAGATGGCGACTATTCCAATCCATTAATTTGTACTGAAACAGATTTTAAAACTGCCATTCAAATTGCTTTCACACTGGAAAAACACGCCATTGCCGTTTTCCAAAATTTACCCAACAACAATTTGAAGGGAATTAAATTAAAATTCTACAATGCCCTGCCCGAAAACTTTAATCGCCAAGGCTATTTAGCAGTTGCCAAAGAACTTGATATTAAAGACAAGACAGCTGAAAAATACATTAGTCAGTTTAAAGAAAACGGCTTGTTTGAACACGAGCATAACAACTATACAAAGCCAACAATTGGGAAATAGGACATGTAGGAAACATAGGATTTTCATTTAAGACGCTTCCGGCTTCCGACTTCCAACAAATTCTTCATTCTTCACTTTTCATTTTCCACTTTTCATTTTTCATTTTTCATTTTTCACTTTTCATTTTCCTACGTTTCCTACATTTCCCCCTTTCCACTGTTAATAATTTGGTGATTATTTATATCTCAAAAATCAAGATACTAAATGTAAATAAGCTATTTTTAACTTTTCAAAATCCAAAGCTCAATGAAGCGGATTAAAGAAGTACTCGTAGAAAAGGGCACATGGTTGGCTGAGAAATTGGGTAAAAACTACAATATGGTTAATTCTTATGTGCAAAACAGAAAGCAATCACGACTGGAAGTGCTTTATGACATTGCAAAAATACTTGATGCGAATGTAAAAGAATTATTAATTGATAACGAAATTACAAAAGGATAAATAATGGATAAAGAGCAAAAAATAACCAACGATATTAAAATGCCAAACAAAGATTTGGAGATACTAAAAAAATATTTTTCGCGCTGTTTTGACAAAAACGGAAATTTCGACATTGAGAAATTTAAACAAGAACTTTCTGAAAATGAAATTGACTTTTACAAAGAAAGTTACTCAATGGATTGGCTGGGGAAAAGCTATGCAAGACTTCTGGCAAGCGATAGTGCGACTACCCTTTTAAAAGAGGACGAAGAATTTAACAATAAGGAAGAAAATAAAAACGCTGAAAATCTGCTTATAAAAGGCGACAACTTGGAAGTACTAAAACACCTCTCAAACGCCTATTACGAAAAGATAAAGATGATGTACATTGACCCGCCATACAACACAGGCAGTGATGGTTTTGTATATCAGGACGACCGTAAATTTACCGTAAGCGAGTTTAGGCAACTTGCAGGAGTGGATGAAGAAAAAGCAAAACGCATTTTAAGTTTTGTAGATAGCAAAAGTAACTCGCATTCCGCTTGGCTTACTTTTATGTATCCACGACTTTATATTGCCAAACAGTTATTAAAAGATGATGGAGTGATTTTTATCTCTATTGATGATAACGAAGTGGCACAGCTTAGGCTGTTAATGGATGAGATTTTTGGAGAAGAGAATTTTGTGGGACAAATTACTTTGGTAAATAATCCAAGAGGTAGAGATTATGGAGGTATTGCTCAATTACACGAATATATTTTAGGTTACAAAAAGTCATCAGAAACAACTGTT
>CAZEFJ010000239.1:0-2893 GCA_964511465.1 uncultured Hyphomicrobiales bacterium
TAAGGCGTGACTGGTCCCCATCTTCCAAATCGCCGATGGTCGATGAGGGCGGTTATCTGCTGGTAATCACCGGCGGCGGCGGAGACGGCGCCCTTTTGATCGATTGGGTGCTGCGGGCTTACGAGCATGACCTCGAGATTCCACATAATGCCCGGCTGGTCCTTGGCCCTTTCATGCGGAGCAGCCAGCAAGCCGAGTTTATGTCCAGGGTCGACAGGCTTGAGAAAGTCAGCGCGATAACCTTCGATGCGAATGTGGAAAACCTGATCGTCGGTGCCGATGGCGTCGTTTCGATGGGAGGATACAATATTTTTTGCGAGATACTTTCCTTCGACAAGCGCAACCTGATAGTGCCCCGCACGGTGCCGCGTCTGGAACAGTATATCCGCGCCAAGCGGGCCAGCGAGCTTGGTCTGGTCAAAATGCTGGAAGTTGACGGTGAAAATTCACCTTGGGAAATGGCGGCGGCGCTTCGGCTGCTTCCAAGCCAGCCCAAGCCATCCGAAATTATTATTCCGGGGCTTCTTGACGGATTGTCGGAAATTAACGGAATGACCGACAAATGGCTGGCCGAACCCAATAAATCTTTACCCAGAATTTCCATTGTCAGCCAAAATACCTGATCTGAACAATGCCGTCGCCTTCGTCCTGAAGGGGTATCCTCGCCTTTCCGAGACCTTCATCGCAAAGGAAATACTGGCCCTGGAAGAACGTGGTTTGGACATCCGGCTGTTCTCGTTGCGCCATCCCACCGACAAGCGGGTGCATCCCGTACATGAACACATAAAGGCACCGCTAAACTACCTGCCTGAATATTTGTACCGGCAACCTGTTCGCCTGATCAAGGCGTGGTTGGCGGTGCGTCGGCTGGGCGGCTATGACGGGGCGAAAAGAATATGGTTGAAAGACCTGGCCCGCGATCTCACCCCCAATCGGCTCCGCCGTTTTGGCCAGGCGATTGTCATGGCCTGCGAATTACCGGCGAAGGTTGGACATATTCACGCACATTTCATACATACCCCGGCCTCGGTGGCTCGTTACGCGGCGGCTATTCTCGGTCTGCCATGGAGCTGTTCGGCCCATGCCAAGGATATATGGACATTGCCGGAATGGGAAAAAGTGGAAAAACTTGGCGATTGCAGCTGGCTGGTAAGCTGCACCGAATTCAATGCCCGCCACCTTGCCGCATCGGCACCCTCTCCCGAACGGGTAGAATTATTATATCACGGCATAGATTTTTCCAGTTTTCCGCCACCGTCAGATCAGCGCCCGGCCCGCGACGGATCCGATGCTGACGACCCGGTATTGATCCTGTCGGTTGGACGAACTGTTGAGAAAAAAGGATATAGGGGATTGTTGGAGGCATTGAGCCGAATCCCGGACGGGCTTTCATGGCGTTTTATCCATATCGGCGGCGGCACCGGCTCGGACGATCTTGAACAACAGGCAAAAAATCTGGGCATCGAAGATCGTGTAACATGGATGGGGCCGCAGGCACATGAAACGGTGCTGGAAAACTATATTGCCGCCGACCTCTTCGTTCTTGCCAGCCGGATTGCCGATGACGGCGACCGTGACGGTTTGCCAAATGTTTTGATGGAGGCCCAAAGCCAGGGGCTGGCATGTCTTTCGACACGGGTGTCAGGGGTGCAGGAACTGATTATCGGCGATAAAACCGGTCTGCTGGTTGATCCTGACGATATCGATGCCCTAACCCTGGGGCTTGTCGGTCTGATCGGCAATCCCGATCTGCGCCGTGCTTTGGCAGACGCCGGTCTGGCCCGTGTCCGGGATAAATTCTCTCACGACCATTGGGCCGACCGTCTGGCGGTAAAGTTTGGCTTGCCGGTAGCCGGGGACGGGGGATGAAAATAGCTTTTTATGCGCCGATGAAGCCACCTGGTCACGCCACCCCGTCGGGCGACCGACGGATCGCCAGGATGCTGATTTCGGCTCTCAAAAGGGCCGGTCACGAGGTTAGACTGGCCAGTCAATTTCGCAGTTACGATGGCAGTGGCGATCCGGCTCGCCAGATTATGATAAAGGCCAGGGGCGAAATACTTGGCCGACGCCTGATCGGCAAATACCTTGCCGCCGATGCATCGTGGAAGCCGGACGCGTGGTTTACCTACCATCTCTATCACAAGGCCCCGGACTGGCTTGGCCCGATGGTGTCGAAGGCACTTGCCATACCCTATTTGGTAGCCGAGGCCTCAAGCGCCCCGAAACGCAAAAACGGTCCCTGGGCGGTCGGCTTCGAGGCCTGCGAAGATGCCATACGCAATGTCGACATGTTGTTCTGCCTCAATCCGGTTGACCTGGAATGCACCGAGCCGCTGCTCACCCGACGTTGCCGTATGGTCGAATTAAAGCCGTTCATTGATGCCGCGCCATACCTTACGGCGGCGGCCGGGCGGGTCCGCCACCGCCGGGAAATTTCCCGGCTTTACGGTATTTCCGAAGATATCCCGTGGCTGCTGACGGTGGCGATGATGCGCCACGGTGACAAGCTGGCTTCGTATCGTATTTTGGCCAGGGCGCTGGCTTGTCTGGCGGACAAGTCATGGCGGTTGCTGATTGTTGGTGACGGCCCGGCAAGGCCAATGGTTGACGATGCAATGTCCGAATTTGCAGACCGGATATGCTGGCTGGGTATCAAGACCGGGGCGTTGGCCCCGGTATATGCGGCATCGGATATTTACGCATGGCCCGCCGTCAACGAGGCATTCGGCGTCTCCTTCCTCGAAGCCCAGGCGGCGGGGCTGGCGGTGGTTGCGGGAAATGCCGGTGGGGTTACGGAAGTCGTCAGCGGTATTTTGACCCCGCTCGGCGATGCCGCCGCTTTTGCCTCGGCCCTGTCCGGCCTGCTTGATGACGAGTTGGGTCGTATAAG
>CAZEFJ010000240.1:0-2865 GCA_964511465.1 uncultured Hyphomicrobiales bacterium
ACGGCCAGCGCCAGGCGACGAAAGACTCGGGGGCCATCAGCGGCCTCGACGTCAGTCTCGACCGCCTTCTCGGAGCTCCAGCAGACGCCTGGAACATCGCCAAACTGATGTGGCCACCCGACTTCGCAACCGAACTCGACCGCGGGGTGATCGGCAAAGTTCTCGAGTCGGTCTACATCGCCTGGATCGGCACGCTCATAGCAGCCACGTTTTCACTACCACTTTCGTTCCTGGCCGCCAACAACGTCGCCCCGCGTTGGCTGCGGCTGACAGTTCGCAATCTCTTCAACGTCATCCGTGCTGTTCCCGAACTCATTGTTGCGATCATTTTGATCGCGGTGACTGGGCTCGGACCATGGGCCGGAGCCTTGGCCCTTGGCCTTCACTCAATTGGCACCCTCGGCAAACTCTCGAGCGAGGCGATCGAAAGCATCGACAGCGGACCACTAGAGGCCGTAGACGCGTCTGGCGGCCGCTGGGTCTCGAAAATGCGCTGGGGTGTTCTTCCCCAAGTCCTACCGACAATCACGTCGTACTGGCTGTTCCGGTTTGAGATCAACGTCAGAGCTTCAGCTGTGCTTGGCCTCATCGGTGCTGGCGGTGTTGGCTCTGAACTTGTGAGCCAGCTGAACTTCCGAAACTTCCCTCAAGTTGCTGCGGTACTGATAGTGACCGTCGTGGTTGTGCTCATCATCGACAATGTGTCCTCGGCGGTGCGGCGCCGGATTATTGCTGGCGGAGGACGCCTGCCTGGCGACAAGTCGAGGATGGCCGAATTGTGGGCCGACCTACTCGGCCGGTAACAGCCAGCCGTTACGAAACTGAGAGGTCTGGCCGCATCGGCTGTGGCCAGACCCCTCAATTTGGCGCTAGCCAACCTCGCTGTGGGTCACGGGTTGTTCGCCCATCCACTCGCGCAGCGTGTTCTTCAGCTTCGTCTGCTGAATGAACAGGTCGTGTTCGATGTCTGACTCGCCTCGCTGCTGCGGGGCCTTCAGGTAGAAGCTCAGCCACTCCTGAACACCAGATTCTCCAGCGCGGTGGGCCAGGTCCATAAACAGAGCAAGATCAAGAACAATAGGTGCGGCCAGGATCGAGTCACGGCACATGAAGTCGACCTTGATTTGCATCGGATATCCGAGCCATCCGAAGATATCGATGGCGTCCCAGCCCTCTTTGTTATCGCCGCGCGGTGGGTAGTAATTGATTCGTACGACATGGTCGATATTGCCGTAGAGCTCGGGGTAAACGTCTGGTTGGAGGATGGTGTCGAGAACACCAAGCTTCGACATTTCCTTGCTTTTGAAGTTCTCAGGCGCATCAAGTACCTCGCCGTCTCGGTTACCCAAGATGTTGGTCGAGTACCAGCCACGCATGCCAAGCATCCTGGCTTTGAAGCCAGGCGCCAACAGCGTCTTCATGAATGTCTGGCCGGTCTTGAAGTCTTTGCCAGCAATGGGAACACCGCGGGTGTTGGCGAGCTCGAGCATGCAGGGCAGGTCGACGGACAAGTTCGGTGCGCCGTTGGCGAAGGGCACGTCGCTTTGAAGCGCCGCGTAGGCATACATCTGGCTTGGTGCAATGGCCGGATCATCGGCTTTCAGACCAGCCTCAAATGTTTCGACAGTGTTATGGCAGGCCGCAGGCTCCGAGTACGCCTCGGTTGATCCGCACCACACCATGACCATCCGATCGCAATCATTGTCGACACGGAATCGTTCGATATCGTCAATCAGAGCCATCGTGAGCTCCCATTTGGAGGGGAGCTCCTTTACGCGCACACCATCGAGGCGGCTAACCCATGTGCGATCGAACACGGCGTCCATGGCAACGATGCCCTCGAGTTCGGCGGCCATCGGCGCCAGATCCTTCTCGTCGAGTACCCCACAGGTCCTGGCTGCTTCGAGCACGTTAGGCGACAACGGATCCCATCCGCCAAAGACCAGATCGTCGAGCGTGGCCAGAGGTACAAAGTCTTTGATAAGAGGGTTACGGCCTTCTTCCTTCTTTCCAAGGCGTATGTGCGCCATCTGACTAACCGATCCGATTGGCGGGGAAATACCCTTCCTTGCCGCCATCACACCAGCGATGAAGGTGGATGCAACAGCACCCATACCTGGCGTCAGAACACCAAGTTTGCCTTTCGCAGCCGGAATTGGTTTGGTCGAAGAAGTTGCGTTTGTCACGCTCAAGACACTAAGTCAACCTAAACAATATCTATAGTTAGATAAGCATTACTTCACTGTCATTAGATGACTCTAAAGATGGGCTGCACACATGGCACAGGGCCAAGGCCACCTCCCGAACCTGACTATCCAACAGCTCGAGTATCTAGTGGCCGCCGTTGATCACCCAACTCACGCTCGAGCGGCGGAGTCTCTAGGCGTGTCACCGTCTGCGCTCAGCCAGGGTTTAACCGAGTTGACCAAACGGTTGGGTATCGAATTGTTCGATCGCGCCGGCCGCACCATGGAGGTCCGCACGCTCGCAGAACCAATTGTTGACCATGCGAGGCTTGTCCTCGCACATACAGCCGACGTCGCTCGTTATGTCGCCGATGCCAGACAGGGGCGCGCTGGATTGGTACGTCTCGGCATGATCGACGTCGCCGCTGTTCACCACTTCGCCGGCGTCCTACACAACATCCGATCCACGATGCCTGAGATCGCCCTCCACTTAACGGTGGCACCAAGTAGCGAGCTTATTGCTGGTGTTCGTTCTGGTTCGCTGGATCTGATTGTTGGTGTCAGGCCCGACGACAACGCAGACCTCGACGTCATCGACCTGGTGGCCGAACCTCTCCACGTATATGTGGCCAGCCAACCGGTCGGCACCTTTACGGCCACGCCAGATCCGAACGACCCA
>CAZEFJ010000241.1:0-2849 GCA_964511465.1 uncultured Hyphomicrobiales bacterium
AAAGGCGCTGTAGCGTGACCGCATCAACGCTTCGGCGGTGAGGGCATGACAGGCCCCTTCAATGATTGGTCTGCAACATCCGTCAATGTCCTGGCCGGAACCGCATGGGCACAACGCCATTTAACTATCCTCCCCCCTCTCTGGTATCGCTGGTAAACACTCACCCTTGTTTTAAAGTTACGGCTGCTCCTTTGCCGGTCCGACAGGCAGGGTAAAATGAAATTTTGAGCCTTTCCCGAGGGCGCTTTCGACCCAGATGCTTCCTCCGTTCCTTTCTAGCATGTCCTTGCAAAGTGGCAACCCCAGGCCGGTTCCTTTTTCACCAGCGGTGCCGGTGGTCGAGGTCTTTTGGTCCAGAGAGAATATTTTTTCGGCCTGTGCCTCCGATATCCCGACGCCGGTGTCGGTTACGGTAATCTTAACCATTTCTCCACGCCTGGATGAGCTTACCTCTACCGACCCGCCGGAAGGAGTGAATTTAAGGGAATTGGCAATCAGGTTGCGGATTACCGTGCGAACCATATCCTGATCGGCGTAAGCGGCCGTTTTTTTGATTTTGTTGATCAGTGAGATGTCTTTTTCCAGGGCAATCGGTTTGAGGATATCAATGCTTTCCTGGGTCATTCGGTCCAGCGGGATAACCTTTATTTCCAGCTTGGCGCCATCCATTTGCAGGCGGGACCATTCGAGAAGGTTTTGCAATAGTTCGAAGACCCTATCTGCTGCTTCGTTTACGTCGTTGGCATACTCGACAAGTTTGTCCTTGCTGAAACCGTCGGCCATTTGCGACATCAATTGGGTCATCCCAAGCAGAGAGGTGAAAGGGCTTTTAAGGTCATGGGCGATAATCGAAAAGAATCTGTTTTTGATATCGACTTCATATTTTAGTTTTGCGTTTAGAGAGGCTTCTTTTTCCGCCAGTTCGACCATTTCGGCGGCTTGTCTCTCCATCGTCTGCTGGGCCGCCTCGGCCTCGATTGCGCGGATGCGAATTTCGTCCCCCATTTTCTTGTATACTGTCACGTCGGAGCCGACACCCCGGTATCCGGCGAACTTCCCGTCGTTGAAAACAGGCATTCCGCTAACCCGGAAAATGTTGGTCTGGCCGGTATTGTTGTGGAACGTAAACTGGAAATTCTTGAATGCCTTCCGCTCGTCCAGGGTTTCAAGGTTTTGCAACGCCTCAAACTCGTTCGTTCCATGGCCTATGATATCGTCGAAGCTCTTTCCTATGAGTTCTGTGGGATCGACACCGATGGTCTCTTGGTTAAGCCCGGAAACGTTTGTAAATTTCAGGTCCTGTCCCATCTCCCAGAACCAGTCGGACGCCGTGCTTGCATAGTCGCGGAACTTCTGCTCACTTTCCCTCAACGCCTCTTCCGCTTTTTTCCTGTGCATAACCTCCCTTCGTAGCGTTCGGTTCCAAATCAGAACAATTGAAACTATAAATAGCCCAACGCCCAGTACGATAAAGACGATCTGGTGATCGACTTGCTTTTGGAATTTTACACGAATCCAGCGGTTATATATCTGATCACGTTCTTCATGAGGTATCGAATTAAATGCTTTCTGAAGAATAGGGATGAGTTCGGGCCAGTCCTTTCGCACCGCCATGCCAAGTTCAAAACGATAGGGTGTTTGCCCTGAAACTTTAAGGTTTGTAATTCCGGTCTCACGTATGATCTCGCTGGTCACCGCCAAATTACCGACGAATGCGTAGGCCTTGCCATATGAAACCGCTTTAAGACCTTCGACAACGCTATCTACCGGATCAAGCCGGATGTCTGGATGGTTCCTCGCCAGCAGATCATGGGACGCATAGCTTTTGACGACGGATACGGTTTTGTTCTTCAATTCGCTGATATCGCCGATATAAGGGTCGCCTTCACGGCTTACTATAACCATGGGAAGGGAAATATACGGCTTGGTAAAATTCAGGTATTCTTCACGCTGTGGTGTTCTGGCGACTAAAGAGAAGGCGTCAAGATCGTGGTTCTTGACCGCCTCCACCATTTTCGGCCAGGGACGTTTCCTGTCCACCTTGAATTTTATGCCCAGGCGCGCCTCGATCAGCCTTATGTATTCGGCCGCCATGCCCCGATACTGTTTCTGCTCATTGACGAATTCAAGCGGTGCCCAGTTAATGTCTATCGCCAGGCCTATCGTGGGATGTTTTGCAAGCCATGCCTTTTCCAGCGAAGAAAGACCCAGGTTGGCACCCGAACTCTCCTGAGCCGCAGCCCCCTCTACAAGCAACAGGTTAAAAACCAGAATTGCCGAGATGAATGTAACCGATAGGGGAAAAATATACCGCAACCTGTGTCGCAAACGCTTGGCAGCAGTGGGCATTTCCAAACCATTTACTCCATAGCAAACAGGGTACCAGAGCATTTACGGACCAGAATTGCTCTGACGGATAAAAAAGTACTTAAAAAGAACCTCGTTCTTCCCGGTTTATCGACTTTAATCTATCCATAAACATCATAAATATATGAATTGGGAAGTAATTATTTCAAGTCGCTATAATCTGGGATTGCCGTACTGCAGGAAGGTAATACATTGCATATCTTTGGGAAAGCGTTGCCTCAATAGAGCTGTCGGGCGCCAGTTATTATCCTGCGGAAATGGAGCGGCTTTGGAACGGGCGGGGTTTTATTGAACTTGTCGAACGCTGTCTTGCATTGTCTGATTAACCAATGCCGGGTGCATGAAACAGGGGATGGTCACAACGGTCGTCATGTTCATCCTTGATTGTGAAAGCCAGGTCCGCAAGTCAATTCCCATGCTTCCTTAAAGCGGTGACCTGTGTCCATTTTACCGTCTAAAATGAGGATGAGAATGGGCATATT
>CAZEFJ010000242.1:0-2844 GCA_964511465.1 uncultured Hyphomicrobiales bacterium
CAAGGAAGACCAGATCGTAGCGGGCATCGGGCTCGAACGTCATGACGTCGCCATGTATGGGTCGGAGGTTGGGGTATGGGGCGCATCTTTTCTCCAGGGAATTAAAAAGGGTGTGGCTGCCCTCGACCGCCGTTACCCGCGAGAAACGCCGCGCGAAGTCTTCCGCCCAAAACCCGATTCCGCTGCCGAGATCGAGGACCGCGCCATCCTGCTTTACGCCACGGGCCAGCCGTTGAACGATCCGGGATTCCGCCCGAAAACGGAAATCCCCGGCGCTCGTGGGAAAGCCGAACCCGTCCATCATGTACGGCCCGAGGATCGAAGGTGAGGCTTCTTCCCAATACCGGTTGACCGTTGCGTAGTCGATCTCAGTCATTCGCGGCTACGGGCGGTAACGAGTCTCTAGCAAAGGATAGAAGGGAGAGAGGAATACTCGGCCCAGGGCGGGAATGGAACATCCCGCTATTGCGGGCTGTGGGTTTGAGGTGCTTCCCGCCAAACATTCTTTCCGCTTCGTTGAGGTCCGCCATGGTGTCGATTTCATACCAGTGGTCCGGGTCGAAAAATACCGCTTCGAAGGAAAGCGTACCGTCGGCAACCATTTCGGCGAATACGGCTTCGTAATATTCATTGACCCGGCCCTCCAAAATGTAGTGGTCGAGCCTTTTTATGACCGCATCCCAACTCGGCGGGGAAAGGCTGTAGGTATTCACCGTTTTGTAATGAGGCTTGTCGCCAGTGCCGCCGACATGGAAGGCCGTGACCCGCCGCCCCGGACCTATCGTCACCGTGGTTCCGTTCATCCAGGGGAGGATGCTGGAAATGGCAATTTTATCCGGTTGGAGCATGTCCGACAGCATAGAGGCATCGAAGACAAGGTCGCTCTCCACCAGCAGAAACGGTTCCCGGATTTGCTCGCGGGCCAGCCACAGAGAATAGATGTTATTGGTTGTCCTGTACTCGGGGCTGTGGATGTAGTCAATCTGCATGTCCCCCGCTTTTTTGTCCAGGAACTCGCGGATACAATCGCCCAGATGTCCGGTGACGACGACCAGCCTCTCGATTCCCTGCTCCCTCAGATTACGAACCAGCCGTTCGAGTATGGGCAGGCCCCCGACCATCGTGAGGCATTTCGGAGCGTCCTTGGTCAAAGGCCGCAGGCGGGCTCCCGTACCGGCGGCGAGCAGGAGCGCCGTTGTTGCGTGGTCGTCGTGGGTCGTCATGGACAAATCACTTTTCTTGAACCCCTTGGTGTCTTGAACGCTTCACCCGGCAAGCGCGTAACGCCCCCTCCCGTTTTGCAAACAGGGGCGTTGGACGGCGCGTCATGGCCGAAGCGTGGTCACATTAAGCAAAAGCGAAGCGGCGCGGTCGCCGGAAAAATAGGGCCTTGGATGACTGGTGAACTTGCCACCGAACCCTTCGTGCCACAGTATATGAAATTATTACTAGACCGTCACCTTTTCTATTTTAGCTCTCTGTCAGACCGGTTTGCAGGTGGAGCCCGGGTATTTAATGTTCGATGCCGATGGCGCATCGTAGGACGAGACATTACTGAATTACGGTGCCGAATTACGGTAATGGTATGGACGCCCCCGGCGGCTTCGCAATGAGCCATACTGGAGAGTGTCAACAATCTCCAGGAAAGGGAGCATCCAATGCCCAAGATTACCACAATAGGTTTGGATTTGGCGAAGTCGGTATTTCAAGTTCGCGGCTCCGATTCTGAGGGCTGTCCGGTGCTGCACTTGACGGTTTTAACCGATAGACGATAAATCGCCATGTCATCACATGTATGTCATAACCTGTCGTAAAAAAGGGTGCAGGGATGTTCCCTGCCGCGCGCAAACTCCGGGAGTTTGCATAAGTGCGCCCTTGCCTCGCTTTGTCGTCCGGGGGAGCTACCGTGCTGGGCGAACGTTATGACCAGAACCTTATGCACCCTTGCCTCGCTTTGTCGTCCGGGGGAGCTACCGTGCTGGGCGAACGTTATGACCAGAACCTTATGCAAATTGCCTTGGCCATGCATTGTCATCCATGAAGTGTCACCACATTACCATCCGGCCCTTTGACAACTTCATCCAGGCGGTTTGCCCATGCCTGGAGGGCAAGACTCTTGCGATCCGTATAAAGTGCCCGATTGTAGATACCCGCCACGCCCCCCTTGGACCCTGAGATATGGTTTAGCACGGCTTCGATCACATGAGGATCGATCCCCAGGTTTTCCGCCATCATCGTCGCAACGGTGCGCCTTGCGTCATGCCATCGCCAGTCGGTGACGCCGGATAATTTATCGAGCCGTATCTTGGCCTTGGAAAAACCGCTGGCGGTGGCTATTGCCTTACGGCTTCCACTCGCCGGAAATACAAATCGGTCATGCAGGTGGGGTAAATTCTCAAGCATATCCACAACCTGTGATGAAAGGGGGATTTCATGTGGACGCTTGTTCTTTGTCCTGCCTTTTGGAAGGCTCCAGACTGCCGCTTCAAGGTTGAGCTCAGACCATTCCATGCCGGTGACTTCCCCAACCCGTTGGCCGGTCAATAGCAATAACTTGCCAATTGCACCAAACGGCCAGCCCAATCGATCAAGGCCAGCCCATATGGAATAAATCTCGGCGTCGGTGAGAACACGGTCTCTGGCGATGTCACTTTCCTTGATCAACCGCTTTGCTTTGCTAACAGGATTGGCAGGGACAAGGTCCGCCTCTTCCGCCCAGTCAAAAAATTTATGTAATGTCGCCCTGACACGATTAGCCATGACCGGCGCGTTTTTCCCTATATGACGCAACAGGGCAACAATCTCACCCTTTTCAACGGATACTATTGGACGTGAGCCCCACAG
>CAZEFJ010000243.1:0-2828 GCA_964511465.1 uncultured Hyphomicrobiales bacterium
GACCTTAAGGTCGATGTCGTGAGCGATAAAAAATAGAGTGTTTCCGTTTTATACGAAAATACTCTAGTCGGTGTTGACGCTGCCGACAGCGGTTATGTCGGCGACATCAACTACGCCTGCGGCGTTTGATTTGACCAGGAATATGCCGGCCCCCGGTACGCCGCCGGTATCGACATTGGCGAAGAGCATGTCGCCAACCCGCAGCAGGTTTGATGCGTCGTTGAAATAGCCTGCCGTATCGACGGTGATCGCCAGGTCGGTGGTGGTGTAATGCCAAAGCGTGAAGCCGTTAGCATAGGCCAGAACACTCAGGTTTTTTGACAGATATGCCATTATTGCATCCCTCCTATACTTCGAGACAACGCATCGAGACAATTCCCGAGGCATCGACCAGGATGGCACCCTGGCTCATTGAGTTATTGATGAAATTGGCGGCCCGATCGCCGTGCCAGGTAATATCGGTCTTTACGTCGGCACCGATAGCGTGGCCGATGGCGGTCTTGTGATACCAGTAGCAGTAGCGGACATTGGAGACGTCCTTGGTCAGGTTGGAATGTGGAATCCACAAGGCCCCCAGCCAGCGCTTGGCCTGGGTTCCTTTCCATGGCAATTCGTCGGCCCCGATGTAATCGGCGTTGGCGAATTCCTGAATACCAAGAAGGTCCGACCACTGTTTCCAGCCGACGATTGCGAAACGCTGCCCGTCGTCGGGAACATCGGCCTCGCCGAGCATCTCAAAGGCGCTCAGCACCTTGGCCTTGGTCAGACCGTCGGCACCGGTTCCGGCGTAATTGGTCGAGGCATCCAACTGTGTGATTATCAACTCGTCGGTCTTGCGGCCAAGCGCGTAGGCGCCCGCTCTGGCGACCACCGCCTGCTCGTTGATGTTGGTTTTCAGCTCATCCAGCTTGTCAACCCAGTCACCCGCGTAATAGTCGTAAAGAGTGCAGGAGACCGGGGTGTGGTCGACGTTCATTACCGGCACTTTGCCATGCCGCGCCTTGGTGCTTGCGGTGCCCTTGCCGATCTTCTGGAAGGTCGTGGAAGAGCCGACTATATTGTTTTTAGAGCGCACCGTGTTACGCAGTTTGCTGCCCATTTGCTGATATTGAACATGGACTTCGCTTTGGAAGTGCTTGATGAACGTCTGATCGACTGATGTCGACATGAGACATTTCCTTTCATTTGTTGATGGTGTTGGTGGTTTTATCGAAGCGCCCTGGGAATCCGGTTATGGCAGCGCCGCCGGACCGTTAAGACGTAAAAAGCCGCCAGGCCGCAGTGACGAAAAAACCTCGCCCCACGGTTATCCGACGGGGAAACCTAAAGAATAAATTTGTGATTAATTAACCGACGCTCAATGACATGCGCCGATTCCGTACTGGCAACCGATACTTGAAAATGACAGCAGATCAATGACATAGTGAACGATAACCGGCGTAACCAACGAGCGGCTGGTGCGAAACATATACATGTGCAACGCCCCCGACAGCGTAGCCAATATGACCAGAACTATCCCCTGTGGTGCGTGAAGCAGACCGAAGACAAGACTGGAAATCAGGTACAGCGACACAGCCGATCCCTTGCCGGCTTTCCACACCTCGGCGAACAGATAGCGAAAAACAAGTTCCTCGCTTATGGCGACCAGAACCAGACCGAGCGAAAGGTCTATGTATCGCAGTGTCGTGGTTTCAAGTCTCGGATACAGGTAATTATAAAACAGCGGATTCGGAACGCTGAATAAACGATAGGCGTTGAACAACAATATTTCGATGTAGAGAACGACCAAGGCGATAAATACTGCTCTTATCCAGCGCTCTGGCAATCTGAAAATGTCTGCCCAGAAATCGTGACGAAAAACAATCAGTACGACGACAGCTCGGAACAGATAATCCAGTATATAAACGGAGTAGCCGTCAAAAAGAAACTTGGCCCAACCGGCATAAAGTATAATCACGCAAACAAGTAACCGGCAACGTGGTTGCGAAAAATCCCAAAAGCTACGCCATCCCGTCATCTCCATTCCTCTAGCCCCGTATTCCTCCTCCAGCAGGATAAGGCACACACTTCCTGACATACCAGCATATTTTGGTTAACGGGATGCAGACGCGCTCCATTGTTTCATGGTATCCATCCGGGCAATCGCCTTCACTTTTAGCCACTCCTTTCAGCGCATTGATGGTTTCTCCACCGGGGTTGGCGCGTCCGTCGACTTTCAGGCCGTAACTTTTCTGAAAACCCTTTATCGCTTGGTCCATGCGGGTTCCGAAATATCCGGTCGTCCCGTCGGTCACACCCAGCTCCAGATACCCGGTCATGCCGAGAAGATTTTTCACCTTGGCAACGTCCAGGCGTTTGTTGGCACCATACCAGCCGACCGGTTCGGATAATCTGAAACCGTTGCTACCTTGCATAATTCAATCCTCCTTATAAAATAAAAATGTGGGGCGTCGGTTACCGGCAACCGACGCCCCCAGGGGGAGCTGCGGGAAGGAGCATGCTCAACCCCTGAACAGGACAGCTTCCAGGGTGTTCCGTTTCATACGGGAACACCCAAGGCCGCAAGGCGGCCCGCCGATCGTTCGGCGCGCCCGCGCAGGCGTCGAGCTTCTTCAGCTCGATGTCGTGAGCGATAAAAAACAGAGTATTTTCGTTTCATACGGAAACACTCTATTCGCGATACAGCCGCTTGAAACCGTTGCGTACCTGGGCGACGATGTTTGGCTCATGATCGCGCCAGTAACGTGGGTCGGCCATGACCTTGCGGATTTCAGCTTCGCTTGACGCCCCGCCCACCGGTTGCGCGCCGTGGATCATTCCCGGCTCTT
>CAZEFJ010000244.1:0-2816 GCA_964511465.1 uncultured Hyphomicrobiales bacterium
CCGCCATAAGACTGGGAACCTTGCCTTTCTCCGGCACCGGGGCCGGTTGCGGCCAACCCATGCCGCGGGGCAGACAGTAACCGCCCTTGGCCTCTATGTTGCCGGTTATGATAGGCAGCAACATGCAGGCGGCTTCGTTGTAGGAACCCCACAGATGCTTGCACGGGCCACGATAGGTAAACATGGTAGCCGGTTTGGTGGTCGCAAATTCGCGGGCTATCCGCCGGATATCCTTGGCAGAAACGCCGGACTCCTGCTCGGCGAACTCGGGAGTGAACTTCTTCAGATGATCCTTCAACTGGTCAACAGTGACGTTGGTCCAGTTATTTATGAAGTCGGCATCATGCAATCCCTCGTTAATAATCACGTTGCACATCGCCAGCGCAATCGCCGAGTCGGTGCCGGGATATGGCGAGAACCATTCGTCCGAGTACCCGGCGGTGTTCGACATCCGAACATCGAAAGTCACCAGCTTGGCCCTGTTGTTGACAACGCCGTCAACACAACGCTGGGAATTGGGGTTCATGAAATAGGCCGCTTCGAGAATATTCGAGCCGAAGTTGAGGATATATTTTGCATTGGCCCAGTCGCAGGATTCGATATCCGGCCCCCAGGACGGCTCAAGCCCGACTTTCTTCGAAGCCTCGCATATGTTGGTATGGTTTATGGTGGTAGTTGAACCAAGCGCATTCATGAAACGGCCGACCGCTCCACCGGTCCGGTCACGGCCATACTTGAAAACGATTTCGTTTCGGATAGCCGGATCGTTTTCCTTGATCGACCGATCAATAACCTGACGCAGCTTGTCGGCGAGAATTGTCGTCGCCTCATTGTAGGAAATACGCTTCCACTTGCCCTCGCCACGTTTGCCGGTGCGCAGCAGCGGCGTCATGATGCGGTCTGGATCATAGATGTGAAGGAACCCCGAATTGCCCTTGGCGCACAATTTGCCGCGGGTATTGGGATGTTTCATATTGCCTTCCAGCTTGACTACGCGGTCATTTTCCACGTAGGCGATGCCGCCATCTTCGATATTGCATGCCATGCATGTATATGGAACCGACTTGCGTTCCTGGTTGGTGGTGGACGAGAAATCACGCCCCCCCAGATCCTGTTCCATGGCGGCAAGACGGGTGCTTTCCAAGGTCGCGCCGACGGCGGCGGCGGCACCGCCCAGCTTCATGAATCCACGGCGACTGACGGAAAACTTAGTTTTCATGATCTTGTTCATGATGTTAATTCCTATTCTGGCTTCTAGAAATACAATTGGGGCAGCTGCCCGGCGACAAGCAACACATCGCGGAAGGTATAGGCACCGATCACCCCGGCTATGCCGGCAACCGCGACAATCGCCGGATTTTTGGCAATCTTGGATGAAACGAGTAGAACCAAAGGTGCCAAAATGCCGACCACCAGCGTCATGAACCAGAAACGGCCCCCCATTTCAGTGTTTATCGCCTGCCACGCGGCCTGTTCCTCGGCGCTACCGTATGTAAGGTTGATAACTTCGATAAGGAACAAAACCAGGGTAATCCCCACGGACGCCATAATGATGGTTCGCAACAGCGATACCGCGACACCGTCCTTTTCGGGGCGTATAAGCACCAGAACAGCCATCAGAGCAGCACCGGAAGTTCCCGACAGGGCGACGAACAGGATCGGAATAAACGGTGTCGCCCAAACCTCGCGGGCCTGATTGGCCATCATGTCAACGCCGGTATACAGCGGCATGAGCAAGGCAAAAATGCTGCCGATAATTCCTACCGGCTTAAGGATATCAGGTGAACCGCCGATCAGTCCCCAGCCGAACAAGACAATACTTCCGACGAACAGGACCAGAAACAGCGACCCCCATGAAAGCGGTGAGCTGGCATGAAAATAGATCAGCACATTGAGAAACCGAGCCGGCTGTCCAAGATCGTCTATCAGCAGGACGCCGCAGACAGCGATAATCACAAGCGTTATAATCAGCCCCGGTTTTTGAACCGGTGAAAGCGACGCCGCCGCCCCACCGAACACATTAGGCGCGGCGGAAAGCACGAAGGTCATCGCCGCCATGCCGATAAGAAAGAAATAAACCGACAGTTCCGTACCCCATGGCGCGACGTTATATGGCATATATTCAAACATTACATATCTCCCCTAAATTACGCCGCCGAAGAACCGGCTGCCCCTGTTGTGACGATAGAATGCATCCGCATCGCGTTTGGCCGCGGCCGAACGAGGCGCGCTGAGGCCTGGGTCGACCTGTACACGGTCAGGCTTTATGTAATAAACCTGTGGTTTGGTACCCTTGTCGGCCTTCAAAACCACGGTTTTGAATTTTGCGACAAGTTTTGCGACCTCGCTGTTGGGATCATTTACATCGCCGAAAATGCGCGCCCGGCCAAGACAGGTCTGCACACACGCCGGAAGCATCCCCTTCTTCACCCGGTGATCGCAGAAGGTGCACTTGTCAACCACACCGCCAATCTTCACCCGCTGGCGGCTATTCGGAAGCACATGACGCGCGTTGTAAGGACACGCGGCAATACAGGTCCGGCAAGTGATGCAGCGCTCGTAGCGTTGCAGGACGAAGCCGTCCTCATGCTTGTAGGTTGCCTCCGTCGGACAATTGCGGACACATGGCGGGTTATCGCAGTGATTGCACAACCTCGGCATGAAATGTCTCTTGGTGTTTGGATAACGTCCGGTGTTGGCTACCTTGACCGTCGTACGCCAGACCCCCAGCGGGACGTCAAACTCTGCCTTGTCGGCGCACACACACGCCATGCACCCGATACACCGCCTAAGATCAATGACCATGGCCCAGCGCT
>CAZEFJ010000245.1:0-2814 GCA_964511465.1 uncultured Hyphomicrobiales bacterium
TGCCGCCGATCTGGCTGCCTATTTCCTCGGTCGCCCTGGCTGTCTGGTTGGCCAGATTTTTGACCTCGCTTGCGACTACGGCAAAGCCTTTGCCGGCATCGCCGGCCCGGGCCGCCTCGATCGTCGCGTTCAGCGCCAAAAGATTGGTCTGGTCGGCAATGTCGGTGATCAGGTTTACCACATCGCCGATCTTGCTTGCGGCTTCGGCCAGTCCCTGAATTTGTTCATCCGTTTGCCGGGCATCCTTGACCGCCTGCCCGGAAATATCGGAGGACTGGGAAACCTGGCGACTGATCTCGGTTATTGAACTGGACAGTTCCTCGGCCGCCGCCGCAACCGTTTGTACACTGGACGAGGCATGCTCGGCCGCCGCCCCCGCCGCCTTCGCCTGATCGTCGGTCTTGGCTACGGTTTTGGCGATGTTTCCGGCCATATCGCGCATGGAGTCCGACTGCTCTACCAAAACGGAAACCGCACCCTGCAACTCTTCGTTCATGGCGTTGTTAAGAGCCATGATCTCACTTTTCATCTTGCGTTGGCGGCGCCGACTGGCGGCCTCCTGCTCGGCGGTTAATTGGTCGATTTTTGCGGCGTTGTCCTTGAATACCTGCACTGCCTTGGCCATGTGCCCGATTTCATCGGTACGCTTCAAACCTGGAATATCCATAGATCGGTCGCCGCTGACGATCTTGTCCATAACACTGGCCATGTCGGCAAGTGGGGTGCCTGCCAACCATCGCACCAAAACGGCACAAACCGCCGAGATAATCAGCGAAACAACGATGGTGCCAGCCAAAAGGCTCCACACCGAGGATATGAATTTGTCCCAAAGCTTTTTCGCGTTGACGGCGATAGAGAATACCCCGATGACTTCGCCGGTTTTAACCCCCATCAATTGGCCGTGGCAGATACGGCAAGTCTTATTTGATGCGTTCCCCTGACCCATGATTACCGGTCTGCTGTAGCGGTAGGTGTAGCGGTCGACCATGGCCGAGGCGGGGGCCCTGGTTTCAGTGGCCCGGGTATCGATCTTGTCCCGGGGGGGCTCGCCTTCCTTGCCCTGCGATTCCTGATAGGCAAACACCTTCGGACCCATGGAGAGCCACAGGACAATATCTTCCTGGGTACGGCTGAGCTGTTCGAACGTTCCGTCAAGAACAAGGACGGCAGGATCTTCCTTATCCTTTTCTCCGGGCTTTTTTTCCGGCTCCGGCAACCCCTGGGCCTTGGCCAGCAGATCGGTCCTGTTGAGCATTGCCTGGGTGTGAATCGCCTCGACTATGGAGACCGTATCTACCGCCCTCTTGCGGACGGTTTCATTGTAGGACTCGTACCTGCCGAAGATGGATAGCCCCGCAGCCCCAAGCAGCATGACAACCAACACACCACTGATGCTCAAGGAAACCTTGGTCCCAAGTTGGAGACTCATTCCACCCCCCCCTGTAATACTGGATTACCCTGACATTGTGCCGAGGAAGCAACCTTCTTGCCGCAGGAAGGTAGCCTATCAACCTGATTGGATCAAGCCTTACCCGGCGATGGCCCAACCAATCGCAAGCGACAAGGTCTATGCCGCAGGCGGCAAAGAAAGAAATTTTTACGGATTACGGCAGATAAAATGGGCGCCAGACTTTGTTACAATATAGGTGCTGGGCCGACAAACTTGAGTAACATAAATATGTTCTAATTCAACCTATTATGAACATTACCCCTGTCGCCCCACCCGACTATGAGCGTTACGCGGCCTTGTATGGACTGCCGCTGGGGCCCGTGGAAGGACGCACTGAGCTCAAGTCTCCACAGAGATCGATTGAGGCGGCCGCCCCGGTGAGCGTGGAATTCAACCGCCGACAGGCACCGAACAAAGCGGCTGGGTTCAGTTCCCCATCCACCGGGAACCGGGGAGTATCACAAGAACCCGTTATTGCGGCGGAGCAGAAATTAGCCAACCTGTCCTGGCTTGCCGACTACGCGGGTGGGCTAGGGGATATCGGGGGCGGCCTGAACAGTCCCTCTCCCAGGAAAGTCGCCGAGATTTATGATGCTCAAAGAAATATCTCACCGCAGATCATCAGACAATCGGGATGACGCCGTAATCACAGGATAATTGCCATCTCTCCGGTTGACCGTGGCCCTGGTGCCGTATATAGTAAATTGATACATGTATATTTATAGATATATCGATTTATTGGCCGTACGCAATGCCCCGAAATAACTTTGAGAGAGTAGCCAAGGCATTGGCCGATCCCCGCCGGGCGGAGATACTTGAGGTTATCACCAGGGAAGGAGAAATATCCTGCGGCGTCATCGCCGAGCGCTTTCCTGTCGGACAGTCCACCATATCGCACCATTTAAAGATGCTGGTGGATGCCGGTCTGGTGGCGGTTCGCCGGGATGGCCAGCACGGTTATTTTTCCCCTCGTTCAGGGGCGATAGAAAACTACATCAAGGGTCTTTCCGACCGCTTTACCGGCGGGTGGCAAAATTCAGATAAGGGAGGTTGATAGTGGGTAATCTTTTTGACGATCTGGAACTGGGTGCGCTGCAACTGCCCAATCGCATGGTTATGGCTCCGATGACCCGCAACCGGGCCCCCGACAATATTGCCAACGACCTTATAGCTACCTACTACGCCCAGCGGGCCTCGGCTGGCCTGATTGTCAGCGAGGGCTCGCAGATATCTCCTCAGGGAATCGGCTATCCGGCAACTCCCGGCATCCATAGCCCGGCCCAGGTCGAGGGCTGGAAAAAAGTTACCGACGCCGTACACAAGGCGGGGGGGCGGATGTTTTTACAGTTATGGCATGTCGGGCG
>CAZEFJ010000246.1:0-2798 GCA_964511465.1 uncultured Hyphomicrobiales bacterium
TACGCCTTTCCCTGGACTAGGTCACTTTTTTTCCACTCCTGACGCAGCAGATGACCGTGAGGTCGTCGGCGAGGGGGCGTTTTATCCGGGCGAAAAAAGGTTCGAGGACGGCCTCGGCGTCGGTGTCGTTACCCAGTTGGCGAACCGTGTCCCCGACTATCTCCGTCAGCCCGTTCTTGCCGATGCGACCTCCCTCCTCGCGGCGGCTCTCGATCAGCGCGTCGCTGTAAAGAAGCAACAGGGAACCCGGCGGCAAAGGTAGACTCTGGTTTTCGTAGCGGATGTCGTCTCCGATGCCCAGGGGCAGGCCTCCTCCCTCTCCAATCAGAACCTCGCCCGATCCTATTTCCGCCAGTACCGGCCTGGGTGATCCCGCCGTGGCGTAGGTGAAGTTGTCGGCAGCCACATCGATAACGCCGTAGAGCATGGTCGCAAACTGCTCTATGGGGAGCATCTCGGCCAGCGGGCCGTTGAGCGCCCGCAGGTATTCAGCCGGATTTTCCCCGCCACCCTTCATCTCCCGGATCAGGCTGTCCAGACGGAAGGTGTTGAGGGCGGCAGCGACGCCGTGGCCGGAAAAATCGACTACGTAAATGGCAAGGCGGTTATCGTCCAGGGGAATTGCCCCCCACATGTCGCCGCCTAGCTCGAACGATGTCTCTGAGTGGGCCGACAGCGCCAGCCCGTATTTATCTCCGAGTCCCGAGGCCCGTTGCGGTGAAGGCAGCAGTTTCTCCTGCATCGTTCGCGCCACTCGCAGTTCCTCCTCCATGCGGACATGAAATCGTTCGTATCCGCTCCCATATGGGCCGGGCGGGGTGATCGCCGCCGGTTGAGGATGCTCGGCGTCGAAGGGAATGTCGACGCTCGCCACAACTTCGCTGCCGCTGCCCAGGTATTCGAGCCGGTCGAAGCTGATCTTGCGGGCAAGGGCGATTCCCCGCCCGTGGCTATCGAAGATGCGGGAAGTGTTGAAATCCATGTAGCGTCGCCAGTCAAATCCCTTACCCTCGTCACGGATGGTAAAATTTATTCTCCCGTCGGCGCATTGGAAGTCGACCGTGGCGAATTTCGACCGGTTTTCGGAAAGGGCAAGCCGGGACTCGATTTCCGCAGTCCAGCGTTTTTCGGCAATCAGCGTCGCCTTCTCGGCAAAAGTTATGCCGAGGTTGCCGTGTTCTATGGCGTTAATAAGAAGCTCCGACAGTCCGACCACTGCCGATCGCGGGTTAGGGCATGTGCCCGCCAGCGCCGCCGCCAGATAATCGGCCTCATTCAGGGTCTTGAAACTGAACACCCCCGAGGTCATCAGGGAGAGTGCTTCGGCGTGATCGCGAATGTCTTTGCGCAGCCGGTTGTAGCGGCTTACGTCATCCACCGCCGCCGCCGTTATCGACAGCAGCAAATTTCGTTCAATCGGCTTGGTCAGGTAGTAGTAGGCCCCGGCCCTGATGCCGTCGGCGATGTCCTGCTTGCTGTCGGCGGCGGTCTGAAGGATAACCGGGATGTCCTTGAACACGGGATGATCTTTTATCCGCGCCAGTAGTTGCATGCCGTCTATTTCAGGCATACGGCGGTCCAGCAGGATAAGGTCTATCCCGCTTGGCTGATCGTTGAGTATTTCCCATGCCGTGCGACCGTCGGCGGCGGAAACGGCGGTGTAACCGTCACACACGAGGTACGCCGCCAACATATCCCTAATTGGTTTCTGGTCGTCGACAACCAGAACACGGGCACGGCTAATCGCTGGACCGGATTGCCTGTGTTCGCCTTCATCCATCGTGGCGGAAGGTGAACAGCGTATCGAAACAGGCCAGTTCCAGCATCTCCCTTACTTCGCCCCCGGACCGGGCAACAACCACTTTGGCCTTGTTTGCTTTAGCCTGTTCACGAAGGGTCAGCAACATCCCCAGCCCCGAGGAATCCATGTATTCGAGATCCTTCATGTCGACCACGATCAGCGGGTTTCCGTTCGATACCACCCGAGGGATTAATTCATCCACCGCCTCGCGGTCCGAATAGGTCAGTTGACCGGAAATATGAAGAACGGTCTCGGTCGCCCCGTTATCGATTTTATATTCCACTTTGATACCTCCTGGTCCACATCAATCCGGCACTAATTACCTATTTATTAGATCGGGAAGCTATAAACTCTTCAAGCTGCTTTGATTGGTCGTCATCCAGATCAAAGCGCACATGGCTCGATTCGCCGGTCATCGCGATTATGGCGCCGTGCAGATTGCCTAATCGGGGGATTGCCATATCGAATTCGTCACCAATACCCCCTCCCAAGGATCGGTCAAGGATCGCGGCCCCGCCCCGCGAGACGTCATGCAGCAAGCATGACTTGCGTTTCCCGTTGCATTTCACCTCGACCGCGACGTTGATGGTGTGACGCTCGGTTTGTTGCTGGTCCGAACTGTCGGAGATGATCCCGGACAGGGTCTCTTGCATGGTCCGAATTCTCTCACGCACCTTGTCGGCGGCTTCTACCTGCCTGGAGGCGGACGATCCGGCCTCCGCCGCGCTACGTATGACACCGTTGATATTTTCCGACGCCTCGCTTGTTCCGCCCGCTGCCTGCTCGACGTTGCGGGCTATTTCCTGTGTCGCGGCGCTCTGTCTTTCGACCGCGGCGGCAATGTCCGAGGCGATCTTGTCGACCTCGCCGATGGTTTTGCCGATCCCCTGGATGGCCTTTACCGCATCCATGGTGGCGGACTGGATGCCGCCGATCTGGCTGCCTATTTCCTCGGTCGCCCTGGCGGTCTGGCTGGCCAGATTCTTGACCTCGCTTG
>CAZEFJ010000247.1:0-2790 GCA_964511465.1 uncultured Hyphomicrobiales bacterium
CCGAATCCGCCGAGGACGGCTCGATGCTGGAGGAAACGGTAACCTCCGAGCATATCGGCGCGATCGTCTCCAGATGGACCGGGATTCCCGTAGATAAGATGCTGCAAGGCGAACGGGAAAAGCTGCTGGCTATGGAATCGGCGCTAAGGACCAGGGTTGTCGGTCAGGAACAGGCGCTATCGGTGGTCTCGGATGCGATCAGACGCTCCAGGGCAGGGTTGCAGGATGCCAGCAGGCCGATCGGCTCGTTCATGTTTCTTGGCCCGACCGGGGTCGGCAAGACCGAGTTGACCAAGGCGCTGGCCTGGTTCCTGTTTGATGACGAGGCGGCTCTGCTGCGTATAGACATGTCCGAATACATGGAAAAACACGCTGTTGCCCGGCTTATCGGGGCGCCTCCAGGCTATGTCGGCTACGACGAGGGCGGGGCGCTGACCGAGGCGGTGCGCCGTCGGCCCTATCAGGTGATTTTGTTCGATGAAATAGAAAAGGCCCACCCGGACGTATTCAACGTATTGCTGCAGGTTCTCGACGATGGCCGCCTTACCGACGGTCAGGGCCGCACCGTCAATTTCACCAACACGGTTATTATCATGACCTCGAATCTCGGCGGCGATATCCTTGCCGGGCAGGACAGAGATCAGACTTCCGACGAAGTGGAAGATCAGGTTATGGAGGTGGTCAGGGCGGCGTTCAGGCCCGAGTTTCTCAATCGCCTGGATGAGATAATTTTGTTTCATCGCCTGCTGCGCAGCGACATGGATGCAATCGTCAAAATCCAGATTAAATACCTTGAGAAGCTTCTCGCGGATCGCAAGATAACCCTTGAACTGGACGACGATGCCTTGAGCTGGCTGGCCGATGAAGGTTTCGATCAGGTTTACGGGGCCCGGCCACTTAAACGGGTAATCCAGAAGTCGCTGCAAAACGCGCTTGCCGGAATGATTCTGGAAGACAAAATCGGCGAAGGTGAAACGGTCAGGGTGTCGGCCTCGGATCAGGGCCTGATGATAAACGGCGTTTGATTTGCTGCCGTAACCGTCTCGGCAAGCTTTGCGTAGTCGCGGTCTATGCTGGTTCTGGTTTCGATAAATCTTGCCAGTTCGCGGCCCTTTAGTTTCCTTCCTGACGGCATCTTGATCCGCAACGGGTTCACTCTTCGTCCACTGCGTAGAATCTCGTAATGCAGGTGTGGCCCTGTCGAACGCCCGGTGGTCCCTACATATCCTATGACCTGTCCCTGGCGGACCCGGCGACCCTTTCTGGTCTTGATCCGGCTCATATGCGCGTAGGCGGTGGAATATTCGGAATTATGGCGGATCTTCACATAATTGCCATAGCCTCCGTTTCGTCCGGCCACCTCTATCGTGCCGTCACCGGCGGCGTATATGGGGGTGCCGCGCGGGGCCGCGAAGTCGAGCCCCCGATGTTGTTTTACATAACCCAGAATAGGATGGCGTCGCCGCCCGAACCCGGAAGACAGTCTGGCCCCGTCTATCGGGGTGCGCATCAGTGCCTTCCTTGCGGTTTGCCCTTTTTCGTCAAAGTAATCCCGGCTTCCGTTTTTCGGCTTGTACGAATATATGCTCAGTGTCTTGCCGCTAAGGGTTAGCTGGGCATATATGATGCGGCCATTGTGGACCAGTTCTCCGGTCTCGTCGAAATAGCGTTCATACATTACCTTGAAGCCGTCCCCCGCTCTTATGTCCCGCTGGAAATCGACATCCCATGAATAAGCCCTTATCAGCCTTGCGATAACCGGAACGGGAATTCCCGCCCGCTTTCCATCGGCAAACAGGCTGCGCCGGATATTGCCCTCGGCGCTGGCGAATCCAAGGCTCAGATTGCGTTCTTTATCGGATGCTCCGAAGCTTCCGTCTTTCGCCCTGACGACGGTTATCAGGCGTTTGAATTCCGGAGACATGCTCAGGCCGAGAAACCGGCCCGGCATTTCGGTCGCCGAGTTAGGCTTAAACGTCAGTGTTATCGCGTCTCCCTTGCGGATACGGCTGGGATCGTAATATTTACTCAACGCGCGGATTGTTTTTGTGACCTCGGCCCGTTTAAGCCCGGCCTTTGCCAGCACACCGCTCATGGTGTCGCCTTGTGATATATAAAATGTTCTTTTGTAAGGGCTGAATTTCGGCGTTTCGGTGTACGGTTCCGCCGTTCTCTTTATTATCAGGCTGGCCGCTGCCGCCGGGTTGCCAAGTGAAAAAGGTGCCTTGGCCAACCTCAATGATCGGGTAGTTCCATCAATGCCTGGCGAATTTATAACGAATTGCGCAGAAATTAACGCGCTCGCCATGAGAAAGACCGACGCCAGTAGCAATTTCAACAGCATTATGTTACAATTCCTTTGCCTTATACATTTACCAGTGCGGCTACGTAGGCGATTAGCTCATAAGAATCAATATGGTGGCGCAATCGTTAAGATAATCTTTTCGCCACCCAGTAAAGGGTTTGACACGGGCAATCTATAAGCCTATAACCCGCTCTCTCGCAGGGCGCCGGAGGCTCCGGACCTTGCGTTTTTTTGCTCTTTGACATTGTTAATATTGAGGAAGGGATGCGCGGGCGGCGACTTCGACCGTAGTTTCGGTATTATGGAGTTCTCCGTTTTCCTGTGCATTCTTACAAGAAACCACTTTTGATTTTATCTTTGATATGATCAAGGTGGAGACATGTTTGTGCATACGGATTACTCTTTGATTTTCCCCGATTAAGGGGAATTAAACTTGAGAGTTTGATCCTGGCTCAGAACGAACGCTGGCGGCATGCTTAACACAT
>CAZEFJ010000248.1:0-2771 GCA_964511465.1 uncultured Hyphomicrobiales bacterium
GCCACCATTGAAGCCGGCGCTGACGACGTGCAGTCCTCCGATGATCTACACGAGGTTTATTGCGCATTCGACCAGCTAGCGGAAGTCGCTAAAGCCCTTGAGCAAAAATTCGGAGAAGCGCAAGCCGCCAAGCCCATTTGGAAGCCGCAGAATTTAATCCCGGTTGAAAGCGACAAAGCCGAAACATTGATAAAACTCATGAACGCGCTGGAAGATTGTGATGATGTCCAGAATGTTTATGCCAATTTCGAATTATCTGACGAAGATATAGAACGCCTGGCCGGCTAAGAATTCGCATGGGCCGGTCACTCATGACGGCGACTCGTGACCCATGACCTAAGCCGTGGCTTGGCTAGCCATCTGCTTTTTATGACTTATCCAACGATCCATCATGGCGTCGAGCTTTGTTTTACTGATTGGTTTGGCCAGATAATCATCCATGCCTGCCGCTTCGCTTAACTCCACATCACTCGCCATAACATGGGCTGTGAGACAAATGATTGGTGTACGTATTTTTCCCGTAGAATCTTCAAAGCTACGTATTGCGCGGGTCGCATCATGCCCATCCATTTCCGGCATTGAAACATCCATCAGCACCACCTCAAATCCATCGACGTCATCTTGAAATATACGAAGCGCCTCGCGGCCATTGGGGGCAATTACCAGCTCGTATACATTCGGGTCGAGCATGTGCTTGACCACCAGCTGATTAACTTCATTGTCCTCAGCCAGAAGAATTCTTGACTTGGCGGGTCTCGCGATAGGCGTGTTTTTATTTACCGACTGAAGCGGCGCGGGTTCTTGTGCAAGAGGGGCCGCGCCATCACGGTTGCGCAAAATTCCGGTGATGGTTTGATAACATATTATCGCCCGCGCGGGCTTAACCAGATATCCGTTAACCCCGACATCACGGAAACGTTTCGCCTCACTCTCTCCCTCAACCGAAGACAACACCATCAACGCCACAGAGGACAAATCAGGGTCTTCTTTAATTTTGCGAGCAAGCTCTAAGCCGTCCATTTCCGGCATTAAATAATCCAGTATAACGAGCGCATAAGGGCTGTTTTTGGCATGCGCAACGCGCATTTTCTCGAGAGCCTCTCGGCCGCTGGAGCATTCATCGGGCGCAAACCCCCATGACTCCAACTGTTCCATCAGTATACGCCTATTAATCTCTATGTCATCCACGACAAGCACGCGTCGCTCATTTGGATCAAATGTCGACTGCCAGACAATTTCATTTGCCTCGCGCGTCGGCAAGGTTACCTCAAACCAGAAAGTCGACCCCCTGCCATAGTCAGATGAAACGCCAATTTTTCCACCCATTGCTTCTGCAAGGCGTTTCGAAATCGCTAGCCCCAGACCCGTGCCGCCGAATTTGCGCGTAGTTGAGGTATCAGCCTGCTGGAATTCATCGAATATATGGCCGAGTTTATCAGCCTCTATGCCAACCCCCGTGTCCGTGACACCAACACGGATATGCGCATAGTCATCGTCAAAGTCACCTGTAACATCGATTAAGACATAACCTTTTTGTGTGAACTTGATCGCGTTTGAAACAAGGTTAGTGATGATCTGACGAATGCGCCCACCATCGCCAATTACGTTGAGGGGGAGATTTGGTTGAAACCGTACAATCAGTTCAAACTTCTTTTCCTGAGCGCGCGGGGCCATCATCACGGCGATGTCTTCAACCGATACACGTAGATCAAAAATCGTTTCTTCAATCTCAAGCTTTCCGGCTTCGATCTTGGAGAAATCAAGAATGTCATTGATAATCGTCAAAAGCGCAGCGCCAGATTGATGAATGGTGTCTGCAAAAATTCTCTGGCGGCTGTCGAGCTTGGTGTTGGCGAGAAGCTCGGCCATACCCAATACGCCATTCATTGGTGTACGTATTTCATGGCTCATATTCGCCAAAAACATAGATTTCGCCTCAGAAGCTTTTTCGGCGGCAATCCGCGCATTTTCAAGTTCATCGATCAACTCTGCACGCTCATGACTGGCGCGTTCCAGTTCCTTATGCGTCAGATTCCCGAACATCAGAACATAGCTGACGCTCGCCACCAGCAGAGGTATCGCCGCCACTAGCGGCGCAAACATTTCAGTGCCGGCAGCCAGCGTAAGACAAAACCCGAAGGCCACTGGATAGGGGGATGTCGCGATGAGCGCATTGACCGGCGTTGAACGAAACTGCGCAAAAGCAAGCATATACCCGTTGACGATGAAAAACATCGCAGCGGCGGGCCCAAATGCATGCCCCGAAGTCCAGGCCAAAACCGGTGCTGCAGCCCAGAATGAACTGGATGCCATGGCGACAAATGCATATCGGCGCCTTTTTGTAATCGCATGACTGACCTGACGATCGCTCATATGGTTTTCAATCACCGAGCGAATTAACCCTGCTGCGATCGTCAGCACATACCAAATTACGACTACCCGAAGACTGACAAGCGACAGCAGTAACAACGCCCAAGCAGAAATGTGGATATAGCGCGAGGCCTGAGTTGTGAGGATGGTGTTTAACAATACCGTTAAATCATCACTGTCGAAACGCGACCGATCATCGGTGCTCTGCTGTGCAGTTTCGTTCATCTTGCGCGTTTCCCGGAACCCTGTCCCTGCGAAAGAGTAACCGCGCAAGATTAATTCAATCTTGATAGTTGAATTTAATCAGCCCCAATCCTGCGACGAAGTGAACTAAATTCAGGACAGGCCGTGAAATAAGGCGATGAGCATGGATTTCGCTTGCTCTGCTACTGCAGTAGCAT
>CAZEFJ010000249.1:0-2761 GCA_964511465.1 uncultured Hyphomicrobiales bacterium
AGAAACTTCGCCGTCCATATGTCAGGCCTGAGAGAGGCTATCGACGGGCGGCTAATACTGCCGGCAAAGACCAGTTCCGTGACCCCGGCATCGCGCAACAGTTCGATCGCCCTTCCCGCAGCCCCTAGCCGGACCCAGGCATGCGGTTGACCGGCGACTGTATCGGGGGGTGTCTGGTCCTTGAAGGCAATGACAAAGTATCCACGCCCCGCTTCGACGCAGGTCTCTATAATGCGCAAAGGCAGTTCTCCGCCACCGGCGAGAATGCCAAGGACCGGTTCAGGGCATTTTAGTTTCATCGGAAAATGCCCAAGGCCGCAAGGCGGCCCGCCGATCGTTCGGCGCGCCCGCGCAGGCATCGATCTTCAGGTCGATGTCGTGAGCGATAAAAAACAGGGTGTTTCCGTTTCATACGGAAATATCCTAGGCCGCATCTTCCATGTTGGGCTGGCATATTGCGCGCGATGAATCCGATCGGATAAATTCGACTATCTCCATAACCGGCTCAATCTCGGCGAATAATTCCGCAACATCATCCAGCCGCTCGGACATTGTTCCTTCCTGGGCAAAAATAAGCCTATAGGCCTTGCGCAACTCATGGATATCATCGCGTGAAAAACCACGACGCTTAAGGCCGACAATGTTAAGTCCATGCAATCTTGCCCGGTTGCCGATGATCGATCCGTATGGAATAACCGCGTTTTCGACCCCGGACATACCGCCGATCATGGCGTGACGGCCGATTCTAACAAACTGATGCACCGCTGACAGACCGCCTATGATGGCCCAGTCGTCGACTACCACGTGGCCGCCCAAAGTGGCGTTATTTACCAGTACTACATGGTCACCGATCAGACAGTCGTGGGCAACATGGGACCCGACCATGAAAAGACAATTATTGCCGACGGTCGTTACCATACAACCGCCTTCGGTACCGGGGTTCATGGTTACATGTTCACGGATTACGTTGTTGCAGCCGATTTCGAGGCGCGAAGGCTCTCCCTTGTATTTAAGGTCTTGAGGCTGCATGCCGATCGAGGCAAACGGAAATACCCTGGTATTGGCGCCGATAGAGGTGTCCCCGCCGACCACAACATGGGCTTCAAGCGAGACCCCGTCACCGATTTTTACATCCTGGCCGACAATGCAATAAGGGCCTATCGCCACATTGTCGCCGATAACGGCTCCGTCCTCTATTATCGCGGTGGGATGAATACTCATATCTGTTTTACCCGTCAACAATCATAGCGGTATAGGTGGCATCGGCAACAACGGTTCCGTCGACCCTGGCCTCGCCGCTGAATTTCCATACATTACCCCGATTATGCTGCTTTTTTACACAAATACGCAGGTTGTCCCCCGGGGTTACGGGTTTCCTAAATCTGGCCTGATCGACCGACATGAAATAGACCATCTTTCCTTCCGCATCTTTGCCCATTGTTTCGATAACCAGGACACCTGCGGTTTGTGCCATTGCCTCAATTATAAGAACCCCCGGCATGATCGGCTGATCTGGGAAATGACCCTGAAAAAAAGGCTCGTTGATGGTTACGTTTTTGATACCTACGGCACTTAACCCGGATACCACCTCGGTCACCCGGTCAATCATCAGGAAGGGGTAACGGTGCGGGATCATTTCCATTACCCGGTTGATGTCGATATCTTTTCCTTTTTCGGATATTTCTGAAGTCAAGGTTTACCGGCCTTTCTTTTTTACCATTCGTTCCAACAGGGCAACCCCTTTCAGCCATTCCCGGATAGGTGTGGCGGGCGAGCCTCCGACACTTGCGCCGGGCTCGATATCGCGCATTATACCACTCTGCGCGGCGATACGGACACCGTCGCCGATATGCAGATGCCCCGCTATCCCCACCTGACCGCCGATCATGACAAAATCACCAATAGTGGTGCTGCCTGAAATTCCGACATGCGATACTATCACGCAATTACATCCGATACGGACGTTATGGGCTATCTGTACCAGATTATCAATTTTGCATCCCGATCCAATTACCGTATCGGGGCCGGAACCGCGATCAATGGTGGTGTTGGCCCCTATTTCCACGTCGTCGTCTATCATAACGCGACCAAGTTGCGGAACCTTCAGGTGGCCCTTGGGACCAAGGGCAAAGCCAAAACCGTCGGCTCCGACACGGACTCCGTCATGAATTGTAACCCGCTTGCCAATATTACAATAAGCTATTGATACACAAGCCCCGATATAGCAATCGTCACCTATAATAACGCCTTTGCCGAGTACCGAATTTGCTCCTATATGGCAGCCTTGGCCAATTTTCACCATGGGGCCTATAACCGCCCCGGCATCGACTTTGCAGTCATCCGCGATGATCGCGGTTTTATCGACCGAAGCATTTTCGGATATGCCGTCCTTGGCCGATGATCGCGGATAAAATGCCTGGGCTATCATGGCATATCCTCGGTAAGGCTCGTCCGTCAGCAACAGGTTCATGCCATCGGGGGCCTTGCAAGCCAGTTCGGGGCGGACAATGCACGCCCCTGCCCCACTTTTAGAAAAGTCGTCCAGATAATGCCTGTTGTCGAGAAAACTGACGTCGCCAGCCCCCGCCACGTTAAGGGGGGCTACATTCGTAAATACGCTGTCCGGGTTAGCCGATGCATCTATCCCGGCGAGAGAAATATCCGCCAGCTGCTTAAGCGAAAATGGCCCGCTAACGTCGAAAAAACGTGGGTCGGTCATCTCCTACTTTCCGGGTTTTGGTGCCTTGGCTGGTTTAGGGGC
>CAZEFJ010000250.1:0-1274 GCA_964511465.1 uncultured Hyphomicrobiales bacterium
TTGCGATAAGCGGCTTCCAGATGACGGGTATAGGCATTGCCGTCAAGCAGGGGGGACTTGCTCAGGCGCTCGCGCAGGCCATTTCTCAGGTCCGCCAAGCGGTTACGGTCGTTGGCCAGATTACAGGCTATTTCGATAAACTTTTCAGGACTGTCGGCGATAAGTTCGGGCAGTCCGGCAACCTTCAGATGGCTGGCGCTATGCCTGCCGCAAAAAGCTTTGCCCGGCAAGGTTACCACCGGCACCCCCATCCACAGTGCCTCCAGTGTCGTCAAGCCGCCTGAATAGGGGAAGGTGTCTAGGGCAATATCCATATCGTTATAAAATCCGATAAATTCTTTATGGGGTGCGCCGGGCCCGGTTATTATCCTTGCCCCGTCGATCCCCTGATCTTCGAACAGTTTCCGACACCGCGCCGCCGTTCCGGCATCGGCTAAGGCTTTTGCGCGCAATAGAAATCGTGATTGAGGTACCGCCGCTAGCACTTTGGACCAGAGTGCGATGATCCGGGGTGAAAACTTGGCCAGATTATTGAAGCAGCCAAATGTGATCGGATTTCCGCCACCCGCCGGTAAATCCGCAACCGGCGGTGCATACGAGGGGGGGGCGTAACATGTATAGCTGTCCGGCAAACAAATTAGCCGTTCGGTAAATTCCCGCTTTGATCCGGCTGGGGCATGGGTTTCGTCTGCGACCAGATAATCCACTTCGGCCATGCCGGTCGAACAAAAATGACCACCGGCGACAATTTGAACCGGGGCCGCGCGCCGGGCCAGCACCAGCAGTCTATGCCCTGCCGTATGGCCGGATAAATCGACCAGCACATCTATGCCGTCCCGGATAATTTGTTCGGCAAGATCGCTATCTGCTAGCGCCGCCACATCGCGCCAATTCATCGCGGCAGACTTGAATTTTTCGGTTAAGTTATCCGCCTTTAGCGTCGATGAATAACAAAATGTCTCAAACTTATCCGGATCATGCGAGGCCAGAACAGGCAACCAGAAAAAACCAACCGGGTGGCAACGGAAATCGGCGGAAAGATAGCCGACACGCAACGGCTTGCCGGGCCTCGGCGAATTTCCTAACGGCTGCCGTTCAGTCTTCAACGGCGCTTCATGGCGGGCCGCCCAGGAACTCAGTTCGGTCGCCAGCGCCGACGCATCATACTCGTCAAGATAATGCATAGTCAGCACGATATTGCTGTGTATGGCCGCCGCCCGTTGTCCGCTTGCGTAGCCCAGTGCTGCACGAAATTGCTGCTCCGCCTCTTTGGC
>CAZEFJ010000250.1:1374-2696 GCA_964511465.1 uncultured Hyphomicrobiales bacterium
GAACTCATTTCCATGCCGGTGGTGAGTTTTATCTCATGCTTTTTAAAAAAACGCTCCATCGCGCCACGGGTGCCGGAGCCGGGCTCGCGGACCAGAAATACTTCATTCTCCATACGTTTTAGGGGGATTTTTTTTGTTCCGTCAAGGGGGTGGCCGCAGGGTGCGACGATAACCAGGGGATTGTCCATGAATGGAGCGAATTCCAGATCCCTGGTCGATGGCGGCTGGCCCATTATCGCCATATCCACCTCGTTACCGGCAAGTTGCAACAATACCTTGTCACGGTTGGTGATATCCAGACTGACCTTTACCGCAGGGTGACGTCGGTAAAACTCGCCAAGCAGCTTGGGGGCAAAATAATTGGCCGTGGTTATCGCCGAAATTCTCAGGTTTCCACCTTCCAGCCCCTTTAGATCATTGATTTCCGCCTCCATGCTTTCAATCTGTCCGGCTATAGCCTTGGCATGGGCGTAAACTTTGTCGCCAGCCTCGGTGAGGGTGATCTTGCGCCCAATACGTTCCAACAGGGGCATTGCCAGTTGATCCTCCAGCTGTTTGACCTGCATCGAGACCGCCGGCTGGGTAAGGTGAAGTTCTTCGGCGGCCCGCGAGAAACTGCCGTGGCGGGCTACCGAGGAAAAAGAGCGAAGCTGTCTGAATGTAACGTACATAAAATTAAGTATAAGATATATTTATATATATTATCAATATTATTTAATTTTCTTATGTATTAGGCAGTGTTAGGTTGATCTGGAAAATAGATAACAACTGTCCGAGGAATATTCCATCATGGCATTGGACCAGACTGATCGCTACGCCAACCTTAGCCTTACCGAAAAAGACCTGATTGCGGGTGGCAAGCATGTATTGTGCGCCTACATTCTCAAGCCCAAGGCGGGGCATGGCTATCTTGAGACCGCGGCTCATTTTTCGGCTGAATCATCGACCGGAACCAATGTCGAGGTTTCGACCACCGATGACTTTACCAGGGGTGTCGATTCACTGGTCTACGAGATCGACGAGGCCAAAGAGCTTACCAAAATCGCCTATCCGATCGATCTGTTCGACCGCAACATTATCGACGACAAGGCGATGGTGGCCTCTTTTCTTACCCTGGCAATCGGCAACAACCAGGGCATGGGCGATGTCGAGTATGCCAAGATGCACGATTTTTATGTTCCCGAGGAATATCTAAAGCTGTTCGACGGTCCGTCGATGAACATCAAGGACATGTGGAAAGTATTGGGACGTCCGGCCACCGACGGCGGGATGATCGTCGGGACCATCGTCAAACCCAAGTTGGGGCTGCGCCCGCAGTTGTT
>CAZEFJ010000251.1:0-2694 GCA_964511465.1 uncultured Hyphomicrobiales bacterium
GCGGTGACGAGCGAAGGGATCTGGGATATGGTGCAATAGGCTTTATCGGCGGTTTTGAAATTCCCCAGGATCGATCCGGTAATGATCGACGTAAAGGCTGTAGGCGAAGCACCGACAGTCAGTGCGAAGACGACCAATAGCAAAAATAGACGCTCACTCAATTCTGCCATAGCCCGGTGAAAAGGGTGGGGTATCTCCCAATATTTTCCTCAATCCGAACCTGTCTTCAACGTTGATTGTTTCACAGTCTTCGGAAATATCGGGGCCGCCAGCGCCCGTTCCTTCCCTGATTACGATAGCGGTGTCGTCAATTACCACAGTTCGGAAAACGGCAACGCCGAATCCATAATGGACACCGTGGAATCCGCCCTTATCGAAACGAAGGCAAATTGCTCCGGCCTCGTCTCCCAAGCGGAACATGCCAAGGTCCAGCCTTGCCGGTTCGGCCTTTCCGTGCCGTGGGGCGGCGTGGGCATGGACCGAGCGATAGCTGTTCCTTAATTCGGGCGAGGCGGTATATACATAGCTGCCTGGATCGGCCAGCCAGTCGTAACCATCGATATTCAGTTCGATCGCCAGTTGGTCGTTATGGGCGTGGCCACCGTTCGAGTTCTGGCCGATGGGGCCGCAGCGCAGCGAAAGAAAAAAACTGTCCGAGCGCCAGATATAAAGTCCGAAGTCGGGGTAGGCGACGGCGCTCAGGTCGTCAAGAACGCCAGGATCAGGCAATTTAATGACTATTTCGCGCTGGCTTTCCGGCCTGCCGTAAATTTGTTCCTGGCTCCCTGTCTGTCGCCCTGCCGCCGCCGGAGGCTGGCCCTTATCAAGATAGCTGGCAACGACGGAGCCGCCCGCCAGACCACTGATCAGGGCTGCCTCTATCCTTCCCCCATCCGCCGAAAAGATCGCCATATCGTCTCTTCCAAACAATCCGTTTATAGCCCCGACCAGCGAGCGATGATCGAGAGATACGCCACTTTCCGCCGCCGCCGACAGTTTGAACAAACGGCCATTATCGTTGTCGCCTATCTGGACCACCCGCCCGTTTGGCTTGGTGATATGGATCGAGAACTCAGCCATTTTTTCAATCCGCTCAAAGTACCATTGGGGGAAAGGCGATAGTCCGATTTCCTTTTTTCTTTGGTCATCAAGTCCCAGCACCAGCGCCGTGGTAAAGATAACCATTTCCGCCGACAGCCGATGATACGACGTCGATGCCTCGAAATTTGCGCCGTCCTCGGTGAACTGGCTCGCCACCTCGGAGACCATTTCCCTGATCACACGGTTTAGCCAGCCGTTGGTCTCGGCGGTTGCGGGAAGGCCGGTGGCGCAGAACGCCAGCCCGGCCAGTCCGGCAAGATAATGGTTGCCGGTAAAATTGGCGTGTCGTTCCGGGTTGGCGTTTATATGGCGGGCGTGGCTCAATATCGAGGCCGTAAATTCAGCCTCGAAGGGATCATCAAACACCGCACCGTGACGGCGAAACAGGTTCATTGCGGTGACCATATTGGCGGCCCGGATGGCGACATCCATGGTGCATGACCAGTTGACGCCAAAGCGCGGCGGGTTGGAGGCGATAAAGTCGAGGCACTGGTTGCGGAATTCGCCGATATATATTTCGGGCGGCTCAAAGCCTTCTTCGCCTTCCCTGGCCAGTACATGGGCCAGGGCGAGGCGGGGGAAATGCTGCAACCGGGCCAGTTCCCACGGAACCTTTATATCTACCCCCGGCAAATGCCCGTAAAGCAGGCTTGCGGACGATCGTCCCTGATCCCAGCGGTAGCCGGATTTGAAATCAATCTGCCAGTCAATGGGAACATAAGACTCATCCACCATTCCCCAAATGTGCAGGGCCCGGGCCCGGTTCCCCGGTGACAGGCGGGAGACCAGATATTGCCGCAAATTCCCGGAGGGAATCGAACATGCCGGATACTTTCCCCCCTCGAAGCCGTTGCATGTCATGCCATGTTGGAGCTTGAGCCATCCCGATCCGAGCAGACCAAAACGATGTTCCAGGTAGCGTCCGGTCAGTCCCGCCAGATCGCCCGCCAGATCACCGACCATCGCACCGGCGACCGAAGGGGCGAACAGACCCACCGCCGTGTCGTCGGCGGGCGGTATAGAAAGCGTTCCTTCCGGGGCGTCGGCGTAGGTGGTGCGGAAGTGATCGGCAATCTGGCGCAGGTATCCGCAAAGCAGGCGCCTCGCCAATCGCGCCGCCTTTTCCACGGCGGCCCCGGGCGAAAGCGATAGCGCGTATTGCAACCAGCGGCGTTGCGTATCCTGGGCCGGGAGGTTATTCATGGTTCCTTTCTAGATGTCGGGCCGAAATGTCTGGCCGTTTAGAACTATAGCGTCCTTGAGAGTATGTTTTTTTATGAACAGTTCAACCAGATTTATGTGGGTTGCCGGCTGGCTTGGGTTGCTGGTGGCGACGTTATTTGCCCGCCCTCTGCTGCCCGTTGACGAAACCCGTTACGTCTCTGTGGCCTGGGAGATGTGGCTTCGCAGCGATTTTCTGGTTCCCTATCTGAATGGTCAGCCATACGCCCACAAGCCGCCACTACTATTCTGGCTAATTCACCTCGGCTGGGCCGTATTCGGGGTTAGTGAATGGTCGGCGAGAATCGTTTCGCCGCTGTTCGGGCTGGGTAATCTGGTCCTGATCGGGGTTCTTGCCCGCAAGCTGTGGCC
>CAZEFJ010000252.1:0-2679 GCA_964511465.1 uncultured Hyphomicrobiales bacterium
AACGCCGCGCCATGGATCGTGAAAAGGTCTTGAAATTGGCGGATGGACGGGTTTTCACTGGTCGCCAGGCTCTTGAAAACGGCCTTATCGACGCCATCGGAGGCGAAAAGCAGGCCCGTAAATGGCTGGAAGTCACACATAAAATAGCCGGAGATGTCCCCGTCGCGGATGTGGAAATCAACCGCAAGGGCCGGGGATGGCTTGATTATGTTCCGGCGGCCTTGGGAAAAACACTGTTTTATGAACGACTTAAACTTGACGGCGCGGTCTCGCTTTGGCAACCTATGCTCTAGATAGCACCTTGGTTGGATGGAATAATTTAATCCTGAAATGCGACGGAGTAATTGAGGATAGCTTAAGGTTACGGACAAACCGTTATGCATGGGTAGACCTGCACGCGAGTTGTGTTTAAAAAGACGGATATGAAACCAAAAGGAATACGGCCAAAAGGAATACGGCGATGACCAAGTCGGAGCTGATAGCGCATCTTGCCGATGCTAATCCGCATCTTCTTCAGCGGGATGTGGAACGCATTGTAACCACCGTTTTTGAAGAGATTACGGTTGCCCTTGCTAACGGCGACAGGGTTGAACTGCGGGGGTTCGGGGCATTTTCGGTTAAGGAACGCGGTGCCCGTGTCGGCAGGAACCCGCGGACCGGCCAATCGGTCAAAGTCGAGCCCAAATTTATTCCCTATTTCAAGACCGGCAAGCAGCTGCGTGAAAAGCTGAACAGCGGGTCGTGAGCGACTGTTTAAGGGGCTTCTGATAATGTCGAGGTGGCTATCCTGGATTTTTCTGACACCAATCGCGCTGGTTGTCGTCGCCTTTTCGGTGTCCAACCGGGCTACGGTAGTTCTTAGCCTGTGGCCGCTGGATGCCAGCAGCCCGCCGTTGCCCATATTCGGGGTTGTTCTTGCCAGCCTTTTTGTCGGCGTCCTTTTGGCCAGTGTAGTTGCCTGGCTAGGCGCCGGGAGATTGCGCCGCCGGGTACGTAAATTGACGCGTCGTGCCGACAAGGCGGAACAAGAGGCAGCCCTGCTTCACCAGGAAGTGGATGATTTAAAATCTGCTCAAAGAAACCAGCGAATAGCACTTGCCCCCCCGTCCGACACCAAGGCCGCCTGAAACGCGGCCGAGGGCGACGTTTCAGTAGTTTCTTATGATCAAAATATGCTCTAAATGCCGGTAGATGTGAAAATATGCGGTCTGGGTAGCCCCGACGCCGTAGCGGCGGCGGTGGAAGGCGGCGCGTCCTATCTGGGGTTCGTTTTTTTTGATGCTTCGCCGCGCGCTCTGACACCGGCCACGGCAGCACCGCTGATGGCGGAGATACCGGATGGAATCATCCGGGTCGGGGTGGTGGTCGATCCATCCGATGAAGCCATTGCCGGGATCGTTGCCGGGATCAGGCTCGACATGTTGCAGCTTCACGGTCAGGAAAGCCCGCAGCGCAGTGCCGAAATCAGGCAGCGTTCCGGCCTTGGGGTGATCAAGGCGATAGCCGTTTCATCCGAGCAAGATATTGATTACGCCCGTTCCTTCGAGGATATTGCGGATATACTGATGTTCGACGCCAAGCCGCCCAAGGGGGCCGAGCGCCCTGGGGGGCACGCGCTGGCTTTCGACTGGCAACTTATCCAGGGGCGGCTCTGGAACAGGCCGTGGATTCTCGCCGGGGGCCTGAACGCCGCCAATATCGGTGAGGCGGTTCGCATTAGCGGTGCCGCGACGGTTGATGTTTCAAGCGGGGTCGAGGACAGTCCGGGAGTGAAAAACCCGGATATGGTTCGCAAATTTATCAGGCTTGCCAAGGAACTTTGAAGAAAAATCGTGATGAAAAAATTAAACAGCTATCGCACCGGGCCTGATTCGGATGGCCGTTTCGGCATTTATGGCGGACGGTTTGTCGCCGAAACCCTGATGCCGCTTATTCTGGATGTCGAGCGGTCCTATAATGATGCCATATCCGATCCCGCCTTTGTCAAAAAGATGGACTATTACCTGGCCCATTATGTCGGCCGCCCAAGCCCGCTGTATCTGGCCCGGCGGCTAAGCGATCACTTTGGCGGGGCGAAGATTTATCTCAAACGCGAAGACCTTAACCATACCGGGGCCCACAAGATCAATAACTGTATCGGGCAAATCCTGCTTGCCCGGCGGATGGGCAAAAAACGGATTATCGCCGAAACCGGGGCCGGCCAGCACGGGGTCGCGACAGCTACCGTATGCGCCCTGTTCGATCTGCCATGCGTCATATACATGGGGACCAAGGATATTGAGCGCCAGTCTTCCAATGTCTACCGGATGAAGATGCTGGGTGCCGATGTGCGCCCGGTAAGGTCCGGTTCATGCAGCCTCAAGGACGCGCTTAACGAGGCATTTCGGGACTGGGTCGCAAATGTCGATGACACTTACTATCTGATCGGCACCGCCGCAGGGCCGCACCCATTCCCGATGATGGTTCGCGATTTTCAGTCGGTGATCGGCGACGAGGTTCGCCAGCAGATTATCGATGCCGAAGGCCGTCTGCCCGACCAGCTTGTCGCCTGTATCGGCGGCGGATCGAACGCCCTGGGTCTGTTCCACCCCTTCCTTGATGATATGGAGGTAAGGATAACCGCCGTCGAGGCGGCCGGAGAGGGCATTGAAACAGGCAAACACGCAGCCTCGCTAAGCG
>CAZEFJ010000253.1:0-2672 GCA_964511465.1 uncultured Hyphomicrobiales bacterium
GAATCACAGGCTTCGCTGATTTCAAGCGGCGATGGGGCCATCCCGCTAAAGGCCTTCAACAACTTCCATCTAAACCCGAAAATACCGCCGACCCGCTTGGCCCCGATTTCCGCCGAGAAGGTTTCGCAATAGGGGATAGGGCGACGCGAGGTGTAAAGAAGATCACCTTTTTCATCATGGACTATCTTTACGATATCGGGGTTGAGGTAAAGTTCCTCGTCAACTATCGGTACCGCCAGCATGGTTCCTTCGACTGCCTCGTCTTCCCTGAAGGGGTTGACCACTGCCTCGATAACATCCGGGCCGAGCAGCGGCTCGTCAGCCTGAACGCAGACCACCACATCGTCGTCGGCAATATCAATATCACATTTTTCCGCCGCCTCACTGACCCGGTCCAATGCCCGTACATGGGCATCGGACGTCATAATGACGGGAAAGTTTTTGGATCTTCCAAACTCGCGTATTTCCTCGTCGCAAGTGGCCAGGAACAGGCCGTCCCAGCCGGAATAAAGCCGGGCCCTGCTAAAACAATGATCGACCATCGGCCGCCCGCAAATCGGGTGCAGCGGCTTGCCGGGGAAACGTCCAGATCCCATGCGGGCGGGAACTATGCCGACGACTTTCATAGTGTTATTTTCCGCCAAGTTGGGTCTTCAGCCAGGCAAGTCCGTACGCTGTGCTCGCCGCCACCGACCATCTTTCATCCCTGGTAAACTTTTTCATAGCCATGTTCCCTGTTCACCAATCCTGTGGCGATGAGTGTTTCCCTGATTATAGCAATCCGCTTGAGGGTGACGGAAAAAAATTATACGGCGCCGAGTGGGGGGTAAAAAACAGTTTAACCTCTACCAAGCTGGGCAAGCTGGGCGCATCACTTCCCTTGGCCTTGCTTGTTGCCGCCGTGTTCGCCATGTTCGCCATGGCGCGGCAATAGTAGACCCGCATATCATTTTCAAGTATCAGGCCGATTATTACCGCCTTTTACATGAACCAGCCGCTAAATATATCCATCCAATTGGGCATGGCGACTCGCAGGATGGCTAGACTGATAAAGCCGGTAAAAATCAAACCTATCACCAATGCAACAAGGCGTCCTTTTATGGCATATTTCCCATTATAGCCAAGGCGGTCGGCAAGAGTCCTCATAGGTACTGGCGTGCCGTAAAAATCCCGGTAAAGGGCCTCGTAATTTTTCCAAAAAGGTGGCCAAATAACCAACAGTCGCAAATAAACGGCACCGAAAATGGTTTTCCTGTGTCGGGTGAATGCCGAGTGTGCAAGGTAATTTCCATTGACTATTTGGTTTGCGCTATGGACTTCGGCCGATAATTTTTGTAGCCACTTTCGTGCCATTGCCCATGGCCTGGAAATGCCGGTTCTGCACTCGAAGAAATATCCGTTGGGTGCCAATAGGGGGGCCAATTCCAGTGCGGCCCGAGTGATAGCCTCGGACCTGCTCAACATCCACCGGTTGGTCTGGCCCACGTGGGGGACGTCGAAAGCCTTTGATATGGTAGCTTTGGGGATGCCATATCCCTCCAGTGTTTCCATTAATGGGGTCATGTCTCCAGAGCAGATGTCCTCGTAACGAACAACTGGCATTCCCTTGTTCCGGCAGTCGCCGACCAACGCGAAAAACTCATTGATTTGGCGTTTAAGTATGTCATGCGATGAGGCCTCACCGAATCGCTCGACGTTGCTGATGAAGATGTCGACAGGATGGCGAATCATCGCGAATTCCCGATAACGCCAACCCGCAGCCTCGGTGGTGGCGCGCAATGTTGCCCTGGCTGCGTCCCGATCATCCAACGTCCAGGTGTCGCCATACGTTGTATCGACAAACATGTCCCCCGAGTAAATCAAGGGGAACCGATTAGTAATGAATAGTTGCGTTCCCCCTTTGTCGGATAAAATCTGGCTAAATGTTTTCACGACTTCCTGGTCTGACAGGGGGCTTTTTGGGATTTCTCCTCGGACTGACTGATGAAAATTATTGACAACCGTTAATGCGGGAAGGCCTTGTGAATCGCGATAAGCAAGCGGAACCTTGGGGTCTCGACGCGCCAAGATGAGGGCCGGCCAGAAGGCGGCTTCTTTAACCAGCTGTTCCAACCCCATCGCCACCATCAAGTCTTGGATAAGGTGCGTCCCGGACCCGTTCATGGTCAGGATGTTGATGAAGAGAGGCTTGATCTTAGTCATTATTATACACTGCTGTGCCGTTAATTAATGCATGGGCCATGACATGGCGATCCAAGGTCATGATTACGGGAACAATGCCGACGGCTTTCATGCTGTCATTTCCCGCCAAGTCTGATTTTCAGCCAGGCAGCAACCATTTTGCCGGCAATCCTGTGCCCCAGGGGCGACCAATGCCCGTCATGGGCGAAATGGGTCGGTTTGAACCCGGCGGCGACTAAATCCGTATAGGGGTCGATAACCGCAATCCCCCGCTTGGCCAGTTCCTCGCTGATTTTCAATCGCATATTTTTGTAGGGCAAATCACCGTTGCGAATCTCGACCCTTGCCGGTGCCAGAAATACAGCAAAGGGAATTCCCGGCGGAACTATTGCCCTCATCCGGGCAAGCTCGTCCGCCGTGCTTGCCGCAACTGAACCGATTTTATCCGTTGTAAAAGATCTCTGATAGCCGTGCGGCTTGTTTACCAGGCC
>CAZEFJ010000254.1:0-2646 GCA_964511465.1 uncultured Hyphomicrobiales bacterium
TGCGTATTCTGGCGCAAGGTGATCACTGATTCTGGCTGAAGGTGATCACCGATTCTGGTTTTAAGTGATCATTGATTCTGGTTGAAGGTGATCACTTTTGGTCATTTTCCAGAATCCGTGATCAACGTCCGGAATCAATGATCACCTTCGACCAGAATCCTTCCTAACGTATTGATTTAACTTTTAATTTGCTAGTATTTTCTGTTTTTTTGAACAGGGATACAAGCTCATGCCAAGCAAAAGGTTATCAATGCGTAAAATACATGAAATATTAAGACTCAAATATGACACCGGCTTGAGCCAACGTGCTATCGCCAGTGCACTCAATATTGGCTATGGTACGGTCGTCAATTATCTATCCCGAGCAAAAGTGGCCGAGATCAGCTGGCCCTTGCCGACGAATATGGATGAACGCACACTGGGGCGCCTGCTGTTTCCAAGCCAAAGCGGGCCTCGCCAGTTTAGTGAGCCTGACTATCCCAACGTCCATTTAGAACTTAAACAAAAAGGTGTCACCCAACTACTTCTTTGGCAGGAATATCGGCAATGCCATCCAGAGGATGGCTATAGTTATTCTCAGTACTGTCATCACTACCGTGTCTGGCGTGATAAACAAAAACGTTCGATGCGACAAACTCATCTTGCCGGTGAAAAGCTGTTTGTTGATTACTGTGGTCCCACACTTAATGTCGTTAACCCTGATACAGGTGAAGTCAGAACGGCACAAGTCTTTGTTGCTGTTCTTGGGGCATCCAACTATACCTTCGCCTGTGCCAGCTGGAGTCAGAAACAGGAAGACTGGATTAATGCCCATGTTAAGGCCTTTACGTTCTTTGGTGGCGTGCCTGAAATTATCGTCCCGGATAACTTGAAAAGTGCCGTGATCAAAACCCATCGTTATGAGCCTGACTTAAACCCTGCCTATCAACAGATGGCGCGTTACTATCAAACCGCTATCGTGCCTGCTCGACCTTATAAACCCAAAGATAAATCCAAGGCTGAGGTCGGTGTACAGATTGTTGAACGCTGGATCATGGCGCGCCTACGCCATCAGACATTTTTTACCCTGGCATCCCTTAACCTGGCTATTGCCGAATTACTAAAAAATCTTAATCTGCGGGCCTTTAAAAAACTGCCGGGCTGCCGTCAAAGTCAGTTCGAACAAATTGATAAACCGGCTCTTCGGGCATTACCTGAACATGCTTATCAATACGTGGATGTAAAGCAGGCCCGTGTACACATCGATTATCATATTGAATACGACAAACACTATTACTCGGTGCCGCATCATCTGGTGAAGCAGTCTGTTGAGGTGCATGCCAGTCGCACGGTCGTGGCTATCTACGCACAGGGTAAGCGTATCGCCAGTCATTCTCGTAGTCTTAGACCAGGAGGTCATTCGACCTGTACTGAACATATGCCGCATGCGCATCGCAGCATGAGCGAATGGAATCCTGAGCGGTTCCTGAACTGGGCCGGTGATATTGGTTCGGCAACCCGAACTGTCGTGGAGCGACTGCTAAACCAAAAACGACACAAAGAACAAAACTACCGCAGCATTCTGGGCCTGCTTAGCCTGGCTAAAAAATATGATCGCACACGATTAAACAAGGCCTGTGAACGCGCCTTATTAATCAACTCACCCACACGCACCAGCATCGAGTCCATTCTTAAAAAGGGACTCGATTACCTGACGTTAGAAAACAAAATTATCCCTGAACAGGATGATCTGTTTTTAGATGATCACGAGAATGTTCGTGGCGAGAACTATTACCATTAACAAAAACCCAAAAAGGAAAACATAATGCAAAATCAACAAACCTTACAACAACTACGTACCCTTAAGTTAACAGGTATGGCTGATGGTCTGGCGCAACAACAATCACAACCGGCCACACATGATGAACTGAGCTTTGAAGAACGCTTAGGACTGCTGGTCGATAGAGAAACAACCCATCGCCATAACAACAAGATCACGCGGTTATTAAAGGCTGCCAAGCTGAAGCTACAATCCTATCCTGAAGACATTGATTACACCCATCCTCGTGGCTTGATCAAAAGTCAGTTCGCCAGTCTGCTAAGTAATCAATGGCTGGAGCAACACCATAATATCCTGCTGACTGGCCCCACGGGCTGTGGTAAAACCTACCTGGCTTGTGTACTAGCCACATCGGCCTGTCGCCAGGGTTACTCAGTACGTTACTTTAGAATATCACGTTTGCTCGAAAGCCTAAGCATCGCTCATGGCGATGGCCGCTTTAGCAAGTTGATCAATCAACTGGCTAAAATCGATTTACTCATTTTTGATGACTGGGGGTTAGAGAAACTGAGTTTAATACAAAGAAATGATTTACTGGAAATCATGGAAGACCGACATGGCAATAAATCCACTATGATCACCAGTCAACTACCCATCACTCAATGGCATAAGGCCATCGGTGATGCCACTCTGGCTGACGCCATCCTCGATCGGCTATTACACAATGCTCACAAACTGAAATTAAAGGGGGAATCGATGCGAAAAATCATGAACTCGCTACCAGATGATGTTGATCACTGATAGTGCTAATATCCAACCCAATACGTTATGAAGTTTAGGTGGTCAACTTCGGACAGAATCGATGATCAACTTCGCCGGAATACGCA
>CAZEFJ010000255.1:0-2633 GCA_964511465.1 uncultured Hyphomicrobiales bacterium
CTCTAGTCGGCGACATACACTGACACCGGAACGCCGGTTTGATGGAGGACAAGTCTCAGAGGGATTTCGTTCGCCGGTCCAGGGCGTTTTGCCGCTTCGAAGGCTGCTATCTTGGCCGAACCGGATAGAATTATGAAAATACGCCGACAGTTCAGCAGTGCCCCGGGGCTAAGGCTGATACGGTCCTGACGGGTGTCGGTCTTGGCAATTGCGACGCAGCGTCCGGTCGCAGCCTCCCAGCCCCGGTCGCCGGGGAACAGCGAGGCGATATGCCCGTCCTCGCCGATACCGAGAAAGGCCGCATCCAGCGGCCATGCTATGGCGTTTAGTCTTTCCTCGGTCTGACTGACGCCGTGTTCCGTTTTAAGGCCGATAAAAGATGCCGCCGCGGCCCGCTCGCTTAACAGCAAACGGCGGGCCAGGCCTTCGTTGGAGTCTTCATGGCTCGGCTCTACCCAGCGTTCGTCGGTAAGGGTAATGCAGACGTGGCGCCAGTCCACATCGGCCGTTGCCAGTGCCGGAAAAACATGCCTCGGTGTGCGCCCGCCGGATACCGCTATCGAGGCCGTGCCCCTTTCGCATATGGCCCGGCGTAATTGCCCGGCGATGTCGCTGGCCAAGGCCATCGCCGCCGCCTCTACGGTTTCAAAGTGTCGTTCAGTGATTATTGTTAAAGGTGCCAATAGCGGACACTTTCGCCAAAGTCCATGTTGCGCCATATGCCCCGGATATCGGCAATCATCCCGCCGGGGACGAGGAATCCGGCAAGGGCTTTTGCATCAAGGGAAAGATAGCTGGCATGGGACACCGCCCCGATGACGCAGTCATAGCCAGAGGCAAAGCCAAGGTCGGCAACCAGTTCAATGCCGTACAACTGCCGGGCCTGTTCCCTGTTTGCGCATGGGTCGTGAACATCGACCGTATGACCCAGGCCTTTTAACTCGTCAATCAAATCAACGACCTTGGTATTGCGCAGGTCTGGGACATTTTCCTTGAAGGTAAGTCCCAACACCAGCGTCTTGCAGGCCTCGGGGGTCGGGGATTGGCTGTTCAGTTCATCGTTGATCCGTCTGGCGATAAAGCGTCCCATGGCGTCGTTGATCCGCCGCCCGGCAAGAATCACCTCGGGATCGTGACCGGCTTGTTCGGCGCAATGGGCCAGATAAAACGGATCGACCCCGATGCAGTGTCCGCCGACCAGTCCGGGACGGAAATCAAGAAAATTCCATTTTGTTCTGGATGCATCAAGAACATCGTAAATGGATATTCCAAGATGCTCGAAAATCATCGTCACTTCGTTGATGAAGGCAATGTTTATATCACGCTGGGCGTTCTCGATGACTTTTGCCGCTTCTGCCGTTCTTATGTCTTTGGCGATGAATATATTGCCGCCGGTCAGGGTGCCGTATATTGCGCCCAGACGTTCGGCCACTTCGGGAGTCTGGCCGGCAACTACCTTGGTGATCTTGTCAACCGAGTGTTCCTTGTCGCCGGGGTTTATTCGCTCCGGTGAATAGCCGAGGAAGAAATCGCGACCGCAAACCAGACCCGATGCAGCCTCGATTTCCGGTCCGCAAATATCCTCGGTAACTCCCGGATAGACGGTGCTTTCAAAAACCACGACTGCACCATTTTTTAATTGTTTGCCGACAACGGCGCAGGCATCGCGGATCGCCGAAAGGTCGGGCCGGTTGGCCCCGTCCACCGGTGTCGGGACGGTGACTATGTATATATCAAGGCCGGAAATGCTTTCGCGTTTTGACGACAGTTTTAGCGAAGCCTGGCCAATAATATCGCTTGTCACTTCACCGGTGGCGTCAATGCCTTTTTCAAGCTGGCCTACCCGTTTTGTGTCCCTGTCATAGCCGGTAACGGCAAAATATCGTGACAAGCCAATGGCCAGGGGAAGCCCCACATAGCCAAGGCCGATGACCGCGACACTTGTATCGGAAGACATGGCTTGAAATCCCTTTTTCCTGATATCGCCCATTATGGGAAAATTCGGCTTGACGTTCAAGTCATGAACAAAGTATCGTTCGCGGCGTGAACAAGGTGGGGAGGCGAAGGCCATTTCCAGGCAACAGGATAATGCTGCGGGCGGCGATGTCGAGATCATTCTTGGCTTGTTGAACGCGGTCCATGAAAATGATTCGCTGACCCAGCGTTCCATAGCCAGCGATCTCGGCATTGCGCTGGGGCTTGCCAACGCCTATCTGAAGCGGTGCGTCAAGAAGGGCTATGTCAAGGTCAGCCAGATTCCCAAGAATCGTTATGCCTACTACCTTACCCCCAAGGGTTTTGCCGAAAAAAGCCGCCTGACCGCCGAGTATCTGTCTCAGTCGTTCAATTTTTTCCGTAGCGCCCGGGCTCAGTGTGAAGAGGCGTTCTCTCTCTGCGAAAAAAACGGTTGGCGCAGAGTTGCCCTGGTCGGACAGGGCGATTTTTACGAGATAGCCGGACTGTGCGCCCGCGAGTATTCCGTTTCCCTTGTCGGTGGCGCGATAGACAAGGCTGACGCGGCGTTGATTGTCGATCTTTCGGACCCTCAGGCGGCTTTTGACGCTGCGATAAAGGTTCTTCCCCGTGAATGTGTCCTTGCCCCCAGGCTACTGAAAGTGTCCCAGCGTCCGCCC
>CAZEFJ010000256.1:0-2620 GCA_964511465.1 uncultured Hyphomicrobiales bacterium
GGTCGCGCTGTGGTTCCGCCGCAACGCCTGGAAGACCCACGAGGTGTAACCGGTCGCGGCGCCGTCCCTGCCGGCGCGATTCGCGAAGGCCCGCGGAGATTTCGGTGATCGAGCACCGCGACACGCGGGCCTCGGAGCGCGTGTCTGTCGTTGGCCCAGACGCAGGTGTCGCCGAAGTCAGCTTGCGCGCGTCCCGCGACAACGAACGCTCCGTGATTCTCAAGGACTCGGCCGGTCTACCGTTGGCGGGCGCGAGGGTCGGCTGGTACGCCAACCCGTGGGGCGGGAACTGGGCGCTGACTGACGCAGATGGCGTTGCTCAGGTGCTTACACTCCCGTCAATCGGGAAGCCGTTCATGATGATGACCCACTTGGACTGTCATCCCCAACGGGTGGACGACCTGCCTCGAACTGGCCGACTGACGAACAAGGCCGTGCGGTTGTCGATCCTCCGCATCGACTGCGCAGAGGGGCCGCGTGATGTCCCCATCACAGCCGATGTATGGGAGATGGAAAAGGACGGCGTCGAGCGGAAGGTGGCCGATGACGTGTGTTCCGTTCCTCAAGGCGGGTCGCTGGAGTTTCGCAATCTCCGGCCGGGAACGTACCGGGTCGCGACGGCGCGGCAGGATGTGCCCAACGCGACGTACAGCGTCGAGGTAGACCTCGTCGAAGGGCAAGTCGCCGAGGTTGCCGGCGTTTTCCGAGAGTAGCCCGTACGGCGCCGCGAAGAGTTCACTCCGCTCGTCGGCCCTCGCGCTCCGCGTTGACGACGAGCCCTACCGCCTGCTCGTGCCCCAGGTCCCCGTGCGCGCCGGGCAGCCCGCGGATGCTCCACGACCGCTCGAGCGCCCGGTCAACCAACTGCTGATCGTCTTCTGAGAGGACGCCACGTGGCAGAGCGCGAAGAAACGAGGTGAGAAAGAACCCCGCGCTTCTCCGGCTGTCTTCCTCGAGGCTCCTGAGCGCGCGTCGGTAGTACTGGACTGCGAGGTCACCGCGTCCGGCGTCCTTCTCCTCCAACCTGCCAAGAATCTGCAGGATCAAGGCACGGCCGAACGCGGATGCATCGGGAAGCGCCAAGGTGTAGCACTCCTTTGCGCGCGTCAGGTCCCCCCGCCGCTCGTGAAGATCCGCCTCAAGCTCGAAGAGTGCCGAGCGTTCCTTCTGCGAGACCCCATCCTGAACACGGTGCAACGCACGGAGAGCACCATCGACGTCCCGCTCGCCTCGTTCGACTAGCGACCGGAACACCCGCTCAAACTCGGTGAGATTCTTCTGCCCCGTCATGCGTCAGCACCGTCCCCCGCCGCGACTGATACCGCCAGTCGGACATGCGGCGCGCCGCCCACCCTACCAGTACTTCGGGGCTCACGTTCCTTGCCGCAACGCCTGGAAGAACCACGAGGTCAGCAGCCCGTTGAAGAACTCGCTGCTGCGCGGAACGATGCACTCGGGCGGACCTGCAGCCGCTTGAATCACCGCCTCAACGTGCACGGAGCACGCCTACGGCGCTGATTCCGCGCGTCTTGGCCCCGACCTTCGGCCTCGTCCCGCTCGCGACGCGTTTCTTCAACGGGCTGCTGGTCGCGGCGCCGTCCCGACGAGCATCATCGAGAGGCAACAACGTAGTCCAGGCGGGGCAGCATCACACGGGCGCGAGGCAATCGCAAATCGTTCGGACTCTAGGGGTCAGGCGCGTGCGCCCAGCAGGACGTCCTCGGGCTGTGGTTGGAACGCCGGCCCGCTGAGCGGAACGAGCGTTCCGGAGACGCTCTCGCGCGGCACTACGTTGCGGGTATCGACGATCAAGGCGGCGCGCCGCGCCACGAGTTGCCAGTCCAGGTCGGTGTGGTCGGTCGTGACCACCACGCAGTCCGCATCGGTCAGGGTCTCCGGCGTCAGATCGACCGCCGTGAAGAGGCGGTCGGCCACGTTCACGTGTTCCACCCACGGATCGACGTAGGTGACGTTCGCGCCCTTCTCGACCAGCAGACGGAAGACCTCGAGCGCGGGACTCTCCCGGGCGTCGTCCACGTTCTTCTTGTAGGCCACGCCAAGCAGAAGGATCTTCGACTCTCTGATGCTCCGCGCGCGGTCGTTGAGCGCATCCGCGACGCGCTCGACGATGAACTGCGGCATGCCGGTGTTCACGTCCTGGGCCAGCTCGACGAATCGCGCACGATAGTCGTGGTGACGGAGTTTCCAGGACAGGTAGAGCGGATCGAGCGGGATGCAGTGCCCCCCGATGCCAGGGCCTGGGCGGAACGGCATGAAGCCGAAGGGCTTCGTCGCCGCGGCGTCCACGACCTCGTTGACATCAAGGCCGAGTCGGTCGCACATGAGGGCGACCTCGTTCACGAGACCGATGTTGACGCTGCGAAAGATGTTCTCCAGCAGCTTGACCATCTCGGCCCCGACCCGTTCGCGCGAAAGCTGCGCAATGCCGTCGGCCATTTCGGCGCAGGCGGCCAGACCGTCGGCATCAAGCCCCCCCGATGCGGCGGCATAATGGGCGTGAAAGCGAAAGAACCGCAGGATGCGCAGGTAATCCTCTGCAATCCGGTCATGCGGATCACCGATGAACCGCACCCGGCCCGCCATCAGGTCGAAAATACCG
>CAZEFJ010000257.1:0-2587 GCA_964511465.1 uncultured Hyphomicrobiales bacterium
AGCATATCGAAGGCGGTTTTCTTGCCGACGTCGGTCAGTTCAAGAAGATTGGGACGCCGTCGCCGGGAAAGCTGATTATTGATCTCGCCGATTCTTAGATCGCTCAGACTCCGGGCATCTTGTGCGTTCTGCGCCGAACGGCTTGACAGCCCCTTGAGCAGTGCGTCGGCGGACCCGCTTGATGAAGAAACCCCCTGCGCCCCGAATTTTGCCATTTGTGTAGCCTTGGCCCGGCGCAGTTGTTCGCGCCGTTTTCGCGCCGCAATCTCCTGATTTCTTCTGATGATATTAATTCGCTGCTGGGCCTGTTCCTGATAGACCCTGTTTTGCGCCTTGGCCTGTCTCTGCGTTTGCGCACTCTGGAGTACGGTCATTGCCGCCATTGGAATAAAGTTTCCCATCGTATGGTCTCCTTTTGATAAATTTGAATGGATGGAATCAACGGATGGTTATCCGTTTATCCCGATCTCTGTGGTCACGGATAAAAGGGTAAACGGCGAGGGGGCGTCATGCTCTATTCGCCATAAGGGGCCGGTGCCGCCATGTCTCCATCCCAGGGCTCTGATTTTTTTATCGCCGCTGAATGATGGTGGTTGTACGTCCAGCACATTGGCACCGAATTTATTGAACGGGACATCCTTGAATCCGCGCCCGGTATCAAGACGAAGGGCAACCGTATCCTGAAGCCGAAAGGTAATTGCGATAGCCCGCACCCTTCCGCCTTGCGTTCCTCCCCGTGGGGTTTGCAGCGATGGCGGCAAAGGCTCCACGGTGTGGGTGAAGCCCAGTCCGGTCTGAATTGTCAGGGTCGGTTGATCCAGGCTGACCGCACCGCCGACGACGACCTTGTCGCCCCGCACCGCACCGTCGGCCAGAACCTTTACCGTTTCACCCTCTAGATGGTTTAGTCCGCTCCAGACGGTCTTGGCGATTGTGTCGGTCCCGGCAAGTCCCGAATCGACGTTCATCGTATCGTCGAAAACCTCGATAAAGACGCCGTTGTTGCGAGCGACCAGGACATATGCCTGATTGCCCGCCATGGCTACCGATAGAAACGTTCCCTGGGTTTGTTGCAGGGTCCATGCGGTGACCTGTTCGGTGCGGAAAATGGTTACGGTGGCGATCGTTCCATCCTTCATAACCATATGGAAAAGCCGGTTCTTTTGGTCGTAGTCCTGATCCACCGGATCGTTCAGCAGGTGATGGGCCAGCATCGCAAGGTCGTTTGACTGATAGGCCTGAGCGACATCGGAAAATATAAATTCCCTTAATTCCGGCCCATTGCGGGGCACGAACAAGGTCACCCCGTCAACATCGCGGGGCTGTACGATGCGATCCACCGGCGAGCCTATTCTGGTCTGGCGATGCAGTTGGATATTACCCGGCGTAAGCGGATCACCGGTGACCATGATTTCCGAGCCGGTGGTAAACACCTGCAAGTGGCGGCCCGAAAATACCGCCCGTACTGCATTGACCTGATCGGAAAGAATTGCGAATTCTATTGCCTCGTCGTCAAGCCCGGTTCCAAGGTCATGGTTGAACAGGTCGGACGACTTGCTTAGCCAAAGCCGGTTAGGCAGATCACGCGATCCGCCGAAGACCATCCTGTCCTGGTGAAAGGAAACCGATACCGGCCAGCCACGCACCGCCGAGAATGCCTGTTCCTCCCAGTCCTTGGTCGCGGTGGTTGATGCCAGTGCTTCTTTAACCGTGGCCTGAACCTGTGTTGCCGAGATTACGCTTGTTACCTCGACTTCCTTGTTGCCCACCCGCATCCGTACCCCCTGATGGCCCGAGACAAAAACATTGACCGAGGCAGTCAGGGTTATGGTCCCGGAAGTCCCGCTTGGGCTCAGGCTGACGCTGTCATCGGTAAATTTATGATGCGGCTGGAATATCCGCCCCGAAGTGTCGTCGGCGTAATAGGTTATATCGCCTATGCTCCATAGCGTATCGGAAGTCCGGGTGATCTTCTTGGGCGCGACATCCGGGTGGACCACAAAAAGCGTATCGGCGCTTTGGGTCCAGCTTATCTGGGGTATTTGGGCAACCGTCCATGGGGTCGTGATAGTCGCGGTTTTTACGCCATTTTTATAAATATCAACGAACAAGTCGGTGAAAACCAGAAGGTAGATTTGTTCGGTGTTGAACTCGAACGAAACCATCCTTCCGGTTCCTCGTGCCGTATCTACAAAACGCAGCCCCGAACGACGGCTTAATCCACCGGTTGGATGAATGAATACATTGCGCAGTATTGCCGCGCCGTTTTCATAGGCGCTCAAATCGCCCCGGCCAAGAAGACGCGGCGAAATCTCACCCGCAGTAAAACTGTTTTTATACATTTGCAGGCGTGACATCAGTTTCGAGCCTCTATCAATGTAAAATCTTCTATCCGGCCCGGCGAATCCTGCTGGCTGTCAATCATCTTGGCGTTGCGGAATTCGGCTTCGGCCAACTTGTAAAGGCTTTCCGAACGGCTTGTGCTTTCGCTGATCGGGATGCAGAATTCCGCCGCCAGCCGGGCAATCAGGGACTGGTCGAAAAATGGCGGGAATTCACTTTCGCCGGGACGAAAAATATAGCTCAG
>CAZEFJ010000258.1:0-2584 GCA_964511465.1 uncultured Hyphomicrobiales bacterium
GTCGATTCGACCGGGGCCGAGGGAGCGCGGTCGGCGATCGGCGCGGCGTTTGATGCTCGGGCGGATTGGGCCGGGCGGACGGCGGCGGACCGGGGGGCGTTGGTCGCGTCGCTCGCGGCTTTGATGCGGCGGGATGTTGATCGGCTGGCGCGTTTGATGACGCTCGAGCAGGGCAAGCCGTTGGCGGAGGCCCGCGGAGAGATCGCTTACGCGGCATCGTTTTTGGAATTGGCGGCGGAAGAGGGGCGGCGGCTGAACGGCGACATCTTGCCGGGGTCGGCGGTTGATCAGCGGATCCTTGTGCTGCGGCAGCCGGTGGGTGTGACGGCGATTATTACTCCCTGGAATTTCCCGTCGGCGATGATTACACGGAAACTTGGGCCGGCGCTGGCGGCTGGTTGCACGGTGGTGATTAAGCCTGCGGAGTTGACTCCGTTGTCTGCGCTGGCGATCGGGGAGTTGGCGTGCGAGGCGGGGTTCCCGGCGGGGGTTATCAATATTGTGACGGGTGAGCCCGGCCCTATTGGTGATGCGCTGCTCGGGGATGATCGGGTGCGGAAGTTATCGTTCACGGGCTCGACGGCTGTTGGTCGGATGCTGATGGGGAAGGCTTCGACGAACCTGCTTCGGCTGTCGCTCGAATTGGGCGGGCATGCTCCGTTTATCGTGTTTGATGATGCGGATGTTGATCGGGCGGTGGCGGGTGCGATGGCGTGTAAGTTCCGCAACGCGGGGCAGACTTGCGTGTGCGCGAATCGGTTTTATATTCAGGCGGGGATTTATGACGAGTTTGTGAGCCGGTTTGCTGAGGCGATCGGGGCGATGAGCGTGGGCGATGGGATGCGCGATGGGGTGGTTGTTGGGCCGTTGATTAATGAGGCGGCGATGCAGAAGGTTGAATCGCACGTTGATGATGCTCGGTCGAAGGGGGCGGAGGCTTTGGTTGGTGGCGGGCGGGTATCGCTCGACGGATTGGCCGACCGGTTTTATGCGCCGACGCTGCTGACGGGGATGACGCCTTCTATGAAGATTTATCGAGAAGAGACGTTTGGGCCGGTGGCGCCGGTGGCGAAGTTTGAGACTGAAGATGAGGTGATCGGGCTTGCGAACGATTCGGAGTTTGGGCTCGCGGCGTACTTCTTTACTCGGGATGCGTCGCGGCTGATGCGGGTGGCCGAGCGGCTTGAGTATGGGATTGTCGGCGCGAACGATGGTTCGCCATCCAATGCGGTTGCGCCGTTTGGCGGCGTGAAGCATTCGGGCTTTGGGCGTGAGGGCGGGAAGTATGCGATGGATGAATATACGGAGTTGAAGTACATCTCCTTGCGGTTGTAAACACACACGCCGGCCTGTTTTTTGGCTGGTTTCGGAGATTTGGATGTCATTGAATGAGGATTTGATCGGTCGTCGGGGCCGGGTTGTGTGTCGTGGTGTTGGCCAGCTTTCTGGCTTGACTGTTGCGAGCGCTAGCGGTGCGACGTTGACGGATGCGGAGGGCCGAGAGTTTATTGATTTTGCGGGCGGGATCGGCGTGATGAACGTGGGTCATGGTGACCCGTCTGTGGTCGAGGCGATCCGCGAGCAAGCCGGGCGGCTGTTGCATTCGAGCATTCATGTTTCGACGTATGAGCCTTATGTTGCGCTTTGTGAGAAGTTGGTGGAGTTGTTGCCGCACGGTTCGGGGACGAAGGCGCTGCTTTTGAATAGTGGCGCGGAGGCTGTCGAGAACGCGGTGAAGATTGCTCGCCAGGCGACGGGCCGGGCCGGGGTGATCTGCTTTACGGGCGGGTTTCACGGGCGGACGCTGCTTGCGACGACGCTGACATCGAAGGTGAGTTACAAGACCGGATGCGGCCCGTTCGCGCCGGAGGTTTATCGGCTTGAATATCCGATTGTTGGTGCTGGTCTTGATGAACAAGAAGTCTGTGAGATTGAACTTGGGAGGCTGCGGGCGGCGCTGCGCGATACGGTCGCGGCGACTGATGTCGCGGCGATCATCATCGAATTGGTGCAGGGCGAGGGTGGGTTTTATGTTGCGCCCGAGGCGTATGTGCGGGGGCTCCGGCAGATCTGCGATGAGCACGGGATTTTGCTGATCTTTGATGAGGTGCAGACGGGGTTTGCGCGGACGGGGAAATGGGCCGCGTATGAACACTTTGGCGTGACGCCCGATCTTTCGACTTGGGCGAAATCGATGGGTGGCGGATTGCCGATCTCGGCGGTCATCGGGAGTAGCCGGGTGATGGACGCGGTGATGCCGGGGACGCTGGGCGGGACGTACGGCGGGAACCCGGTCGCGTGCGCCGCGGCGCTCGCGACGATCGAGAGAATGATCGAACTGGATCTCAATAGCCGGGCGATGAAGTGCGGGGAGATGATCCGCGAGCGGTTCGAGGCTTTGGCATCTCGGGTTGTCGAAGTCGCGGATATCCGCGGGCTCGGGGCGATGATGGCGATTGAACTTTGCGAGGATGGGGATGCGGCTCGTCCGGCGAGTGAACTCGCCAAGAAGATCATCGCGGGTGGCCTTGATCGGGGGCTGGTGATTATCCCGGCGGGGGTTTACGGGAATGTGAACCGGGTA
>CAZEFJ010000259.1:0-2571 GCA_964511465.1 uncultured Hyphomicrobiales bacterium
TGTGGTCAATAACCATCATATGTCCGGTTTCCATGAACTGGGTCGCCATTCCGGTGGCCAGACCAAGGGCCAGCACCAGTTCTCCCACCACCAGCAGGCGCACCAGCATCGTTTCGCTCTCGGCGACCGAGGGAAGCATTCGGCTCAGGGCGGTCGGGCGTTTGGTTTTTAGCGCTTTTTCCTGGATAAATGCCCCAAGTGCGGCTATCGCGGCAATGGTGACCAGAGCATAGGTCGCAACCGAAACAATTATATGAACCTCTATCCAGCCCGCCGGGGCATCGGCTGCCAGCGGTATTTCGGCGGCATGTTGCCAGATTGTCGCCAACACCCCAAGAATCAGCATGTAGGGCATTACCAGGGGCGTCAAACGCCATCCCTGACGACTGATAACGGTGACTATGGCGAACAGCGACATCGATGCGGCTATGGTCAGCCAAAGCGAAGTTGACAGCCCTTTTTGCCAGGAACCGGACATTGTTATTACTACCCATGCCCATGGGCCGAGTACGGACAGCGCCAGAACCGCCCAGTAAACCGGGTCAGGTTTGCCACTGCGACGCATCGAGAACAACATAACGGGGACAAGCGACGCCAGGGCGGACAGGCTGGTAATGAGATGTTTTGTCATATTCGAGACTATTTCGGTCTATTATGGTCCGGTCTATTATGGCCTATTGTCGCGATCAACGCGCACAATCGACCCTGATGACATCCTTGGCAAGACTTCTTGATTAATCTTGCCCATGGGGGGGCATTTTAGGAGTTATTATGAGTGATTGTATAGTCCTGGTTGTTGCCGCCGGACGAGGCACCAGATTGGCTTCGCAACGACCCAAGCAATACTGTGTTCTGGGAACCGGGGCGGTTCTGCGGCACAGCCTTGTTTCATTTATAAGTCATCCGGATGTTAGTGCGGTGCGTCCGATCATTCATCCCGATGATCGGGATTTGTTTGATGCGGCAAGCGATGGATTGGATATTCTCGAGCCGGTTATGGGTGGCAACAGCCGTCAGGAATCGGTTCGCCTGGGTCTTGAAAGCCTGTCCGAAGATGTTCCTGATACGGTTTTAATTCATGATGCGGCGCGGCCATTCGTCGATCATTCGCTTATATCCCGTGTTATTGAGGCGCTTGCCCGCTCTCAGGGGGCTTTCCCCGCCCTTGCCGTCAGCGATACCCTTAAACGCGGCCGGGACAACCGCTGTATATCCACGGTGGAACGCAGCGGGCTATACCGGGCGCAGACTCCCCAAGGCTTTCATTATCGGCCTATACTGGAAGCCCACAGAAGGTTTACGGACGACCAGCTTACCGATGATGCGGCAATTGCCGAGAAGGCCGGGATAGATGTCGAGATGGTTCAGGGCAGCGAGAATAATTTCAAGATTACCACCCGCGAAGATTTGGTTCGCGCCAGACGGCTTTTGATGACTGGCGAGGTGCGAATGGGGACCGGCTTTGATGTTCATCGCTTTGCTCCCGGCAAACAGGTGATATTGTGCGGCATAGCCATCCCGTTCGAGTTCTCGCTGGAGGGCTTTTCCGATGCGGATGTTGGCCTGCACGCTTTGACAGATGCTCTTATGGGGGCAATTGGTGCGGGCGATATCGGTGCCTGTTTCCCTCCCGGTAACGCCGAATGGAAGGGAGCCGATTCCAGTATATTCCTTAAAAAGGCAGCCCAGCTTATCGACCAACGGGGGGGGGGAATAATCAACCTGGACCTTACAATTATCTGCGAGGCACCGAAAATAGGCCCCCACCGTGCCGCTATGGTCGGGCGTATAGCGGAAATTCTCGGGATTTCCGCCGATCGTGTAAGCGTCAAGGCAACAACCACCGAAGGGCTTGGCTTTACCGGACGGGGTGAAGGAATAGCCGCCCAGGCGGTAGCTGCCGTTCGAGTTCCCTTTGCCGAGGAGCCGAAATAAAAGAAAAGATGACCGATTTCGTTCTTGCCATTGACCAGGGGACCACTTCGTCGCGGGCAATTATGTTCGATGGGGACCATCTTCCCGTCGCCAGTGCGCATAAGGAATTAAACCAGTATTTCCCCCGTTCGGGATGGGTTGAGCACGATCCCGGAGATATTTGGCAAACGACTTTATCGACCTGCCGGGAAGTGATCGCCAAAACCGGCGCAAGGCCAGGTGAAATAGCCGCCATAGGCATAACCAACCAGCGCGAAACCACCGTTGTCTGGGACCGGAAAACCGGCAAACCACTTCATCGGGCGATAGTGTGGCAGGACCGCCGCACCGCCGATATTTGTTCTGAACTGAAAGAATCCGGCCACCAGCCGATGCTCACAGAACGAACCGGCCTGCTGCTTGATCCATACTTTTCAGGCACCAAGATTGCCTGGATTCTCGATAATATTGATGGTGCGCGCGTCGCCGCCAATGCCGGAAGGCTGGCGTTCGGCACTATAGACACTTTTCTTCTGTGGCACCTGACCGGCGGCAAGGTTCACGCCACCGATGCCACCAACGCCTGCCGAACCATGGTCTAGGATATCCATAAAGGTTGTTGGTCCGGCGAGTATTGCTACCTTTTAAGATGGGGCA
>CAZEFJ010000260.1:0-2569 GCA_964511465.1 uncultured Hyphomicrobiales bacterium
GGATATCCTCAGAAAAAGTAGCTGAAAACAGTAGGTTCTGACGTCGTTTAGGTAGGATTGCCAAGATCTTCTTAATATCATTAATAAAGCCCATATCCAACATGCGATCAGCTTCATCTAACACCAGAATCTCTAATTGATTAAAGCGTATTGCATTTTGGTTATAGAGATCCAATAATCGGCCTGGTGTGGCAACTAAAATATCGACACCTCGGCGTAACTTCATCATCTGAGGATTAATTTTCACACCACCAAATACAACTGTAGAACTCAACGGTAAATATTTACCATAAGTAGCTACACTCTCGCCAATCTGAGCAGCTAGCTCACGGGTAGGCGTTATAATTAATACCCGTGCTTGATTGGCTTTTACCCGTTGGCCTTTTGATAGTAATTCCAGTATTGGTAATGTAAACCCAGCCGTTTTGCCTGTTCCCGTTTGAGCAGCGGCCGTGACATCTTTACCTTCTAGCACTGCCGGAATCGCTTCTGCTTGAATGGGCGAAGGCGTATCATAACCTTGTTCAGCAACGGCTTTAAGAATAGATTCAGATAAACCCAAGGAACTAAAATTCATAGATGATTCTTCAAAAATAATACAGAGAAAGGTCGCCACTCTAACAGCTAGTATCAATCGGTGCTAGCTTTTATAAAATGTTGGTGTATTATTTAATAATAATCACTCAAAAACGGAGAACAGATCATGGCAAACGAAGGTTACCACGAACCTATTAACGAATTATCTGATCAAACTAGAGATATGCATCGTGCTATTACATCGCTGATGGAAGAATTAGAAGCTGTTGATTGGTACAATCAGCGGGTTGATGCCTGTAAAGATGATGAATTAAAAGCTATTCTTGCTCATAATCGTGATGAAGAAAAAGAGCATGCCGCTATGGTACTAGAATGGATCCGCCGCCGAGATCCTTCTTTTGATAAAGAATTAAAAGACTACCTCTTTACTGATAAACCGATTGCACATTCATAAATGCCTAAAAGAGTCTGATAGCTATATCAGTAGTACTCTAATGGCTACCACAACATCGTTTATATTTGCGGCCGCTACCACAATAACAAGGATCGTTGCGCCCCGTTTTTTTACCTGTGCGCACAATCGTTTCAGAACGCCAGCCCATGGGAGCTCCTCGCTCCCCTGGGATGACCTTTTTATCGGCTAGTGGGACATTCATTGCCGCGTAATCAATGCCTTTATCTAATTCTTTTTGATCTGGATATAACCACCACGTTAATTCTTTAAGCGGTTCTTTGATATAACCATCAACTACGTTTTCTTTATTTTTAATAGTATCGGCTGCATTATCTTTCACACACGTCGCAAGTGACTGTTTGTTAAGTACCATTGGCGCAATAAGTTTATTATTTATCGCCTTAAGCAATAAATCTTCAAGATCACCAGGATGCAAGTCATATGCGATCAATGCAATGGCATCCCAAACATAGCTTGGGCTGGCTTCTAATTTGCCTTCCATTAGCTCTCTTAAATAATGAACAATATCGTCTCGGTCTAAGATATTCTCTTTCCATAGCACCATCAAACTATCTAATGCTGCTGAACGAAGCCACGGACTTATATTAGGATTTTCTATCACGGATTTTATCGGTGATAAATTACCGTCACATACCGAGGCTAAAATACGCCCTAATGCTTCGGTAAAGACCTCTCCGGTTAGCTGAATCACCTTATCACCAGGATGGGAGATAAGTTTTATAATAAGCGGATAGGCTTCTTCTTCTCTGAAATAGGCCACGATAAATAGTGATACCACATGTCTTATGTAGTCATCGCTCTGCTTATTAATAACGTTAGGATCTTCAGCAAAGCGTGCTATTTCATCTAGTAATAAGGGCGTGAATTGGTGTTGTGATGATGCTATTTTTTCAAATACATCTTCACTAGGCGGAGAGCTAATGGTTTTAATTTGTTCAAATAACTGTTCTGCTTCTGATGTCATATTAAATCGCTATGGGTTGTAATCAGTTACTGCTATATTATGCTTATTCGATTTTAGCACCAAACCATTAATATCAACGGCTTTATTTCAATAAACCTCTAATATTCGATAAATGTGCTTTGCCCCGTTCTTTCCGTTCTTCAGGATCAACTTTTGTTCTTTCTGTTGTCCAGATTAAATCTTCAGGTGGTAATTCACGTAAAAAACGGCTTTCTTCACAGTCTACTTTTTCTCCATAACGTTTACGAGTATTAGCAAGGGTAAAAACTAGACTACGTTGTGCCCGCGTTATTCCGACATAGGCTAAACGCCTTTCCTCTTCGATATTTTCTTCTTCAATGCTAGTGCGGTGTGGCAGAATTTCTTCTTCCATACCGATGATAAATACATGGAGAAATTCCAAACCTTTGGCGGCATGTAATGTCATTAAACTTACCGCATCTTCTTGGTTTTCTTCAGCTTGACGTTCTAATAAATCCATTAGGGTTAATCTTGCCGCTATATCACCGATATTATTTTGCTCGGTATCTTTATCTACTATTCGTTTAATCCACACCTGTAATTCTTCAACATTTTCCATGCGCCTGATCGCT
>CAZEFJ010000261.1:0-2551 GCA_964511465.1 uncultured Hyphomicrobiales bacterium
GCAACATCATTTTATGAGGGTATAACGTCTTTGAGGGTTATCGCAAATTGAGGATGCTCAAAGGAATGCATGCCAGGGAAAAGTGAGAAGAGCCAGCCTGTGAAAAGCTCTTTTCCTTTTTCCGAGATAATAACGTGAATGGCAGGATTTTTCAGCTCATTGCTCACCGAAGTGAAAATCGTCCCCTGAATAATCAGATCCGGCAGGAAAATGTCGGTTTTGATTTTGATGTCGGAATTGGGGATGCTCCACTCTTCTCCGATATTAACGGTGTGTTCTGTAATGGCGTGACTGATTTTGTCTTCCAGCATAAAAACAACACCCTTCCACTTGCCTTTGACCATGTCGGGCACAACAACTTTTCCCCCACTCAAATCGGGAATGTCATCGTGTGCACCACCGCGCAAAGGGGGTGGCATCGGGGTTTGTGTTTGAAGGGGGACAATTTCTAGCTGAGCTGCTGAGACCCCTGAATCTTTTGTATCCTGAGCCGCGTTGCCGAATTTGACCCCGTTTCCCGAAATTAAAACAACAAGGGCCAATGCGAATAATACATGTTGAGCTCGTTTCATGATCTTCCCTCTTTCGGAAATTTTGGCGGAGAGACAGGGATTCGAACCCTGGGTAGAGGTTAACCCCCTACGACGGTTTAGCAAACCGTTGCCTTCAGCCGCTCGGCCATCTCTCCTGGGTATGCAAAATAGTGCGGCATTTCTGAGTGCCAGCAGTTTAAGACATGCTTTATATCATAAAGAATCGACGGAATCTAGAGATTGGACAGATTCATTTCTTCCTTGGCCGCGGTGCTTAAAAGGTCTGGGTTCGCTCAATCTTTTCGCATATGAAACGCTTAAAAGTCGGTGTTTTTTGTGGGATATCCCCTTTGTCTGATCAAGCTAGGGCGTGTTGACATGCGCTAAGGAGTCTTTTTTTTATGTGCTTCGATGAGGGCCTCAAGCTCGGCACGTTCGATGACTTCTTTTTCGAGCAAGTGGTTTTTGAGGGCTTCAAGCAGGTCTCGTTTATGGGAGAGCGTTTCTTTGACGCGTTCGTGAGATTTTTCGAGAATTTTTTGAATTTCTCCGTCAATGGTTTCAGCCGTTTTTTCGCTGTATTCTTTTTTGCCTTGAGAGCCCATCATGTTAAACCCTGAAGGAGAGAGCGGTGCTTCAAAGGTGACGAGTCCTAAGTGTTCACTCATGCCATATTGCATGATCATGTGACGTGAAAGGTCTGTGGCGCGTTGTAGGTCATTTTGTGCGCCTGTTGAAATATCGCCGTAGACAATTTCTTCCGCAACCCGTCCGCCGAGCAAGACATCCAGTCGATCCAGAAGCTCTGTTTTTTTGAGGAGGTAACGGTCTTCTGTGGGTAATTGCTGGGTGTAGCCTAAGGCCGCAATGCCACGGGGAATGATGGAGACCTTTGAAACCGGGTCGGCATTTTTTCGAGACATGGCGATGATGGCATGTCCCGATTCGTGATAGGCGACGGTTTCTTTTTCTTGGGGATTGATGACACGATTTTTTTTCTCCAGACCTGCGACAATGCGGTCGATGGCCGCATCAAAATCAGACATTTCTACAGATGTTTTTCCTTCACGTGCAGCAAGTAGTGCGGCCTCATTCACTAAATTTGCGAGGTCGGCCCCAACAAATCCGGGTGTTTTTGCGGCAATGTCGATGAGCTTGACCTGATCGGAAAGGGTGATTTTTTTTGCGTGTACTTTTAAGATTTTTTCCCGGCCATTGATATCTGGGCGATCAATGGCGACATTCCGGTCAAAACGTCCGGGGCGCAGCAGGGCTGGATCGAGTATTTCAGGTCGGTTTGTGGCGGCTAAAATGATGACGCCTTTATTGGTGTCGAAGCCGTCCATCTGAACAAGCAATTGATTTAAGGTTTGCTCACGTTCATCGTTTCCTCCCATGGGGCTAAGGCCGCGTGCTTTTCCCATCGCGTCGAGCTCGTCAATGAAGATGATGCAGGGGGCCTTTTTTTGGGCCTGAGCAAAAAGATCTCGGACACGCGCCGCACCGACGCCCACAAACATTTCAACAAAATCGGAACCACTCATGCTGAAAAAGGGAACACCCGCTTCCCCAGCAACGGCCTTGGCCAACAAAGTTTTTCCTGTGCCGGGAGCGCCAACTAACAGCACACCCTTGGGGATACTCCCACCTAAGCGACGATATCGCTCTGGGTGTTTGAGGAAGGAGACGACCTCCATGAGTTCTTCGCGGGCTTCGTCAATGCCTGCGATATCATCAAAAGTGACGCCTGTTTCTTTTTCGATGTAAATTTTGGCTTTGTTTTTTCCAATTTCCATTACGCCGCTGGCCGCGCCCATGCGTTTCATGAAAAAACTCCAGATACCAAAAAAGATGAGGGCCGGGATGACCCAACTGAGCAATACCGTAATCCATGTATTTTCAAGTTGTCCGGTAAAACGAACATTGGCGGCTTCTAATTCTTGAGCCAAGTTCGGGTCATCTACTGGAATTTGAACAAATGGCTGAGGCAGGCCTTTTTGTTGCTCTGTATTCTGACT
>CAZEFJ010000262.1:0-2540 GCA_964511465.1 uncultured Hyphomicrobiales bacterium
CGATCATCGCCGCTAATAATTTGCGCCAACTGGACGACGCCCGGCTGAAAAACGTAAAACCAAGCGAACCTCTGCCAACCGGTGCCGGAGCGCTCTAATAAGGTACAAAAAATTGTCGGCCAAGCCAGTACCAGCGCCCACTGCCCGCAGGCAGGGTGCAGTTGAGGCGGCTTCGGCCACTGGGAAATGGCTTGTCGACCCTGATTTCGATGCGATCTTTGCCGATGCGGGTTGTCTTCACCGCCCCGGCATGTGAGGTGAAACAGGTCAGCCTGTCCGGGTTTTTTATATCGTCTCCGAGGGTAAAGCCCATGGCCGGCGGATTATTTCCTGCAATCAGGGTATCGGGCGGGGTGATTTCGCTGACCGGCAAGGCAAGCGAGTTTACGACAAGTCGAAAGCGCTCGATCCCGCCGTATTTCTCATTCATCGCAAAACGTGGAAGATAATAAAAATTACCGGTTGGGCCGATCGCCCCTGAATGCTGGCCGAATGCGGCCTTGAAACCGGCCTTTCTGATTTTTTCTTCAAGCGCCAGACCGGCCTCGCCGTAGGGATATGCGAACAGTTCCGGTTTTTTGCCGAGTTCCTCGACGAAACGCCGACTGGCGCGGCTGATTTCCTGATCATTTTCCCGGCTGGTAATCAAAGGCATATGGGGGTGCGTAGCACTGTGGCCGCCAATGGTTCCCCCGTCGGCGACTATTTCACGAATTTGCGGCCAGCTAAGAAACCCCTTGTATCCACTATCGACGGCGTCGGTGGAAACAAACAGGGTAAAAGGGAAACCTGCTTTTTTCAGGCGCGGCACGGCCTCGCTGAGGACCGAGCTGTATGCGTCGTCTATGGTTATTGCAACGGCGCGCTCGGGCAATGGTTTGCCACTTTGCAGTTTGTCTATGATTTCGTTCAGCGGCAATACGGCATAACCACCGCTTTTGAGTTCTTTCAGATGGGCTTCAAACTGGCTTATCGAAATACTGGTGGATGGATATTCGGTCTCCCCGAAACGGTGATACATTATAACCACGGCCGAACTGGCGGCCAGGGCACTGCCCGAGGCCCCCATGGCGATGGTTATCCATACCGCCAGAATTATCGTGTTCAGTATATTTCTCACCGCATCATTCTATCATTAATCGCGTCGTCGCCAAGTACCGGGTAGCGTCGGGAACCAAATATTTGATAATGCCACCATTCCCTGGCGTAAAAATCCCATCCGGCGGATGTCATAATTCCGAGAAGAAGAAAGCGGTTGTGCTGCGCCTTTGCGGATATATCCTTGTTGGCGTGGTGGGACCGTTCGGTGAAGGCATCAAAGCCGGTTCCCATTTCCAACTCGTGGCCCGCCGCATCAATAAGGGTAAGGTCAATCGCAACCCCCCGTGAATGGGGTGAGCCACGGCGGGGATCGGCAAGGAAATCAGGGTCCGGGGTATGTTCCCACAATATCCACTGGGCTTCGGACGGACGAAATGCGTCAAATATCTTGAGGCCGATATTCTGGATCGCGGCAAGATCGGCGGCCCGCCTCAACAGCGCCTCGGCATCGGCGTGGAGATAACAGGCCGGGCGCCGGTAAACCGGCTTGCCGGTAAAGTTGTCGGCACCACCGTAGGCAAGATCAATCTCGACGCCGTGGGTTGCCGGGGTTATTTCTATAAGACTCATTCCGCTTAACCTCGATTCGAGAATAAGCAGTATAGGACAACCAGGGAATGTCGATAATGAAAATTCTCGCGCTGGACACTTCGATGACCGCCTGCTCGGTCGCCCTGTGGCGGGACGGAGGGGTTGCGGCAAGCCACAACAAGGCAATGAAACGGGGGCAGTCAGAGGCCCTTATGGTAATGGTTCGCGCCGTTCTGGATGATGCCGAATGCGGGTTTTGCGATCTTGACCTGCTGGCGGTTACGGTTGGCCCGGGATCTTTTACCGGCATTCGGACAGGGCTGGCGGCGGCCCGGGGAATGGCCATGGCAAGCGAGCTGCCTTGTCTTGGCGTGACCACCCTGGAAACCGTTGCGCACGGGCTGGACGAGGGCGAACGTTGCGGCAGAACCGTGCTGGTGGCGCTGGATTCGAAAAGAGAGGACGTTTACGTCCAGGCATTTGATGATCGTCTAAATGCTTTGACGCAAGCCCGCTGCGTCGCCGTCGGCGAGCTTGCGGAAATGCTCCCGCCTTCGCCGGTGGTTATAGTCGGAGACGCTTGCGTACGGGCCGCCGAAAGTCTCACCATATCAGGCTTCAGGGTGAGCATGGGCACGGCGTCCGGTGTTCCCGATGCCGCCGTTCTCGCCGCCATCGCCGCCAGCCGCTGGCATCCCGGCGACAAGCCATCCATGCCGGGCCCGTTTTACCTGCGTCCGCCGGATGTTTCGATACCAAGGCCGGATGTTTCGATACCAAGGAAAGGGGCCGGTTTCAGGCCGTAAACTAGTTTTTCCGAACGACCAGGCGGTGAACGGATAATTCCCCATCATCCGGGTTTTCCGGTTCCAGGCAAAGCACCGTATGGCCATGATCGGTTACCGATC
>CAZEFJ010000263.1:0-2477 GCA_964511465.1 uncultured Hyphomicrobiales bacterium
TGAATTTGTTTGTCGCGGCGGGAATTACCGGTCATTCCCTGACCTGGGTGCTGCGTGCCGCGTTACCGTGGATGATGATCCTGTTGGCGTTCCTGATCATCGTTACATATATCCCGCAGATCACCTTGTTCCTGCCCGAATACATAGATTGCCTCAAGGGATATGGGTGCAAGTAACTTTGAACAGGGCATTGTTTAAGCCGCCAATTACTATGAACGGAATACGGAATGGAAACCCGCAGTCTCGATCAGGTGATCTCCGTCGGCAATGAACTTGTTGAACAGGGTAAATTTAAAGAGTTGCTGGAGCTTGCGGACCAAATACTTGCGCATGCACCTAACCACCCCGCAATATTGAACCTCTCGGTTTACGCCAACTGGTACGCCGGAGATAAGTTCAAGGCACTTGAACACCAGGAAAAGATGCTGGAACTAGAACCAGCCAACCAATACCTTAACAAACGTCACATTCACTTCGCACATGAACTGAAAGACCCCCGACGCATCGCTGCCGCCTGCCGTTTTGCAGACGTCCATTGCCAGCTTGACGCGGGAATGCTGAACTTGTGGGGTATCGCCGAGAACGACCTGGGCAATTTCCAGGAAAGCCAGTCGATTCTAAAACGCCTGACCCAGAAGTTTCCGGACTTCTTGAATGGATACCGCAGTTTGAGCCTCCCACTCATAAATCTGGGCATGGAGGAGGAAGCCGTTACGGCGTTCTCAAAATTTCTGAGCCCATGGAATGGGGCAATAAACAAATCCCAATCAGCTAATGAGGTCGCCAGTCAGTACGATGCAATTTCCGATGACTATGACACGAATTCATTGCATCTGGAATTTGCAAAAAAGCTGATAGCGTTTAGTTCGGAATTTTTTGACTTTCGCAAAACAGGCTGTAAATTTCTTGACCTTGCCTGCGGCACAGGGACCGTTGGCAGGGAGTTGGCTGCTCTCGGTCCCGTGGATATCGTGGGGGTCGATCTGTCACCGCAAATGCTACAACTCGCGGCGAGGAAGAAAATATACCGGCGTTTGGAGAAAGGTGACCTGGTGGAGTGCGCCGCCAAGGAAAGCGCCGACCAGTTCGATGCTATTTTTTCATCATGCGCCCTCTATCACATTGCGGATCTTGAGCCGGTTCTCTCCGAATGCAAGCGTCTTCTTGTGCCTGGCGGGTTCTTGTTTTTCTCCACCGACCCCGCCACCGACGATTTCACGATCGCGCAACAGGGAGAGAGTGAAAATGAATACGCCCACAGCCGTAAATATCTTAGAACCCTTAAGGAGAAATTCTTATTTTCCGAATTTCATGTCTCCATTCTCGAGCATCGGCGCTACCCGGGATTTTGGTGTGCATACCGCAAATAAGCCGAGACATGCTCTAGGCATCATCATCCTCGCTCTCGTCTTCGTCGTCAGAACCATGGCGTAGCTTGATAAACCAGAAAGCGCCGCCGCCGCCGCCAATAATCAGGATACCCAACCCCGTCAATAACCAGAACATGAAACTGCTGGGCTGTTTTTCCTTTTTCTTTTCCTTTGCCTTGCCCTCGTTCTTGTTTTTAGTCTCTTCTTTCGCTTTTTCCACAGGGCTTGACTTGGCTACCATGTCACGAGCCAGGTCCGGCCTGCTCAACAGTTTGTCCGGCTGTTCGATTTTTGGCGGCTCGGTAAAGGAAATGCGACCAAAGCAGATCCACGGTATTACCTTCTCGCTAACCAGTCTCAACTTGTCTATGTACGATCCCTGAATTTTTCCCTTGGGGGCAAAATAGCGGATATTGATATCGGGAAGGCCTTGCGACTTCAGACGGAACCCGATGTTATCGACGATACCGTTGCCGTCATGGTCAATGGTGTAGACATCCGACAGCCAATAAAACTGCCCCTTTATCATGTGCCCACCCTGGAACCAGAACTCATCCAGTTTGCGGTTGCAATCGGCCGGATATAACGGTCCACCGGGAATAAGAGGCGGACTGAAAACCTGTTCGACTTTTGGAAGCCTGATGTCCGGCAAGGTTTTTTTTATTCGGCCGGACCGCTTTCCGGCAGAGTTTATCGCAGGGGGGCTGGCCCCTTTTGCCAGTTCGATTACCTTCCACTTAAGGTGCCTGGCCTTCCACACCTCGATCGGCTCAACACATTTCTGGCTGGAGGTCTGAACATGGACGACCCCCCATTCCTTGGCATAATAAACTGTGGGTCGTTTGCCCGCCTTAACGGCATTGGCCAAAAGCACCTTGCATTCGATTTCTCCGGCCGCAGAGGCAGCATCCCTGCCACCGCCGAACAGCAAGGTAGCCGAAACCGCGATAAAAACCGCGATAAGAAAAGAGCGACGAGCTGAAAATGCGTAATACATTACTAATATGGACTCTATATCCGTTTAATACAGATAGGAACAATCAAATCGGATACCATATATATTGGTGGGGGTATTACCGGACCGGCACATACGGAACCTGTTTTTTA
>CAZEFJ010000264.1:0-2466 GCA_964511465.1 uncultured Hyphomicrobiales bacterium
AACGGCAAAGTGACGGAACCATGAGCGCGCTGAAGTACAGTTCAGAAAGTTCCGGAATACTGACTTCGATGGTCTACGCCGATGGTCTGGTGGAACTGTCGGAAGATCAGCAATCGTTAGACCGCGGCACCATGGTTGACTTTCTGCCGTTCGGGGAGGTCCTGTCATGAAAATCATCTATTTTTCCTGGCTGCGTGAGAAGACCGGGGTCGGTGAAGAGGAAATTTCACTGCCGTCCGGGGTCGGTGACGTGGCCGGGTTTGTCGAATGGCTGAAAGGGCGGGGCGGTGGCTTTGTCGAGGCGTTCGGCGACATGTCGATGGTTCGGGTAGCGGTCAACCAGGAACATGTGGAAACGGATCACCCGCTATCCGCCGACGATGAGGTAGCCTTCTTTCCGCCGGTAAGCGGAGGATGACGGGCTGATAAAAGTACAGAGCGAAGACTTTGACGTGGGGGCCGAACTGGCCGCCCTTGCCGGGGACAATCGGGCAATCGGCGGGCTGTGTTCATTCGTCGGGCTGGTCCGCGAGATGTCCGGTGACGATCCGATAAGGTCAATGACCCTTGAACACTATCCGGCGATGACCGAAAAGGAACTGGCGCGAATAGAGGCCGAGGCGCTTGAACGCTGGCCGCTTGAGGCCAGCCTGATAATTCATCGCTATGGACGGCTCGAGCCGGGAGACCGGATAGTCATGGTGGCTACCGCCTCGGCCCATCGTCAGGCGGCCTTTGATTCGTGCAATTTCCTTATTGACTGGCTGAAGACCAAGGCTCCGTTCTGGAAACTCGAAGAAACCGGCGGCGGAAATAAATGGGTCGATGCCCGTGAAAGCGACGACAACACGGCAACCCGTTGGAACAAGTCCGACGGTTAGGGCGTGTCTTTCCACCATTTATGTAAGGCATTTTCGCTGAATGGAATGACGCTGCCGATGCCACCGCTGCGTTCAAGCCAGATATCGAGTGCCTTTTCGGGAACGCTTAAGACAAGAGGAATACCGGCGGTTATGGTCTGCCATATCTCGTCTGACATTCCCTCACCGTTTTGCTCCTGGTCGCCAAATTTCTCTATCACCATTAAATCGGGACGTCTGTCTATGGCCCGGCGAATGATCGCCGTGGTTTCGACAAGAGCGGAAATATCCAGCCCGCATTCGCGGTTATCCTTCATCGGGTGCTTTATGGTAATTCGCCGGCCGGTCGAAATGTCTATGGCGTCGATGGATGAGCGGACGCCTTTGGGGTCTGTTTTTTCCTCTTGAAGGACTCCTTTAACGCAAACCTTCTCTGCTTTCAGGTTTTTTACAAATTTTGAAAGGGCCTCCCTGTCGGCAGTCTTTTGGCCATAAACGGCAGCGGCGAACGGCATTGGATCAATCGGCATCAGCTTTGTTCGCCGGTTGGAAATAATCCTTTGGTGCGGTTGGCAAATGCTACCAGTGACAGCATTACCGGCACTTCGACAAGTACCCCTACGACGGTTGCCAGCGCCGCACCCGATTGCAGACCGAACAGGCTGATGGCGACCGCGACCGCCAGTTCAAAGAAATTTGAAGTTCCGATAAAGGCGCATGGGGCGGCCATGTTGAATGGCACTCTCCATATCCATGCCCAGAAATATGAAATAATAAAAATGCCATAGCTCTGGATAATCAGGGGGATGGCGATAAGCAGGATGATAAACGGCTTGTCGATGATGACGCCTCCCTGAAAGCCGAAGAGAAGCACCACCGTGGCAAGAAGACCGATAATTGAAAACGGCTTTAGCCTTTGGGTAAAAGTATCTACGGCGGCATCACCATTTTTGCCGGGTATTTTTTTGGCAGTAAGTATTTTTCTGGTTGCCGCGCCCACCGCCAGGGGGGCCACGACGTACAGGGAAACCGATATCAAAAGCGTTTCCCAGGGAACGGTTATATCGGTTACGCCCAACAGGAAAGCAACGATGGGGGCATAGGCGAAGACCATTATAAGATCGTTCACCGAGACCTGGACGAGCGTATATGTGGCGTCCCCCCGGGTAAGCTGGCTCCATACAAAGACCATCGCCGTGCATGGTGCCGCTCCCAGCAGAATCAGTCCCGCGATGTATTGGCTGGCATCTTCGGGGTTTACCAGATCGCGAAAAATTACCTCGAAGAAAAGAACCCCGAGGGCGGCCATGGTGAACGGTTTCACCAGCCAGTTTACGGTAAGGGTTATGATAAGCCCCTTCGGACGATCCCGGATATGGGAAATGCTTGATAGATCCACACTGACCATCATCGGATAGATCATCACCCATATCATCACGGCGACGACAAGGTTGACCCTTGCGTATTCGAGGCTGGCGAGAAACTGAAACATTTCGGGGAATACTATCCCCAGTCCGATGCCGGCAATTATCGAAATCCCGACCCACAGACTAAGCCCCCGCTCAAACAGGCCCATTGCGGTTTTGGGGTCCGGGGCAGGGGTGAC
>CAZEFJ010000265.1:0-2461 GCA_964511465.1 uncultured Hyphomicrobiales bacterium
AATTATTGGCCGGTTAGCGCAGGAAAGCAGAAGTCGATTAGCTCAAGCTAAAATTTGGAGAGAAGGCTTTATGGGCCATGCCAATCTGAACATTCGTCTTGCCCATTCCCACACCATCATCGTTTCCGAATAAATAATTGTTGGGGTCAGGTCTTAATTGTTGGGGTCAAATTGTTGGGGTCACAAATTGTTGGAATTGTTGGGGTCAGGTCTTGTTTTGCAACATTTTTGATATTTTGAATTGTTGGGGTCAGGTCTTGTTTTGCAACATTTTTGATATTTTGGGACGGGCAATTCTGCTGATGGTCGCGTAGTGCAGGCCGAAGTGCTGGCCGATGGCTTTCAAGGTATAGGTGCCGCTGGCATAGGCGGCTTTGATGGCGGCGTTTCGGTTGGGGGCTTCTTGTTCGTATTGATCCAGAGATTTTTCTACGCGTTGTCGGCGCGGGACTTCGGAGGAAATCGCTTCGATCCGTTCGGCCATGCGTGCGGCAAAGGCGTCGTCGCCCAGGTACAATTGCCCCTTGGGCTCTGGCGGGGGTTGGTTCATACCCTCCGCAACGAAACGTGCGTAGGCGCGCCGTGCGGTACCGCGATCGGGTGAGAATAACGCCAGAGTGTCTTGAACCGCCAGGGCTTCGGGTGCTGCGACTTTGCCCATCACGGCCTGGAAACTGCTCCACGGCCACTGGTCCGCCGTTTTGCATTTGTCGGCTCGCACAGGGTTGAGCACGAGATAGCGCAAGAGTTCCAAAAGATAGCTGTTCTTGTCGACCAGGACCGCTTTGTAGCGTCCCTGCAAGACATGTCCGACACGTTGGTGGTGGCGATTGAAGGCTTGCGTGTACACCCCATTAATTTCGCGCATACCTCGCGAGAGCGTCGGTTTTGGCGTCTCAATCAAAAGGTGATAGTGGTTGTCCATCAGGCAGTAAGCCCATAGCTTCCACCGGAATCGTGCACACGTGCGCGCAAGGCTCGCAAGAAACACGGTTCGATCCTGCTCGTCGAGGAATATCGCTTCATGGGCATTGCCGTGCGTCATTACATGATAAAGGGCACCGGCAAATTCGATTCTAAGAGGACGCGACATGGCCTTGGGCTACATCTGCGTGATGTGGCAAAACAAGACCTGACCCCAGCCTGCATTCTACAACCACTGCTTCGAGATGTGTGTGGTGTTCAGTAACTTAAAACTGGTAAATGGTTCTGAATCGTTCTAGCGTGGAGTTTCATGAATAGCCTGCTTTCATCTTTGCATTGGGTGATTATAGAATTAATCGCAGACGCAAGCTCTGCCTGCAGGGGGTAAAATGGTCTTTCACTTCAAAGGGGATGAATATTGAAAATACACACTTTGTGCACGTCAACCATCATGAGTGGTGTTGTCGCAGGACTGCTTTTCGGACTCGCGTCCACCGCTAATGCAGAACAATCGGGCAAACAGATCAAAAAAGCCGCGGATGTTAATAGTTCGCGATACATGCGAGATTATCCGAAGCAGCTTCTCGAAGTGCAACCGCCTTGGAACAAACCCCTTTACCCGGGAACAGAATTGACCGTTCCGGGGTTGCAAAACGTCCCCGATATTCATGGTGACGTCAACAATCCGCAATTGGTCGTCTTTTTCGCCGGCAACCAGTACATGCTGGTTAATCGTCTGATGAAGGCCTTCACCAAGGCTTACCCCAAATATTCGCGGGTCGTTGCCTTTACGATGCCACCGGGTCGGCTGATTACCTCTATCAAGCGCGGGAATGGTATTCTTCTCGGCAACATGCGCGTGACCTTAAAACCGGATATTCTGACCGCCGGCCATGGCAGCATCATGGGGCTCCAGAAAAAGCTCAACTGGTTCTCCAAAACGGAAGTTTATGCGCGCAACCGTCTGGCAATCATGGTTTACAAGGATAATCCCAAAAACGTCACGGGACTGAAGGGGTTGGCAAAAAAAGATATTGAGTTGTGCATGCCAAATCCGCAGTGGGAAGGCATCGCAAAACACGCCATTATCCCCGCCTTGAAGAAAACCGGGGGCGAAGCCCTGGTGAACGCAGTGTACAAAAAGAAGGTCGACGCGGGCACCACGTTTTTAACCCATATTCACCATCGCCAAACGCCTGTGCGGATCATGGAGCGTAAGTGTACGGCCGGTGTCGTGTGGTATACGGAGGCTTATTTCCACGCCAAAGTCAAACATCACCCGACCGCCATCGTGACGATCCCCAAAGACAACAACAAGGTTGTGGGATATACAGCCGCGTTGATGCGCAAAGCCCCACATGGCGAGGCCGGTCATGCTTTCATGACGTTCCTGATGAGCCCTGTATCGCAGAAAATCTATCGCGAATACGGATTTATGTCGCCGAAAAAATAGGTTTCCACGGTTCTCTTGCGGAGGCAACCTGGCGTCCCCTACGGGATTCGAACCCGTGTTGCCGCCGTGAGAGGGCGGTGTCCT
>CAZEFJ010000266.1:0-2440 GCA_964511465.1 uncultured Hyphomicrobiales bacterium
CACGGTGGTGACGAAACTCTTCACGTTGGCGCAGGTGGACCATGCCTTTTTTGGTGAAAAGGACTATCAGCAGCTTCTGATCATTCGCCGATTGGTGCTGGACCTGTGCATGGGCACACACATTCACGGTGTGCCGACGCTACGAGAGGCTGATGGTTTGGCGTTGTCGTCGCGTAATGTCTATCTGAGCGCCGAAGAGCGCAAAATCGCGTCGACTCTGTACACGATATTATGCCGGGTCGCTCACGACTTTCGCGCGGGCGGCGATGCGGGACGCCTTGAAATCGAAGCACGCGAGGCCCTTACAAAGGGTGGATTTTCAGCCATTGATTATCTTTGCATTGTCGATGCCCATACGCTGGAACCTCTCATGCACCATGATCCTGTTCGTCCCGCGCGAATTCTGGCTGCGGTGCGATTGGGAAAGACTCGCCTGCTTGACAACATTGCCGTCAACGAACCGCCGGTTTCCGGCGGATAATGGAATATGTGAGTCTTTTTTTAGCCGCTTTTTTAGCGGCGACGCTTTTGCCGTTTTCAAGCGAAGCGGTTCTGCTGGGGATGATCTCCGTAAGCGGGGCCGATGTGCCCCTGCTGTGGGTCGTGGCGACGGCGGGCAACACGCTGGGGGCCGTGGTGAACTGGGTTCTGGGGCGCTGGTGCCTTCATTGGCAAGACCGCAAATGGTTTCCGTTTTCCGCCAAGCCGCACGGTGGTTCGATAAATGGGGCTTCTGGTCCTTGTTGTTGAGCTGGGTCCCGATCATCGGAGACCCCATCACCTTCGCGGCGGGTTTTCTGCGGATACGCTTTTCCATCTTTTTCACGTTGGTATTGTTTGCCAAGGGCGGTCGTTACCTTGTGGTCGCGGCGTTGGCACTGGACTATTTCAAGCTTTGACAGGTGTCTTTTCCTGTCGTTTGAAAACCGTTTCGGCCTTGATCAAAGGATCATGATCAAAGGATCAAAGGGGTCAGGTCTTGTTTTGCAACATGTTGCGCTACGTGATTCTGCGAATGCGCGCAGAACACGTGCATAACGTCAGCTTAAAGTAACCTTGCAATGTTGCAAAACAAGACCTGACCCCTTCATGAGACCTGACCCCTTCATGACCCCTTCAGCATTCTTCAGCACTCTTCATAAAAAAAGCCGCCGGAAACGGTGTTCCCGGCGGCTTCTTCTCATGTGTCCCTTATTCTTAGAACAAGTAGCTCCACCCCAAAGCCAGGTCATACTGGTCCATGCGCAGGTGCACATCTTGGTTGTTGTTGTTGATGCCGAAGCCATTGACAGAATCCGAGAAGGCCCGGGTCAAAGCGAAATTCAACTCGTTTTTCGGGTTCAGCTTATACGTCGCACCGATGCTGGCATGAATGGTCACGGTGGCAGGTGCCAGAATATTGAAAAGAACTTCGTTGTTTTTAAACACGCCGTCGTTGTGACTTACGCCCGCACGCAGGGTCAAGGCCGGGTCATATTGGTATTGCATGCCCAGTTTGACGATCGTCATGTCACGCCAGCCAAAGCCCAAGCCACCGGACGAACCCAACGAATTGGCCACGGCAGCGCGGTTGTTCGTATTCGCTATTGCCGGAACGTCTCCGTAAAAGATTTTTTGCACGTCCACCGCCACGGTGAGCTTGTTGGTGGCTTTGAAGGCGGCGCTCAGGGTTACCGCAGGGGGGATGTCAAAGGCGCCATGGTCGGCGAACAAGCCCGCATATTTTTTGAGTTTTGTCATGTACATGCGGCTTTGATAGCTTGCGCCCAAGGTTACGGAATTCGTAACTTTTCCCAACCAACCCATGCGGAAGCCGTAACCGTAGGAATAATCGTAACCATTGTCCGTGAGCTTGCTCGAATCGACGGAAATACTGGCGAAGCCTTGAAGACCCGTCGCTTTGAAGCGTTGCACCGCAACGGTTGGTGTGAAGCCGATGGTGTTGTTGGCGTTAAGCTTGCGGGCATACGTGAAGCCGATCAGCGCTTGCGCCAGGTCGATCCCGGTTCTGCCCGTCGTGCCGCCCGTAAAAATCGTTTTGGGATAATCGGTGTTCATGCCGCCGTTGGCGCTCATGGTGACACCGAGGGTGTAGTTGCCGTAATCGAAGTTTACGCCTATATCCGGGATCACGAACAACGTCGAGTCGCTCTTGACCTGTCCGGCACTCGTCGCCGCAAGAAACCCGCCCGTTGCGTTTTGCGTGGAATCGCGCAGCGGCCTGAACAAGGATACGCCCAAATCAAAGCGATTGCCCAGTGCGTACATGGCTGCTGGGTTGTTGGCGGCGGCTTGCGTGTCCAGGCTCATGGCGGAACCGGCACCGGCCATACCCAAGGAGGCGATACCGTAACCGTTTGAAAAATATCCGTTGGTCGCTTGTGCCGAACCTGCACTCAACGCCGTTACAAGCGCCGCAGCACTGGACAGCAAAGCCAGC
>CAZEFJ010000267.1:0-2434 GCA_964511465.1 uncultured Hyphomicrobiales bacterium
ATGAGTTGGATGTACGTCACGTACTTCAAAACCGGCACGTTCACGGGTTAAACCACCGGGACCTAATGCCGAAATACGACGTTTACGCGTGACTTCAGACAATGGATTATTTTGATCCATAAACTGTGATAACTGACTAGAACCAAAGAATTCTTTAACCGCAGCCGACACCGGCTTGGCATTAATCATTTCCTGTGGCATCAAATTATCAGCTTCTGCCATACTTAGGCGTTCACGAACAGCACGTTCTACACGCACTAAACCAACACGGAACTGGTTTTCTGCCATTTCACCAACAGAGCGAATACGTCGATTACCGAGATGATCGATATCATCAACGATGCCACGACCATTTCGAATATCAATTAAAGTTTTAACAACTTCAACAATATCTTCCTTGGATAAAATACCTGAACCTTCAATTTCTTTACGACCGATACGGCGGTTAAACTTCATTCGGCCAACGGCAGACAAGTCATAACGCTCAGGGGTAAAGAACAGGTTATTAAATAAGTTTTCTGCGGCGTCTTTTGTTGGTGGTTCACCTGGACGCATCATGCGATAAATTTCAACCTGTGCTTCGAGTTGCGTGGTTGTTAAATCAATCGCCAGCGTGGTTGACAAGAATGGACCTTGATCGATGTCATTCGTGTATAAGCAATCAATTGACTTAAGATTAAGTTCGTTAAGTTGCTCAAGAACTTCTTCGGTCAATGTTGTGTTCGCTGCAGCAACAAGCTCGCCGGTGCTTTCATCGATAATATCTTTTGCTAAAACCTTATCAAGTAAATAATCGTCTGGGACAAGTAAGTTTTTTGCACCGGCTTTATCAAATTCACGAATATGACGCGGAGTAATTTTTCGACCTTCTTCAACAATGACTTTAGTCTTGATTTTGTAATCAAAGGTAGCCACTTCACCACGTAAACGCTCAGAAATAAGCGCCATTGAAATACCTTCTTTGGTGAATTTGAAGGTGGTCGTTTCGAAGAACATTTCCAGCATTTCTTCAGTGCTATAACCAAGCGCACGTAATAAAATCGATGCCGGTAATTTACGCCGGCGATCGATACGGCAGTAAACGCTGTCTTTTGGATCAAACTCGAAATCTAACCATGAACCACGGTATGGAATAACACGCGCGTTATATAATAGTTTGCCGGAAGAATGTGTTTTACCTTTATCGTGATCAAAGAACACACCCGGTGAACGATGTAATTGAGAAACGATTACTCGCTCAGTACCATTGATAACAAAGGTACCATTATCCGTCATCAATGGGATTTCGCCCATGTAAACTTCCTGTTCACGGATATCTTTAATTGTTTTGGTTTTAGCTTCTTTATCGTATATTAATAAGCGTACCTTTACTCGCAATGGAGCTGAATAAGTCACACCACGTAACTGACACTCTTTAACATCAAATGTGGGCGTACCTAAGCGGTAGCTAACATATTCAAGAGCTGCATTACCTGAATAGCTGACAATGGGGAAAACAGAACTAAAAGCGGCATGTAAGCCTTTTTCATTTAACTGGTCTTTTTCAACATCTCGTTGTAAAAAGCCACGGTATGAATTGATCTGCGTTGCAAGTAAGTAAGGAATCTCTAAAGCACTGCTATAACGACCAAAATTCTTACGTAAACGTTTCTTCTCAGTAAATGAGTAAGCCATGTAACACCCTGCGCGGTAAATGTTGACTAAATTAAGTGATTAATCAATCACTTAATGCTAAAAACCATAAAAAACACAAACAAAAGCACGCCGCGAACCATTAGCATTAGCTAATAGGGCGCAGCGCAACGTCTATTTGTGTTGTCTACTGGAGTAATAATCTTGCCGACCATTTGGTTTGGCAGGTTTTTTACCAGTAATTGCATCAATTTGCAAGTTATTTGTAACCTATTACTTAAATTCTAAATCTAAAATAGATCGTGGTTCGGGCAACGAGAGGTTCAAGAGCAAGCCGCAAGGTACTGTGAAAATGCGCAGCTTATATCAGTAAGTGAGCATTTGAGCAGTGCTTTGCTACCATACCCAACCAATAAATTAAATATATTGGAGGGTAAACGCCGCTATCGATTCTCTCGTTGTTCGAACTATTTGAGGTCGACTTGTGCGCCGGCTTCAGTAAGCTGCTTTTGTACATCTTCAGCTTCTGCTTTAGGAGCCGCTTCTTTAATAGTAGAAGGTACGCTTTCAACCATTTCTTTCGCTTCTTTTAAGCCTAAGCCAGTGATAGCACGGACTGCTTTGATTACAGAAATTTTGTTATCGCCGAAGCTAGTCATTACAACATCAAATTCGTCTTTTTCTTCTGCTGCTGCTTCACCGCCAGCGGCTGCTGGTGCGGCTGCTACGGCTACGGCTGCTGAAACGCCAAATTTTTCTTCCATTGCTTCGATTAATTCAACAACGTCCATTACTGTCATGT
>CAZEFJ010000268.1:0-2431 GCA_964511465.1 uncultured Hyphomicrobiales bacterium
ATTGACGCCATATAGCGCAACCCCCGGACGGGCCAGATCGAAATGATAATCAGGACCCAGAAAAATTGCCGAAGAATTGGCCAGACTGGCCCTGGCAGCAGGCAATGCGGCAAGGGCCGAGCGGAATTCATTAAGTTGGCGAGCGTTCATTGGGTGTGTCGGCTCGTCGGCACATGCCAGATGGCTGATTATATAAGCAACATCAAAGCTCGGCATTCGCCGCCGTTCTCCGAGCAGCGTGACAAGCTCGCCATGTGGCAGTCCCAGGCGGGACATACCGGTATCGATATGAATATCGGCGGGCAGAGGCGGCATCGTTGAAGCCGCTAAAAACTTTGCCCAGGATTCGATTTCGCCAAGGGAATTCAGCACCGGCGATAGGCGATACTCGGCAAAATCCCCCTCGGTTCCCGGCAATATGCCGTTAAATACATGTATGTCGGCACCATCAAGGATGCGCCTTAGTTCAATTCCCTCGTCTATATGAGCGACGAAGAAAACCTTGCATCCGGCCCCGAACAGGACCGGAGCAACTTTTGCCATCCCCAAACCATAGGCGTCGGCCTTGACCACGGCCCCGCATTGCGTTCCCCCGAGGCGATCCCTCAACAGCCGGTAATTGGCGGCAATGGCGTCAAGATCAATGGTAAGAACGGCTCCGCAACGATCCGGGCTGGTCATGGTTCAGGATCATCCTTGTGGTGAGTGATCCCGGTCGAGATTGGCAAAACGGGTAAACACCCCCTGGAACGACAGGCCGACATTGCCGGTCGGACCATGGCGCTGTTTGGAGATGATTATTTCCGCCAGCCCCGCTGATTTGCTGATGCTCTCTTCCCACTGAAGGTAACGCTTGTCGAATTTTGCATCATCTTCGTCGGCCCGGCGTGACGGTTTTTTCCGTTCCAGGTAATATTCGTCGCGATATATGAACATCACCACATCGGCGTCCTGCTCGATAGATCCTGATTCCCGCAGGTCTGACAATTGCGGGCGTGGCGGGTCACGCTGTTCGACGGCGCGGGACAACTGCGACAGGGCCAGTACCGGTACGTTCAATTCCTTGGCCAGGGTTTTCAGGCCCCGGGTAATTTCAGACACTTCCTGGACCCGGCCGTCATTGCGCGAGCTGGAACTGCCGGAGATCAATTGCAGATAATCAACCACCACCAGTCCCAGGTTATGCTGGCGTTTAAGCCTTCTGGCCCGGGTTCTCAGTGCGCTAACCGTCAGCGCCGGGGTATCGTCGATAAAAATTGGAGTTTCGTTCAGGGTCTGGGCCGCGGCGACAAGGCGGGGAAATTCGGCGTTCGACAATTCGCCCTTGCGCATGCGATCCGATGATATTTCGGTCTGTTCGGAAAGAATGCGGCTGGCCAACTGCTCGGACGACATTTCAAGCGAAAAGAAACCGACAACCGCCCCTTCCTCGCCGCCGCTTTGCCGTAACGAATAAGCGGCGTTATAGGCAATGTTGGTCGCCAGCGCGGTTTTGCCCATTGACGGTCTGCCGGCAAGAATAATCAGGTCCGAACGGTGCAGCCCGCCAAGCATTTTATCTAGGTCGATAAGGCCGGTGGTGACGCCGGCCAGACCACCTTCGCGCTTGTGGGCTATTTCGGCCATTTCAAGGGACTTTCTCACCGAGTCCCTGAATGATTCGAAGCCGCCCTCGTATTCGCCCTCGGTCGCCAGATCATAGAGTTTCTGCTCGGCCTTTTCGATCTGGCCGGTCGCGATTTCGTCAACCTCGGCGCTGTAGGCGTCGTTGACCACGTCCTCACCGATGGCAATCAGTTCGCGTTTCAGATAAAGATCATAAATTATCCGTCCGTATTCACCGGCGTTTATGACGGTAACGGCAGAACCGGCCAATTCGTTCAGATAGGCCGGGCCACCTATATCGGCAAGGGTTTCATCCTGCTCGAAATAACGCTTCAGAGTTACCGTATCGGCAATCTGGCCTCTTTCGATCAGCTTGCAGCAGGCATCGAAAATGCGCCCATGCTGGACCATCGCAAAATGGGATGGGGAAAGAAATTCGGAAACTCCCTCGGCCGCCCTGTTGTTGACGAATATGGCACCCAGCAACGCCTTTTCCGCCTCAAGGTTGTGAGGCTGAGTGCGAAAGGAAGAGCTCGCCCCGTCGGCTACACCGGAAACGGCTGGACGAGTCCTGGAAATTATTGTCGGCATGGGCGGAACGTTATCCTATCCGCAAGCAGATTTCGATGCGGATGGCTGTGGATGAAAAATTACAGCGGGGAAAAATCCCTGAATCAACAAAAAGTATGTGGATAATGTGGATAAAAAATCATTTGAACACATTCAAGGACGAATAATGCGGACGGGAAGGCCCGATGATATACAATCCAGGCACAGCGGCAATCAGTGCCGGCTCGAACGCGCCGCCGAATCCGTACCAGCCGAG
>CAZEFJ010000269.1:0-2377 GCA_964511465.1 uncultured Hyphomicrobiales bacterium
GCGGACTGAAGTCCGCTCTACATAATTCATCAAACCAAGGTTGTTGGAGCACTAGATTCTTTAGCCTTTTTTGACCTTCCCGGCATTTTTTTAATTCCTTTAACACTTTAAGAGTATGAGTGGAGATAGTATGCTCAGAAATATTATTTGGACTGGTTTAGTTTTTTTCTTAATTATTCCGTCTACCTATGCAGAATTACCTGACTTTACTGAAATGGTCAAAGAATATGGTGACGCAGTAGTTAACATTAGTACCACAAAAAAAGCACCTGAGGTGCCTGGTAAATTTAATGGACAGCAGATGCCCGAAGGCGTTTCCCCACAAATGGAAGAGTTTTTCAGACATTTTTTTCAACAGCCGGGACGTGGTTTTCAGCCCAGAGAAACCAGTTCATTGGGTTCGGGGTTTATTATTTCAGAAGATGGTTATATTATAACTAATCATCATGTAGTTAAAGATGCAGATGAAATCGTTGTTAAACTGAAGGATAGACGGCAATTAGTTGCAACTGTTATTGGTTCCGATGAAAGTTCGGATATCGCGTTGTTGAAAGTGGATGCGGAACATCTTCCTATTGTAAAAGTAGGTTCGTCTAAACATCTTGAGGTAGGAGAATGGGTTTTAGCGATAGGCACTCCTTTTGGATTTGAGCAATCTGTGACTGCGGGTATTGTGAGTGCTAAAGGGAGAAGCTTACCAGGAGGAAATTATGTTCCTTTTATTCAAACAGACGTAGCAATTAACCCAGGTAATTCGGGTGGACCACTTTTTAATATGAAAGGTGAAGTGATTGGTGTTAATTCACAAATTTATAGTCGCTCCGGTGGATATATGGGGCTGTCTTTTGCCATTCCAATGGATGTGGCGATAAATGTTGTAGAGCAAATTAAAACCAAAGGAATCGTATCGCGTGGTTGGTTAGGCGTTCAAATTCAAAATGTGACCAGAGAATTGGCAGAATCCTTTAACATGGATAGGCCTTATGGAGCATTAATTGCAAAAGTGATCCCTGATAGCCCAGCAGAGCAGGCTGGCTTGCAGATTGGTGATGTGATTATTGAATTTGATGGGCATGAGGTTGATACATCAGGTGAATTACCTCCGTTGGTAGGAATTACACCAATAGGAGAAAAAGTAAAGGTTAAGATTATTAGAGCGGGAAATAAACAATCAGTAAAAGTGATTGTTGATCTGCTACCTACTGAAGTAGCTTTGGCATCTGCCAAAAAACCTAAAAAAGAACTTAATCGACTGGCTATAGTTGTTACAGACCTCACTGCTGAGCAACGCAAGCGTCTGGAATTATCTAAACAGGGCGTCTTGGTACAAAGTGTCAAACAAGGACCGGCTCAGCATGTGGGTATACAGCAAGGTGACATTATTTTGAGGATTCAGAATAATGTTGTTCGTGATGTGGCTGATTTTGATAATATAGTCAAGGAACTTCCAGCCGGTCAGTCAGTAGCTGTGTTAATTCAACGTCGAGGTAGTCCCATCTTTTTAGCTTTAAAAATAGACAAATAAACAGTGGATCAAAAAAACATAAGAAATTTCTCCATAATTGCACATATAGATCACGGTAAATCAACACTGGCAGATCGCTTTATTCAACTTTGCGGAGGCCTAAGTGATAGAGAAATGGAGTCTCAGGTCCTTGACTCTATGGATATTGAGAAGGAACGAGGCATCACTATTAAAGCCCAAAGTGTTACTTTAGATTTTAAAGCTAAAAATGGTGAAACCTATCAGCTAAATTTTATTGATACCCCTGGTCATGTGGATTTTTCTTATGAGGTTTCTCGATCACTCGCTGCGTGTGAAGGCGCGTTGTTAGTTGTTGATGCTGCTCAAGGTGTTGAAGCACAGAGTGTGGCAAATTGTTATACCGCAATTGAACAGGGTCTGGAAGTCGTCCCTGTATTAAATAAAATTGATTTGCCTTCTGCTGAGCCAGAACGAGTGATTGCTGAAATTGAAGATGTTATTGGTATTGATGCTGAAGATGCACTTAAAATCAGTGCTAAAACTGGTATTGGTGTAGAAGCTGTTTTAGAGCAGCTGGTAGAGAAAGTTCCTGCGCCTACGGGTGATTCAGATGGACCTTTGCAAGCTTTAATTATTGATTCCTGGTTTGATAATTATCTGGGGGTAGTTTCATTAGTCAGAATTGTTAATGGAAGCGTGCGTAAAAAACAAAAGTTAGTCGTGATGTCAACGGGTAAAACTTATTTGGCAGAGAAAATAGGTGTTTATACTCCCAAACAAAAAGAAACTGATATTTTAAATTCCGGCGAAGTAGGATTTATTGTTGCTGGTATTAAAGATATTTATGGTGCGCCTGTTGGTGATACCATTACATTGGCTGATAATCCCGCA
>CAZEFJ010000270.1:0-2352 GCA_964511465.1 uncultured Hyphomicrobiales bacterium
TTCTTGTGCATCGCCGCGACCAATTACGTGCCGACAGGATTCTTCAGGACCGTATTCTTGCCAACCCAAAAATTGAAATATTGTGGGACAGCGTACTCGAGCAGGTGCTGGGGCAGAAGAATCCGCCGGGGGTTACCGGGATTAAAATCAGAAATGTCAAAACCGACGCCATCAGCGAAGTTTCGCTGGAAGGTGTTTTTATTGCCATCGGACATAACCCGAATACCGAATTGTTCGAGGGCTGTCTTGATATGGATAGTGAAAGATATCTGCTTACAAAGCCAGGCAAAACAGCAACCAATGTGGCGGGCGTTTTTGCCGCCGGAGATGTCCAGGACAAGGTTTACCGTCAGGCGGTAACGGCCGCCGGTACCGGCTGCATGAGCGCAATCGAGGCCGAGCATTTCCTTGCGGAGAATGAGCCCTGACAATGGATTGGGATAAGCTGCGCATCTTCCACGAAGTCGCCAAGGCGGGCAGTCTTACCCATGCCGGAGAGGCCCTTAATTTAAGTCAGTCGGCGGTTAGCCGCCAGATCAGCGCCCTTGAAAGAAGCCTCAATGCTTCACTGTTTCACCGCCATGCGCGCGGTCTCAAGACGACCGAGCAGGGGGAACGACTGTTCGATACCGTCCACGAGGTTTTCGCCAAGCTGGAAATGACCGAGGCGAGGATCAAGGAAAGCCATGAGCGCCCCCAGGGGCCTTTGTTAATAACCACTACCATAGGCTTTGGTTCGGTCTGGCTGACGCCGCGGATGAAGGAATTTCTGAGACTCTATCCCGATATTGACGTCTCTTTAATGCTGGTTGACAGCGAATTGGATCTGTCAATGCGCGAGGCCGACGTTGCCATACGGATGACCCCGCCGCGCCAGCCCGACCTTATCCAAAGGCGGCTGATGACGCTAAAGCATCACGCCTTCGCAGCCCCGGGGTATCTGAAAAAAAACGGCATGCCGAAAACTCCCGGGGATCTGGATAGCCATATGATAATTGTTTACGGAGAAGACGCGCGACCACCGATAGACGATCCCAACTGGCTGCTGAATGCCGGGCTAAAAAACGGCGAGCAACGCAAAGCCGTTCTCAAAGTTAATAATATCTACGGAATATTCAGGGCCGTACAAAGCGGCCTGGGTCTTGCGAGTTTACCGGATTATATGAGCTACGAGGCGGGTAATTTGGTTCAGGTGCTGCCTGAACTGGATGGGCCTGGATATGATGTGTATTTTGTCTATCCCAAGGAACTGCGCAACTCAAAGCGGATTGGAGTGTTCCGGGATTTCCTGATTTCCAAAATATCGGACGATACCCGCTGATCCAAGCTATGTGTTTATTGCATGGCTGATTTGCGACTCTGCCTCTGGTATTATCGGCCATAGATTCCTATATCTTAATCACAAGAGGGTGACGCTGTTATGCAGCTTCACTCGTCTTTCGGGCGCAAAGCCCGGAAGCTGGCTTGCTTCTCTCCTCCCCCCCCCGGATGAGAAGTAGGCTACATGTCTTCCCCAAGGCGTGTAATACCCCTGTTTAGACTTATGCCGGGTCCGAGTTATTTCGGGCCCGGCATTCTTTATTCGTTTTTGTAAAGCGCCCGGCTTCAGTCGAATACAATATCCAACTTCATCAGATAAGACTTGAATGACAAATCAGCCTTTACCGCATCATCGAACAGGAATGCGACCAGTTCCGGGTAAAGTCGTGCCCTGGCCAATTCGCTATATCCAAGTTCCTGAGCGATTTTAACAAACACGGGCATCATGCCAGCCAACTCTTCATGGTTTTTTTCATGGCTAGCAAGTCCGGGAAAACCGGTTTCCTTTAATATTTGTTCTTCTCTTTTGAAGTGTCCCTTCGCAATAAGTATGAACCGGTCGGTTAGTCTAGAACATTCTTCATATTCTTCTTTTTCAAGCGCTTCCGAAACATGGTTTATGATATCGACAAGCCTGCGATGATCGTAATCTATCGTTGGATGGCCGATTATCAACGAAGACGGGATACTCAGCCTTTTTGTGGTGATATCTTCCGGTTCTTCGTTACTGACAGTCTGCGTATCGATCCATTTGCCGATTGTTCGGGACAATTGCAGGAAATCGCCGCCGGGATTGGCAAGGGATAATGACAGCATGTGCCCCTGAAGGTGGCAGGCACAGCAGGTCAATTCGTCAGTATGGTTTTCACAGGTGCACGGGTCACAAACTCCATCGTGTTTCCGGGACAATTTCCACAGTTGTAACGCGTCTCTGAATTCCTCCTGCCTTATCGCTTCGAATATTTGATTTTCGGTTGAGGCAGGAACGGCTTTCCCCTTGGCTTCCATGTCATAAAAAATAATATGCTGCGT
>CAZEFJ010000271.1:0-2342 GCA_964511465.1 uncultured Hyphomicrobiales bacterium
AGGTCCAGCACTTGATCCAGCATATTACGATGCTGGGCGGTTACGCATACCATGGCTGTAACACCGTCTGCCCGGTTCAGGGATTTTATGACCGGGGCCATCTTTATCGCTTCCGGACGGGTTCCGATAACGCTCAGAATTCGCATTGTGTTTTTGCTTTTCCCGTTGTTGTTGATCGTTTCAGTTACATCACAGCAGATATTTTAACAAGAACGGCTTTTTGTTTTTATCGATTAAGCACTATGTTAGCCGACATTATCAGTACTCCTCGGTATTAATTATCTGGGATAAAAAGAATGAAGTTTTCAATGTCGATTCGTTTTTGCATATTAACTGCGATCACGCTGTTTCTTTTACCGATGCCGCTGTTGGCGGCTGAACTGGCCTCTCATCGGGCTATTTATTCTATCCGCATGGATCGTACTCAGGTTGGCAGCGGGGTGGTGGGGGTCGGCGGTGCCGCAACATTTGTCGTCGAAAAGACTTGCGATGGCTGGATTACCACCCAACGTCTGTCGATGGTCATCAATACGGCCGATGGTCGTGATTTAAGGCAGGAAATAAATTATTCGGTATGGGAATCACTAAACGGGAAACGTTTTCGCTTTGCCGTGCGAGATATGTCGAGCGGTAAGAAAGATGACATAAACGGTCGGGCATGGACGGCAACAGACCGCCCTGGTGAAGCCGTCTTTACCTCTCCCGAGGCAAAGACAATTAGTCTGCCCAAGGGGACGATGTTCCCCAACGCCTACATGTCATGGATAATAGACCGGGCGAGCGGCGGCGACAGGCAGGTACAAAAAACCCTGTTCGAGGGCGCCGACGGAAGTGGCCCACGTAATGTCGTCGCCTTTATCGGTCCCGCAATCGGGCCGGAAAAAATCTCGCAGGCGGCGCAAGATGCGGGTCTGGGCGGCCCTGGATGGAAAATGCGTCTGGCATATTTCCCCTTGTCGAGCAGGGACTCGACACCGGAGTATGAAATAGACGTTGTCCAATTGAAAAATGGCGTAATCTCCAAAATGGGGTTGGACTACAAAACATTTTCTGCAATCCTGAAATTGGAGAAAATAGAAAGTATACCCGTACCATCATGTTGAACTGCCATATGGGAGCCGTCATAATAAGAACTTTCCGGCAAAGCGTTTAGAGATGAAACTCGCAAGTACCATAGCTCTATATTTTATCGGGGCCGTTTCTGTTTTTATCCTGTCCGCATCGGTCGGTCTGGCCGCCGAGCCGGGTTTTACCGGATTGCAGGTTCAGGGAATAACACCGGAAATCGCCGAAGCCCTGGGGCAAGGTGAAAACAAAGGGGTTCTGGTTCGTGACATAGAACTTGGCGGACCAGCGGCGGCGGCCGGGTTTGAACGTTCCGACCTGATAGTGGAATTTAACGGTGTTGCCATAAACAGCTTTGAGAGCTTGCTGAGCGCTGTTGGCGGTATCCACGCGGGACAGAATGTCGCGGTATTGGTTATGCGTCGCGGTACCCCGGTCAAGCTTACCATCAAGGCGTCAAAGCGGCCAAAGTCAAGATCCATCGTCAAGGGTCTGTTTGCGACGATTCCCGGTGTCGGCCTTACCCTGGCGGCAATAACCGAAAAGGTGCGCAAGACCTTCGGCCTTAGATGGAGTACCGTCGGTGTCATTGTCACCATAGTCGACAAGGCCAATGCCAAAGGCTCTGACTTAAAGCGCGGCGAGGTCATAGTTCAGGTTAACCAGGACTATGTTTGGGAACCCTCGCAGGTAATAGAAAAATATCGCGAGGCCAAGGCCCGGGGGGCGAAGTCGATGCTGTTGCTGATAGAAGGCAATACTGGCAGACGTAACGGTTTTCATTTCTCTGCTCTGCCGGTCAGATAAGAGTTATCCCCGGCGGGCCGCCTGGACCATTTTTTTCAGGGAATCAAGACTCAACGCACCGGGAATAAACTTTCTGCCGATGATGAACGCGGGCGTCCCGCTGATCTTCAGTTCTTTCGCCAGTTGCATGTTTTTTCCCAGTTCGGCGGTGATCCAGTCCGCTTTCATCCCCTTGCTCAGCTTTTTCGTATCGAGGCCGATTCCGGCCGCTATACGCATAATCTTTTTTTCGTTCAGGCCGCCTTTTGCCTTCATAAGTCCTGAATGAAATGACATATATTTTCCCCGGTTCTGTTTCCACACCGCCAGTGCGACACGCGACGCGGTTACGGAAGCAGGGCCAAGAATAGGGAATTCCTTTAGAATATAACGAATGTTTCCGTCTGTTTTTATCAGCGTCATCATCGAGGGAAAGACCCGTTTGCAGTATCCGCAACGGTAATCGAAAAATTCGATAATGGTAACGTCCC
>CAZEFJ010000272.1:0-2313 GCA_964511465.1 uncultured Hyphomicrobiales bacterium
CATGCCGTTTTATCTTGATAAGGTCCGCATTTTGCCGATGCGGCGGATCATACGGTAAATAAACATTAAACCCAAGGCCGATAAGATAAATACCGATTAAATCGCTACATACGTTAGTATGCATATTCCTTAAACACATGATCTACATTTTTCTGCCAGCGCCGCTCGTACGCCGCCAGCAGTTCCTCGGCCGGGGTAAGCCCGGATTCGGCAATCTGGAAAAGAGGGGTGAGAAAATGGCTTTCATCCATGCCGACGCCATCAAGACGGGCGCGGCGACGCAGACCCTCATGGGCGATTTCCAATATGTCCAGCGCCAGATTGCCGACGGTGGTATCGCGGAATTGGGTGTTAAGCGCCCACCGTGGCACTTCGCGGCGCAGATTGGCGCGATCTTCTTCGCTCCAGTCATGGATCATATCCCACGCGGCGTCCCTTGAATTCGTATCGTACAGAAGTCCGACCCAAAAAGCCGGCAGGGCGCACAGCCGCCCCCATGGACCGCCGTCGGCACCCCGCATTTCAAGAAATGTTTTGAGCCTGACCTCGGGAAAAGCGGTGGTCAGATGGTCTTCCCAATCCTCAATTGTCGGAATTTCGCCGGGTCTGGCAGGTAATTTGGCCTTCATGAAATCCCTGAATGACTGACCGGCGGCGTTAATGTAGACGCCATCTCGGCGAATGAAATACATTGGCACATCAAGCATATAATCGACATATCGCTCGAACCCGAAGCCGTCCTCGAAAACAAAGGGAATATCGCCGCAGCGATCAGGGTCGGTATCGGTCCAGATATGGCTTCGGTAACTTAAATATCCGCTTGGACGCCCCTCCTTGAAAGGAGAATTGGCCCACAACGCCGTCGCGATAGGCTGTATCGCCAGGGCGATACGGAACATCCTGACCATGGTCGCTTCGCTGCAAAAATCAAGATTCACCTGAACGGTGCAGGTGGCCAGCATCATATCCAGTCCCATGCTGCCCCGTTTCGGCATGTAGTCGCCCATAATGGCGTAGCGTTTTTTCGGCATCCACTCGAATTTGGAAAGCGGCCACTTGGGATGGTAGCCAAGCCCAAGAAATCCTATTCCCATTTCACGGGCCACGCTTTTGACCTGCTTGAGGTGTTCCGAGACCTCGCCGCAGGTCTGATGGACGGTTTCAACCGCCGCCCCGGAAAGTTCGATCTGGCCGGCCGGCTCAAGGGTTATGGAACTCTTGTCCGCTTTACCAAGGGCGATAATTTTTCCATCTTCCATCACCGGCGCCCATCCAAACCTGGTCAGCTTTTCAAGCAGACACCGAACTCCTCGCTCACCCTCGTAGCCGAGCGGACTAAGATCATCCAGACGATAGGCAAATTTTTCATGTTCGGTGCCGATTCTCCAGGCTTCCGGCGGCTTGCATCCGGATGCCATATAATCGACCAGCATCTGCTTGCCGGTGACGAGCGGCGATGGTTCGGATTTATCGGTGGACATTCGGCTTTCCTTTTTCATTGTTATTGGCCTCCGCTGCGGCCCGCCAGCAGGCCAGCATCGACAGGACGGCGGTCTCGGCACGAAGGACAAGCGGCCCAAGCCCGACCATGCCAGCAAAAGGTAGTTTACCAAGCCGGTCAAGCTCGGATCGGGTGAAGCCACCTTCCGGTCCGACAAGAAAACCGCAATCCATGATCCGCCCATCGGGATTTGCAAGGGCGTCGTAAATCGGGACACCGCCGCCGGTTTCATCGGCAACCAGTAATTTTTTCCGTTCGGGCCATTGTGAAATCAGGCTTTCCAGAGAGACCGGACCGGCAATTTCAGGTACGCTGAGACGGCGGCATTGTTCTGCCGCCTCGGTCGCGTTTGCCCGCATACGTTCGGCGTTGAAACGCCTGACCGCGGTATTTTCTGTAAGCACCGCAATCAGCCGCGAGACACCAAGTTCGGTGGCCTTGGCGGCGATGAAATCCATTGGCGTTTTCTTCAGTGGGGCGAATGCTAGCCACGGCCCTACTTCAGGTTCCTGACGGCGGACCTGTTCGATTATCCTGAGATAGCTTTTTTTGCCAGAACCGGCTGTGACCAAGGCCCGCCATTCACCATCCCTGCCGTTGAACAGAGAAACGGCATCGGCTTCCCTGACCCTCATAACATTGAACAGGTAATGGCTTTGGGACGATGTTGGTTCCAGACGTTTTTCAACACCAAGATCGTCGGTAACGAAAAGTCTGATTTTGCATTTAGGTACTGGCATGGCGTATTACTTCATTCATGACTGATATGGTCAAGCCCGCAGACAAGGATAATATAAGCGATATCCCTTCCG
>CAZEFJ010000273.1:0-2302 GCA_964511465.1 uncultured Hyphomicrobiales bacterium
TTGAAGCAGTCGGCACACTGACCATGCAGTCGGAAGCATTGACCCAACAGGTACAGACGTTTCTCAGGGATGTAAGGGACGCCTGATAGCAGGGCTATCCCTGAATTGGATGGGATCACGGTTCCCTGGGTTTTGTTTTTTGCATTGACGGGCGGGTGGAAAACGTATCGAACCACCGGCTAAGGGAAAGGCAGTCGTCGCGCCAGGAAAACCCGGGGAAGCGAAACTCGTACCATCCCAGCAGACATGCCGTGGATATTTGTCCTATATCAATGCCTCCGTCGGCAAAACCTGCGGCCTCGCGATCAAGTGCGGCATAACCCCGTTCGATAACCGATTCCTGACGTTTCATCCAGGCTGCGGAACGCTCGTTCTCGCTACGCCTAAGCTCAAGAAATTTAAGAATTGCCGCATCCAGAACACCGTCCGCCAGGGCTTGCAGACGAAGCACCTTCCAGCGCATATCCCCTGACGGTGGTATCAGCCGTATATTTTTGTCGGTTGATGCAAGACTCTCAAGGAATTCGACAATCACCGGTGAATCGTAGATCGGCTTGCCGTCGTCGGCAACCAGGGTCGGCACCTTGCCCAGGGGGTTGTCATTGGCAATGTCACATTCTGCATCCCATACATTCGTGGGAATATTGGTTACATCGTCTTCCAGGCCAAGCTCGATAATCGTTACCGATATTTTGCGAACATATGGCGACGTTGGGGAATATCGTAATTTCACGGCGGCTCCTTTAAAAATTATCCTTGCGCCGTCTGATTTCGGCAAAAACCGCCACCGGGTCAAGCCCGGCTAGACCGACGCCTTGCTGAAAAGACGCCACGTCGGCGCGAAGAAAGGGATTGGTGGCGATCTCGTCGGCGATAGTTGACGGTACCGTCGATTTGCCCTCCGCCCTCAAACGATCAATTCTCTCTGCGGCCCGGGCAAGATCGGTATTGTCGCGATCAACGCTTAGGGCGAAACGGGCGTTAGCCTGAGAATATTCATGGGCGCAATATACCAGGGTGTCGCCGGGAAGTTCGCGGAAACGACACAGGCTTGCCCACATTTGTTCGGCGGTGCCGCCGAATAACCGGCCACAGCCCAGCACAAACAGGGTATCTCCGGGAAACAAAGCCCGCTCATCGGCAAAATGATAGGCTACATGGCCAGGGGTGTGGCCGGGGACTTCCATTACCCGGCATTTTGATTCGCCGATCATCACAAGGTTGCCTTCGGAGACCGGGGTATCAAGTCCGGGGATAGAATCCCTGTCGGTGTTCGATCCAACTATCTCACAGCCGTAGGCGCGTTTAAGCTTTCTGTTGCCGCCGGTATGATCGGCATGATCATGGGTAATCAGGATATGCGAAAGTTCCCATCCCATACTATCCAGAGCCGCCTTTACCGGATCGGTCTTGGCCGGGTCAACCGCCGCGCACTTGCCGCTCGCCCGATCGTGCAGAAGATGGACATAGTTGTCACCGAGAACCCTGATTTGGTGAATATCCAAGCCTGACATTTTATTATCTCCCATCCGCCGACAGGCTATCACAATCACCGATGTGTGCGCTACAATAGAGCATGTGGACCGATGCCGTCGATTTGCGCGATTTTTACGCCACCTCCCTGGGGCGAGTGGCGAAAAGGATGATTCGCCGAAAGATCCGGCTTTTGTGGCCCGACGTTACCGGCATGGAGATGCTTGGAATAGGTTTTGCCACCCCTTTACTCAACCCGTTCCGAAATGAAGCCAGCCGCATAATGGCGGCAATGCCGGCGATGCAGGGCGCAACCCATTGGCCGGATAACGGCGACGGACTTACGATCCTTACCGACGAGTTGGAGTTGCCGCTTGCCGACATGTCGGTGGACCGGGTTATCCTGGTCCACGCCCTGGAATCGGCCGACAACGTGCGGCCGATGATGCGCGAGGTGTGGCGGGTAATGAAGGGCTCGGCCCGTCTGCTGGTGATCGCTCCTAACCGGCGAGGCCTGTGGGCCCGTTTCGAGCGAACCCCGTTCGGCCACGGGCAGCCTTATTCCGCGGCTCAACTTTCCCGACTTTTGCGCGATACAATGTTTACCCCTTATCAGTCTTCTTCGGCATTGTTCGTACCACCGACCCGCTCGCGGATGATTCTTTCATCATCATCGGCGATCGAGAATATCGGCGAGCGGTTTTTTACCACTTTCGCCGGCGTGGTAGTTGCCGAGGCGACCAAGCAAATCTACGAAGGGGTCGGCCAGAGATCGGCAAAACGTCGGCGAAACTACCTGCCGCTGGCACAAAAGACACACGGTAACTAG
>CAZEFJ010000274.1:0-2297 GCA_964511465.1 uncultured Hyphomicrobiales bacterium
GCATTAGCAGGCCTGAACGAATGCCGGAAAACGGAGCCATTGATCATACGAGCGAAGAGTTTGACGGCATGATGGCAGTTCAGAATTCCCTATTCGACTTCGGTGATGACCGAAAAACACTGAATCTGGAATTCAATTCTCTTGTAGCGTTCGAAGGACCTGTCAGGTCTGCCGATGGCAGCCGGACGTACGTCCATATGCAGTTTGTATGGTCCCCATCTTTAAATCATTGGCTCCCATCTGCCCTTGTTCATCTGGCGCCGAAGGGGGATTCCTTGCCCAGAATTGTGTTTTAGACCCTTTGTCAGGCCCCCTTGCATCCTCCACGCCGAGGGCTACTATTTGCGGTTCACCCGCCGGGCCGTCCCAGTGGCGGCGGTGTCCGTGCGGGATCCTTAGTCTGAGTATTCACACCAATGCTGGGAACATTCCCGGCGCCTTTGAAGAGCTGGAGTCGTCGTATGGTCAGGATTCGTCTCAAGAGAATGGGCCGCCGCAACCGTCCTTTCTATCGCATCAACGCGATGGACAAGCGGGCGCCGCGTGATGGCCGGATCCTCGAGAACCTGGGCTGGTACGACCCGATCGCCAAGGACGAGGACAAGCAGATCTTCGTCAAGAGCGACCGCATCGAGCACTGGCTGAGCGTTGGCGCCCAGCCGACCGACACCGTCAAGGACATCCTTGTCAAGGTCGGCCTCTACGACGCGGACAAGCGCAAGGCCGAGCATCAGCTGCGTTTCGGTAAGAAGATCGAGCGTGAGGCTGGCGAGCGTGTGGCTGCTGAGGCTGCCGCCAAGGCTGAGGCCGAGGCGAAGGCCAAGGAAGAGGCTGAGGCCGCTGCTGCCAAGGCGAAGGAAGAAGCTGAGGCGAAGGCCAAGGCTGACGCTGAGGCTGCCAAGGCGCCCGCTGCTGAAGGCGATTCATAAAAGGCGATTCGTCAATGCATGCGCAGGCGGCATCGGATGGCGCGGGATCGGTTGATCAGCTGCGCATCGATGTGCTGTCCATTTTTCCTGAGATATTTGAGCCGGTGCTTGGTTCGAGCATTGTTGGTCGGGCTCGCGCTGCCGGTCTCGTCGATTGGACGATCACCGATATCAGAGCGTTCGCTGACAACAAGCATCAAAAAGTTGATGATCGTCCCTTCGGGGGTGGCCCTGGCATGGTCATGATGTGCCAGCCGATCTGGGATGCGGTGCGGCATGTCGAGGCTCAGGACGCTCGACCGGTGACGAGGATTCACCTGACCCCTCAGGGCGAACCCTGTTCGCAGCGGATCATCGAGGATCTGGCGAGCAAGCCAAGGCTTCTCCTGCTCACCGGACACTACGAAGGGATCGATCAGCGAGTGATCGATCGGCTTGAACCGAGAGAGATCAGCATTGGCGATTTTGTGCTCAGTGGCGGTGAACTTCCGGCGATGTGCCTGATCGACGCAGTCGTGAGGCTCCTTCCTGGGGCTCTGGGTCACGAGGATTCAGCGAGCGAGGACAGTTTCTCGAAGACCGGGGACTGCGATCAACGCCTGCTCGATTGCCCGCACTACACCAGACCCCGGGTCTGGGAGGGGATCGAGGTTCCCGAGGTGCTCACCAGTGGCGATCACGCGAAGGTTGACTCTTGGCGGCACGAGCAGCGATTGAACCGGACCGGCGCCCTCCGCCCAGATCTTTTGAAAAACGATTCGCAAGAAACCTGACAAGAGGCCTCGGCAGGCCAACAATCCGCAGTTCACCAACTCGCCACCAATTCCGTCCCGGGCGAGAGCAGACCAAGCAGCAAAGGCAACAGACCGATGGGTAACCAACAGATCCTCGAAAGCGTCGTTCAGGACCAGATCAAGACCGATATGCCTCGCATTGATGTCGGTGACACGATCAACGTCCACTACCGCATCATCGAGGGCGAGAAGGAACGCATCCAGGTCTTCCAGGGTGTGCTCATCTCTCGCAAGGGTCGCGGCGTGAACGAATCGATCACGGTTCGTCGTATCGTCGATGGCTCCGGTGTTGAGCGTGTGTTCCCCGTGAACACGCCCCGCATCGCGAAGTTCGAGGTTGTTCGCAAGGCCGACGCCCGCCGGGCGAAGCTGTACTTTCTGCGCGACCGCGTCGGGAAGAAACGCCGACTCCGCGACCGCCGTCGCGGCTGGAAGAACATCGCGGACAACGAGCGCGGTCAGAAGTGAGCCGCCAGGCCATCGCCATCGCGATTGGTCTGTGTGTCACGACATCAACATTATTTGCACAGGACAAACCCGCGCCGGGTTTGGTCGAGGTGTTCCCGCACGTCCG
>CAZEFJ010000275.1:0-2294 GCA_964511465.1 uncultured Hyphomicrobiales bacterium
CAGTAACAGGTTAAACGCGCTCAGCAGCGTCATAAACAGCGTCACCCCCTGGGCTCGGCTCCGGGCCAAGAGAGACCGACTCAGGGTCGATGACAAACGCTGCGCATAGTGGGCACCTTGATAACTTTGTTGCGGTGGACGGGGTTTATCGGTGGGCAAGGTCAGTAAGGCCGGACTCCCGAGTAATTGCTGGCGCCAGTAGTCGACTTGTCGCTGCAAGACCTCACCTTGTAACCACTGGCGTTGCCAGGCGGCATAATCGCTGTATTGAATCCTCAGCGGGGCGAGACTCGGTGTTTCCCCTTGCACAAAGGCCGCATAGGCGTGTTGCCAATCCCGGATCAATACCCCGATGGACCAGCCATCGCTGATGATGTGGTGCATATTCAACAGTAATAACCACTGGGTTTCGCTCTGTTGTAACAAGTCGACTTTGAATAACGGCCCTTGAGCCAGATCAAACGGCGCCGTGGCTTGTTCATGGCGCCGTGCTTGGACTTCACCATCTTGGGCCTCCTGGGACCCGGCCCGTAAATCGTGAATGACCAGGGGTTTCACGGTATCCATGGCCTGAATCTGCACCTGCGCTTGACCGGCTAGCTGGGGAAAATAACTGCGCAGACTGGTATGACGCTCAACTAACCAATGCAAACTCTGTTGTAAGGCCTCGATATTCAACGCCCCCGACAACTGCCACGCCCCCGGCATGTGATACGTGGCGCTGTGATGGTCTTCCAACTGATCTAAAAACCATAAGCGTTGCTGGGCAAAGGACAACGCTTTGGGGGCGGTGCCCGCTTGTACCTCAATGGCGGGCAAACGCACGGTGTCGCTGGCGGTGGCAATGGCGGTGGCTAAGCCGGCAAGTTGCGGGTGCTCGAAAATCGCCCGCAGCGGTAACTCGACGTGAAAACGGGTGCGAATCCGGGTGATCAGTTGGGTCGCTAACAAGGAGTGGCCACCGAGTTCAAAGAAGTGATCTTGTGGCCCAATGGGCTCGCGTTTAAGCACATCGGCCCATAAACTGGCCAAGAGATCTTCGTTAGGTGTCATGGGCTGAGCGGCTGTGGACGCCTCAAACGTCGGCGCCGGCAACGCTTGACGGTCAACTTTACCATTGGGGGTCAAGGGTAATTGATCTAACACCACCCAACTTGCCGGCACCATATAGTCCGGAAACCGAGCCGTCAACCACTCACGACATTCCGCAACCAAGGCGCGACTGTCTTCTGTCTTGTGTTCTTTGTCTTGAGTCAAGTAAGCGACGAGTTGCTGATTGTCCTCGGGCTCAAACAAGGTGACCACGGCTTCGTTAATAGCGGGGTGCTGACGCAGTACCGTTTCGATTTCACCCAATTCAATGCGAAACCCACGCAGTTTAACTTGATGGTCCAATCGACCCAGGTATTCGAGATTCCCTTCGGGAAGCCACCGGGCGAGATCACCGGTTTTGTAAATCCGTTCGGTTTGGCCGAAGAGGTCCACGTCGATGAATTTTTCGGCCGTGAGTTCGGGGCGGTTAAGATAACCCCGAGCCAGACCGGCCCCGGCAATGCACAGCTCACCCGGAAGGCCAGGAGGCAGGGGTTGATTGTTTGTGTCTAGGAGGTAGATACGCGTGTTGGCGATGGGTTGGCCAATACGCGTGTTAGTCTGTTGTTTACTTTTCCAATAAGTCGCATCAATACAAGCTTCTGTGGGACCGTATAGATTGTAAAATCCTACGTTCCAATTTTGATTATAAAATTCTTGGTGTATTTCCTGAGCAAGTACTTCTCCGCCACAAAATAGGTAGCGTAAGCTATTTGGTATAGCTTCATTTTCTTCCAGCATTGCTTTTAAGAGACTGGGAACAAGCTGTAAAGCAGTAATTTTCTTTTGATTCAATAGCGTAAAAAGATAGTTAATATCCGTATGTCCCTGTGGTTTCGCCAGCACCAAAGTTCCACCAGTCAATAGAGATGCATAAAATTCCCAAACAGAGGCATCAAAACTAAAAGGTGTTTTTTGTAAAATGTTATCTTCTGTTGTGAATACAAATAAACTTTGTATCCAACACATATGATTAACTAGTGCTTGATGCTCAACCATCACCCCCTTGGGTTGCCCCGTCGACCCAGAGGTATAAATCACATAGGCCAAGTCCTCGGCGTGACACTTGACTCTCGGATTCTCAGTCGATTGGCCCGCCCAATCCATCTCATCTAAACACACCACCCCACACGTTGGGTCCAACGCGGCTAAGGACCCTTGGGCTTGTAAATGACTTTGCGTCAATAACAGCGGCGCGGCAC
>CAZEFJ010000276.1:0-2281 GCA_964511465.1 uncultured Hyphomicrobiales bacterium
GGAGGCTGCCTGGCAACCCCTCTAACCCTTCTCCAAGGCTCAAGACTGTTTCATCAAACGGTACTTCTGGATTGTAATCAATCCCCAAATTATAGTTTATATCAATTCCCAAAAAAGATTCATCAATGCGAAAGCGGTTTAAGGTAGACAAGGTGTCATCAATCACAGCGGCTACTTGGGCCATATCGGGGATGGCGGTTTGCAACGCTTCAATGCTTTCTGGGACTTCATTGCTGGTAACGGCCGTTACCTGATCCAGCAAAGGGGTCGTGTTATTAAGCGCTTGCCCTAAATCATCCAGCGTCATTTCAACCGTGTCTAGCGACGTTGCAACATCCTCCATAGTCACCTTAGCCAAAAGTAGCGTGTTGCCAACATTGTCCAAACTATCAGAAGTAAGCAATAAAGTTTCATCCAAATTTGCCGCCACATTATCGATTGCTTGAGGCAAATAAATCGCACCTGCAACAGCCAACAAGATACCGCCCACCCCTACAAAGATGATAATGAATCCTATAAATCGTTTAACCATACATACTCCTACGCTAACAATTAGCCATGTAACAATTAATAATTTATCGACAATTTTTGCTTATGCCTTTTGCCAGACATTGATTGCAAAAGGATTCGGATGCCGGAATTTATTACGGCCGTTAAGCCACTGCCGTAATAAATTCCGGTATCCTTACATATCGACTCGACAATCTTTTGATCCTGTTGGCGCGTAAGCAGTTAAAACGGATAAAAAACAGGCAAAAATATGACCATCAAAATCCAAATCAGCACCGTCAGCGGCAACCCCACTTTAGCATAATCAAAAAAGCGGTAACCGCCAGGCCCATAAACCAGCACACACGCTTGATGCCCAATGGGTGTCACAAACGAATTGGATGCCGTAATGGCAACGCCCATCACAAATGGGCGTGGATCAACGCCCAAACTAAGCGCAGTCTGAATCGCAATCGGGGCAACTAACACTGCCGCCGCCGCATTGGACATAAAAGCAGTCAGAATAGTTGTCAAAACAAACAGTCCGACCAACACTGCCATATTCCCCCATTGGCCTGCAAACGCTACAATTTGCTCCGATAAGTAAAGAGCTGCGCCACTATTTTCCATTGCAATACCCATCGGCAACATGCCAGCAATTAGAAAAACGGATTTCCATTCAATGGATTTATATGCCTCGTCCATGTTCAAACAACCCGTTAGGATTGATATAGTTGCCCCTAAAACGGCCGCTACCGCAATGTGCAATGTCCCCGTAGCCACAAAAGCAATCATCGAAACAAAAATAATAAAATTGAGCGGGGCTTTGTGCAAGCGTGGCATCTTGTCTGGTGGCATGCGCATGAGCAAAAAAGATATATCGTCTCGCAGCGCATCCAACCGCTCGCGCCGTCCGTGAACCAGCAATGTATCTCCTAGCTGCAATGGCTCATCCAAGAGGCGACCGCGAATGGGCGCTTCTGCCCGCCAAATGGCGAGTACGGTTAATCCATACCGCGCCCGAAAATCAATTTCACGCAGATTTTGACCAATAAATCGCGCCTTTTGACTCACAATAATCTCAGCAACGGCCGCTTCGGGAGACTCTAGATCATCGCTGCCCAAAACATGCTCTGGCGCAATTGCCAGTCCAATTTTTTCTTTGACCGCAAATAGTTGTTCAGGAATGCCGCGCGTAAATAAAATATCACCCGCTTGGATATGGGCATTGGGAAGGACGCCTAACCGTAAACGGCCGTCTCGCATCACCCCCATCACCGTCAAATCATACACTTCACCCAACTGAGATTCCACAATTGTTTTTCCAATAAGTGGAGAGTTTGATTGAACGTGCAATTCTGCCAAAAAGTCGCTAAGCCGATATTCAGTTGTTAAATCTTCAACCTCATCCTTGTCATGGTGGCTTTTATCCGCATAGCTAGGCAGTAAGTGCCGACCAAACAACACCATATACAAAATGCTGGTAACTAAGATAATCAGCCCCATCGGCGTAAAGTCAAACAGCGTAAATGGTTCCAATCCCGCATCGGATAAAGCCGTACTGGCTAAAATATTGGGTGGCGTACCAATTAAAGTGGTCACGCCCCCTAAAAGAGAGCCAAATGCAAGTGGAATCAACAATTTTGAAGGGAACACCTTGAGATACGGCTTCAAAGAGTATTCTTTTGCCGCTGCGCTGTCGGCGTATTCCATTTTAGAATTACCCAAAGAGTCGAAAGTATGATACCCGAATTTCAAGCTTATTTCAATTTCCCTCATCTTATCTGAAGTG
>CAZEFJ010000277.1:0-2248 GCA_964511465.1 uncultured Hyphomicrobiales bacterium
GATGTTGGATTCGTTCTCGAGTCGTTGCTGGATGATTTCCATGTGCAACAAACCTAGGAAGCCACATCGAAACCCAAAGCCGAGCGCCTCGCTGGTTTCTGGTTCAAACTCGAAACTGGGATCGTTGACCGCCAAGCGTTCGAGCGCATCGCGTAGTTCGCTGAACTTTTGTCCGTCACTTGGGAATAACCCACAGTAGACCATTCGTTTCGGTCGCGCGTATCCTGGCAATGGGTCAGCGGCACCGTCACCGGAGATGCTAATCGTGTCTCCGATGTGAACATCGCCGAGACTCTTGATGTTACAAATCAGGTAGCCGACTTGCCCAGCACGAAGTTGGTCGCATGATTCACGCTGTGGCACGAAACGTCCCAGTTCGACAACTTCATGTTGTGTCCCGGCACGCAAAAAACGAATCTTTTGTCCTTTGCGAACCGTTCCCTGCATGATCCGGACATAGGTGATCGCCCCGCGATAGTCATCGTAATTCGAATCAAAAACCATCGCTTGCAGAGTTGCATTCGGATCACCACTTGGTGGGGGTACCTGATCGATGATGGCCTGGACCAGGTCATCGACTCCTTCGCCCGTCTTGGCGCTGACACGAACGCATTGATCGGGATCGGTACCGAGTGCGGTCATCATTTCTTCGGCAACTTCGTCCGGTCGCGCGTGAATCAGATCGATCTTGTTGATGACCGGAACGATCGTCAAATCATGTTCCATCGCCGCATAGGCGTTGGCGACGGTTTGCGCCTCGACCCCCTGAAACGCATCGACCAGCAACAACACCCCTTCGCAACAGGCTAGCGATCGAGAGACTTCGTACTGAAAATCAACATGACCGGGAGTGTCGATCAGGTTCAATTCGTATTGCTGTCCTCCTCGCGTGAAGGACATCGCCACGGCGCGAGCTTTGATGGTGATTCCACGCTGGCGTTCAAGATCCAAGTCGTCCAGTAACTGATCTTTCATCTCGCGATTCGAGACGGTGCCGGTATGTTCGAGCAATCGATCGGCCAAGGTGCTCTTGCCGTGATCGATGTGCGCGATGATACAGAAATTGCGAATTTGGACAGGCATGCTACGAGACGGATGCTGCTTCCTGGAGCCCGAAAGCGAACAGCGTTTCTCGTAGACTTTCCATCCCCGCTTTGTCCAACGGTGTCATCGGTAGACGAAGCTGACCAGAATCGCGACCGACCATTTGCATCGCGGCTTTGATTGGAATCGGATTGGTTGCCAGGCCCAGCATGCTGCTACAGAGACCGAACATGCGATGGTGCAACGACTGGGCGGTGGCCAGGTTTCCGTCGGCCATCGCGCGCACCAATTCGATCATCACGTTGGGAATTAAGTTTCCGACCACCGAAACGACCCCTTCGGCACCGACACTCATCATCGGCAGTGTCAACGAATCGTCTCCGCACAGCACGGTCAAATCGGTCGTGCCGACAATCGCCGAACACTGATCCAGCTTTCCGGTCGCTTCCTTGACCATGGTGATCCCTGGAACCTCGGCCAGCCTCTGAATCGTTTTGACGTCGATCTCTTTGCCCGTACGTCCTGGAATGTTGTAGAGACAGACGGGGATGTCGACCTCTTCGGCGACCGCTTTGAAGTGCTGGTAGAATCCTTCTTGGGTCGGCTTGTTGTAATAGGGCGCGACTTGCAACGTTGCATCCGCACCTTCTTTTTCGGCCCGTTTGGTCAGTCGAAGCGCCTCGGCGGTGCTGTTGCTGCCGGTTCCCGCCATCACCTTGGCGCGACCGGCGACCGACTGGATCACTTCGCTGATGACACGATCATGTTCGTCGTGGGATAGCGTGGGCGATTCACCGGTGGTACCGGCCGGGACGATACAGCGCGTACCTGCGGCAATCTGGAACTCGATCTGTTCGCGCAGCCGATCGTAGGCGACCTGACCATCTTGGAATGGCGTGGTGATCGCGACAGAAAGCCCGGAAAAATCTGATCCCTTGCGCGGGGCCATGGAATGCCTCTAAAAATGGGTAGACGATTGACTCAAGCGTTCAGGGCTTCTTGCAGAGCCGATTTTGGCCGGACTCCAACAAAACTTTCGGCAACTTCGCCACCCTTGAAAACCAACAGAGTCGGGATGCTACTGATCCCAAACCGCTGAGCGACGCCAGGATTGTCATCAATGTTGACCTTCCCGATCTTTGCCGTTGGATTTTCCGAAGCCAGTTCCTCGATCATCGGGGCAATCTGGCGGCAAGGACCGCAC
>CAZEFJ010000278.1:0-2242 GCA_964511465.1 uncultured Hyphomicrobiales bacterium
CATCCCACCGCGACCGATTTCTCGGATGATGCGAAAATCGCCCAACCGACTGGGCATTGAGGTGGCGGCCAGACTGGCATGAAGCGGATCGGGGCTGCTCTTCACCTTCATCCGCTCAATGGCAGCGATCGTGGGAAACAGCTCTTGAATCTCTTCAGCAAACTCGGGGTACTGGTCAACATACTCCTCGATTGAAGGTCGCTCTCCGCGACGATGCTGCTCGGTGAATTGTTCGGCCAAGGCCTCGAAGGGTTCTCGCTCTTGGGCTGCTTGATTCATAAGCTTCTACCTCTTCACTCTTTCTTCGCAGCTAAGCTGTGCCTTCGAGTCAAATTCCTGTCGAAGTGTCGCCCCCAAAACCGGGAAAATTTTCCAACACCCCTTTGAGCCGGCGAATGGCTCGCACATAGCGAATACTGGCTGCCTTGGGTTGGATGTCGAGAATTTCGGGTAACCGTTCACGGCTTTTGACTAATCGGTGAGCAGGGAGGGTGCCGATTGGCCGTTGAGATTGGCTTCAATCGATGCGTGAAGGAAGTGGAAGAAACTGCGGCCCTGTTTGCCGCAGGTGGCGATTGCGGTCCACATCCGCTGGTGGTAGCGTTGGCCTGCCACGCTGCGTGTGCCTTGCGTGATGCGGCGATCGATCACACAGTGACGAATCTGTTGCTCGGAATGATTATTGGTTGGCTCCACCGACGGGGCGAACATGAATCGAAAGTAGTCGCTCGACAAGTCGTAGCTTTGCACTTCGTCAGAGTCCTCTCGCTGAAATGCGATCACAACAAAGCGCGCAGCAAGATTCGTCGCTTCCTTCGAATCGGGCGGCTTGCGAACCTGTTTCAGAAATCGGTCGCGATGGGTCAGCATCGAACGGTGAAAACCAGCGTCGGTCATTTCATCATGGCGATGCCAAGCTGAAAACATCTTTCGCGACCGATTCAAGAGTCGCTCGGCCCAGGCTTGGGTCTTCTTGTCGGGGTGTTTCAACAAAAACCGAATATCGCGAATCAGATGCGCCCAACAGTATTGGGCTTTCACGTCGAAGTTCCATGCGAACGAGCAATTGGCCGAAAAGTAATCGAAGTGAATGAAACCTTCGTAGTCGGTGCCGATCAACTCCTCAAGCACCGACCGCGAACGGCTGCTGGCAATGTGAAACAGAGTGAACAGCGGCGCGGTGATGCACCAAATCCAGTGCTTCTTGCCGTTGTTCTTCAGGCTCGATTCGTCGCTGCCAAGTTGCGGTTGCTCGGGAATCGCCAGCTTGAGTTCCTGATGGGCGTCGGCCAGCGAAGCGGAGATCACACCGTTGCACAGCTTCGCCAGATACCCTCGTGACACGGGAATCTGCAACACGTCGCTCATCCAGACGGCGATCGTCGAGTAGCTGCAATGGGCTCGTGACTTGAGCCAGCCGATCATCGAGAGCATGCGGGGACCAAAGATCGGCTGGTGGAGCAGTTCTGGAACGTGGGGCAGAATCGTCTTGCCGTCGTGATCGAGATACTTTCGCAGTCGATGTTCGGTCACATGGATCGGCAAGTCGAGCAGTTCGACATGCTGAATGATTTCGAATTGATCGGTGGGCGTCAGCCCAAGTTCATGAACCTCGACGGCTTGGATTTCGTAGAGTATTTCTTCGTCGACACGCTCGGGAGGCAGCAGTTCTCGCAGATTTCGCGAGTGGCCTTTTTGGCCGCCCCGTTTAGCTTTCTTGCGTCGATCGGTCTTCTTCGGCGGCTTCACGATATCGCTCGAAGGCGACTTCGAGGAATTGAACGAATTCTTCAACGCCTTGGCCAGCCGCAACTCCAGTTCGGCAATCCGTTCGTCTTGCCGCTGGATCTGCTTTTGAAGATCGGCAACCAACTGCCGCAGTTCGGTAATGATCTGGTCCTTCCTGTCCATGTCCGGACAGTACCAAATCAGCCAAAATTATGCCCTACCAGTTTCATCCCCGTGAACGGTTACCTTGAACAAGACTTGGCAAACTATGCAGAGGCTCGGGAACTGCACGAGCGGTCCCTAGCAATCAGAAAGAAGGCGTTCGAGCCAGATCATCCATCCATGGCAAGCAGCTACGCCGGCTTGGCGTCGTTGGAAGGGGCTCTCGGAAATCAAGCCAGGTCTCTTGAACTACACCAGATGGCGCTCGCCATTCGTCAGAAAGTATTTGAACCGGATCACCCTTCAATCGCCAGCAGCTATTCTGCTTTGGCGGGAATCGAGTGGGACCAAG
>CAZEFJ010000279.1:0-2237 GCA_964511465.1 uncultured Hyphomicrobiales bacterium
GGTTGCGGTAAAAGTCAGCAAGCCTAACGAAATAATCGACAAAGAAAACGAAGATATCAACGATGCCGCTCTAGCCATGTCCATGAGCCAGGCCATGTCCGAGTTGCACCCCCGGAGCCGCCCATTTCCGTCCCGTTCCGGTATATTTCTTGCCGTCAGTAATGGCGATCAGTTGCCCAGCGATTGTCATGGAATCCTGGAACAGGCGGCGCAGGAGAGATGTCACGGAAACAATGGGGCCTACGTCCATTGCCTTAATCGTCTGGCAAGGTGCTCAAGTGAAAACGAGCAGCTGTCGTGCCATAAAAAATGCCGCGAGGAAGTGTTGAAACAGGCCGATTTTATTGCCGACTACGGGGTGGTGCTTGAGGGCCTTGCATCTTGCAGATAAAACATCTGCGAACTGGTTAGGGCAAGGCCCGCAACACACAATCCATAAAATCAGATTACGCCGCCGTATTCAAAGCCGGCGTCTTCTACCGCCTTGGCAATTACAGCCTGGTCAGCGCCGCCCTCGACGGTGATCGTATCATTCTTGAAATCTGCCTCTACGGCAGCATCCGGAGCCGCCGCCTTGATCGCCTTTGTCACCGAACTGGCGCAGCCGCCGCAGGTCATTCCCTTTACTTGGTATTTTGTCGCCATGATTGCCCACTCCTTAAAATTAAATCAGTCCCGATAAATTCCGGTCCACTCTGGCGCGATTAAAGACCCTTCTGGAACTGGAAGGTCAAGTTATCTTATCATTCTGAAATGACTTAATTTGTTATTGTATCGGCTATTACCGTGGTCAGGGGAACCAGTTGGAAGCCCCTGCCCTGTAATCCCGGAAGCCACGCTTTGAGCGCCATGATTGTTGCCTTGCGGGGGTGTCCGATGGCAATAGCAACGCCTTTGCGCCGGGCCAGCTTCTCGGTCTCGGCCAGACGCGCCCTGACGGCAGCTTCCTGGTTTACATTGTCGAGAAAAATATTGCGTTCGGCATATGGTATGGCCAGGCGGCGGGCCAGAATCGGCCCCACCGTTTTCGCCGTGGTCCGGGAATCCAGGAACAACAGCCCCCGGCGCTTGATCTCTTTCATTACCACCGTCATTGCCTCCATATCGCGGGTAAACCTGCTGCCCATGTGGTTGTTTACGCCAACATAGCCGGTGAATCTTGAAAGCCCCCACAGCAGACGTCGTTGCAACTCTTTTTTACCGATATCGACAAGCAGAACATTGCGTCCGGCATCAAGGGCCGGATTTGACGGCTGCATGGAAATATGTAAAAGCAGCTCGTGGCCGGACTTCCGCGCGGTCCTGGTCTGATTGGCTAGATCGTCCGCATACGACATGAATGAGAGAGTCAAAGGTGCCTTTATCGCGGTTATTTCGGCAGAGTGTCTGCGGTCCACCCCCATATCGTCGATCACTACCACGATCATCGGCTTTTTAGCTCCTTCTGGCGGCGGTACCGCATAACGTTGCCACGGCGGCATTTGCTTTTTCGAAATGGTTGTCGGTGCGACCGAAATGGGCTTCTCGGGACTTGGTGCCTGGGGAACATATACCTCTTCAGGCAACGCCTCCTCGTATGCCTTGACAGTTGCTGGTGCCGATGAGCCTCTGTTGCCGGTATCCGGCAACAGAGGCGGCTTATCAGTGGTTTCTTGTTGTGAGTGATACCAGGGGGAGTGTTTCTCCTCTGGCAGCGGCATGGATATGCGGATTTGTTTTGCCCTGTTGTTGTCGGCAAACAACATCGCTACCCCATAGCCAACTGAAATCGTTGCCAAGGCTATCGCAACGTACAATGCAGGGCGGAATTGCATAAGACTAACCAAGTCCTGACCATAAATAAAAAACACTCGTTTTTTATGGCGAATATAACTTCCGCCACGCACTCGAGCATTTTGTCTTACAGCGCAGACAAAATCAGTACCACCGAAGAATTATAAAAATCGGTTATATTGATGCAAAGTCAACTGACCGGGGTTTGTTTGCCTCCTTATGGAAAAACTCAGATCCACAAGGCGATGAAGACGCGGCTTTACTTATCCCCGCAGCAAATTTTCGATGATCGGACAGTCGGGCCGCTCATCGCCGTGGCAGCATTTGGTCAAGTGGATCAAGGGGGTGAGTATGGACTGAAGATCGCTTATGCGCTTTTCCACTTCCGAGATATGCTTGAGGGCAAGGCTTTTGACATCGGCGCTGGCCCGGTTCTTGTCGCGCCACAGGGCAAGAAGACTGCC
>CAZEFJ010000280.1:0-2228 GCA_964511465.1 uncultured Hyphomicrobiales bacterium
CAAGGCACCGGGACGATCCAGCGGCTCGAACAAATGCGAGACATTGCCGTCGGCGGCGGTGTCCTTCGGCTTGACGTCGTTAACCGGCATAACCAGCGGCAGTTCCGCCTGGCCGTCATCCTTGCCGCCGTTTTTGTCACTGTCCTTGCTAAGTTCCAGCACGGAGCCGGTTACGTCATTGGGTCTGTAGGTCGTACAGCCCTTGCACCCAAGGTCGAACGCCTGCATGTAAATATCTCTGAAATCATCGAAGGCGATATTTTCAGGGCAATTGATGGTCTTGGATATGGAACTGTCGACATAGATCTGGACGGCGGCCTGCATCACCAGATGGTCGTTGGGGGTAAGCCCCTGGACATCGACGAAGTAATCGGGAAGCGCCGCCAGTTCCCCGAACATTCGCCGGTACAGGCGATAGGCATAGTCCGAGACCTCTTCCTCGCGGCGCCCACCGTCATCGGTCATTATATAGCGGCGGTATTTAAAGCTGAATACCGGCTCCAGCCCCGACGAAACATTGTCTGCAAGCAGCGAAATGGTTCCGGTCGGAGCCACCGAAGTCAAAAGCGCGTTGCGCAGACCGTTTTCGGAAATTGCCTCCAGCACGTCCTGGTCAAGATTGCGAACACCTTCACCGGCAAGGTATTTTTCCCTGTCGAACAGGGGAAATACACCTTTTTCCTTGGCCAGGGCGCTCGAGCTAAGATAGGCGGCACGCTGGATAGTCCGCATCCAGGTCTTGGTCAGGCGCACCGCTTCGCTGGAACCATACCGCGCCCGGCACATTATCAGGGCATCGGCGAGACCGGTAACCCCAAGCCCGATACGTCGTTTCGATTGGGCCTCGTGGCGCTGCTGCTCAAGCGGGAACAGCGAGATATCGATGGCGTTGTCGATCATCCTGACCGCCGTTCCGACCAACGAGCCAAGCGCATCAAGATCAAGACCGGAATCGTCCGAAAAAGGTTGGCTAACAAGTCTGGCAAGGTTTACCGAACCCAGCAGGCAAGCCCCGTAAGGTGGTAATGGCTGCTCTCCACACGGGTTTGTGGCGTTTATCTTCTCGCAGTATGAAAGCGGGTTCAGGCGGTTGATGCGGTCAATAAATATGACCCCCGGCTCGGCATAGGCGTGGGTCGCGTGCATGATCTTGTCAAACAGTTGGCGGGCCGGAACGCTTTTGAATACGGTGCCGTCGAACGACAGTTCCCATGCCGCATCTTCCTTTACCGCCTGCATGAAAGCGTCGCTAACCAGTACCGAAAGGTTGAACATTCGCAACCTGCCGGGTTCCATCTTGGCTTCGATAAAGGCTTCTATATCCGGATGATCACAACGCATCACCGCCATCATCGCGCCGCGTCTGGAGCCGGCGCTCATGATTGTCCGGCACATCGCGTCCCATACATCCATGAACGAAAGCGGTCCCGAAGACTTTGCCCCGACCCCCTTTACCACCGCACCCTTGGGACGAAGGGTGGAAAAGTCGTAGCCGATACCGCCGCCGGCCTGCAAGGCCAGCGCCGCCTCTTTGAGGGAATCAAAAATGCCCGACATGTCATCGGCTATCTCGCCCATGACAAAGCAGTTGAACAGGGTTACCTTGCGGCCCGTCCCGGCCCCAGAAATTATTCTTCCGGCAGGCAGAAAACGGAAATCATCCATCGCCTCGAAAAAACGCTGCTGCCATAATTTTGGATTATCTTCGGGGGCGGCAAGGGCGGCGGATACCCGGCGCAGGGTGTCGGACATGGTTTTATCCACAGGCTCACCGTCAACCCCTTTGAGGCGATACTTCATATCCCATATCTGCTGTGAAATAGCTGATACCAGGGCCATAGAAAAAAACCTCTGCTTCGGTCCGAGCCTGTGAAGCGCCGGATGAAATGACAACTTGCCCGGCCACTAAAACATTCCGCAACCCCGATGCTTCAAAGTGACCGGGGCATTCATTGTAATTCAGAGGGAAACACCGGTCAAGCAATGTTCTGGTTATGTTTCCACAGGGTTTTCCCGGACTTTTCCCGTAATTTCATTCCGTTTACCTTTGCATTTCCTTGTTAAGGCGGTTTTGCTCACACTATTCACAGGTTCTTGCAAAATTATTTGCCCACAGAGCGACCCACAGGCGGGGGGGCATTGAGTTGCCCGATTTGCGCCTCGCCTTCCAGCTTGAGTTTTTCGCTGGCGGTCTCGATACTTTCTTCAAGCCGGGCCATGAAACTGGC
>CAZEFJ010000281.1:0-2218 GCA_964511465.1 uncultured Hyphomicrobiales bacterium
CGCCCAGCTTGGCGGAAAGCATGGCGACCAAATTGCCGCCTTCGCTTTCGCCATCTTCATCGTCTTCGTCGGAGTCATCAACATCTTCGTCGATGTCATCGACATCTTCTTCCGATTCGTCCTCGTCATCGTCGCCTTTGCGACCCCCAGGAAGCATTCCTTTTAGTTTTCCGGGAAGCATTCCTTTGAATTTACTGACAAAATCCACGGTCTTGGACTATACTTGCCAGTAAAGTGAGCAATCGACCAGGGAACAGAATTGTATTGATATCATATGCTGGTTTTTATCCCCTAGTTGGCGTTTGCGGACATCTTGCTTGAAAACAGGGAAATACCGCGTAGAAGATCAAGTGCCCGATCCAACTGGTAGTCCTGCTTGGGCGGATTCTTTTTGTCGCCTTTGGCAGCATCGGCTTCCGGCTTGACCGTCGATTTGGTGTCGTTGCCTTTTTTGGGCTTGTCTCCGTTGACCTTCGCGTTTGGATTTGCCAGGGCACCGGGAAGATCCGCTTCATGGCGACGCTTGGGACGCTTGATATTTTCTATTTTGGCCTGTTCGACAAAAATATCCGGAACGATTCCAATCGCCTGGATAGAACGTCCCGACGGAGTGAAATAACGCGCCGTGGTCAAACGCATGGCACCTTGCCCGGAAAGCGGAATAATCGTCTGGACCGAGCCCTTGCCGAACGACTTGGTGCCTAGAATTATCGCCCGGCGGTGATCCTGAAGAGCCCCAGCGACAATCTCGGAAGCCGAGGCAGAGCCACCGTTAATCAGCACCACCATGGGAACGCCACCGGCCAGATCACCCGGCTGGGCGTTAAAGCGCTGAGTATCTTCGGCCCGGCGCGAGCGGGTTGAAACGATCTCGCCCTTGGCCAGGAAAGCATCCGAGACGCTCACCGCCTGATTGAGAAGGCCGCCGGGATTGTTGCGCAGATCAAGCACTATACCCTGCAACTCGTTGCCCAGTTTATCCTTGAACTCCTTCATCGCCTTCTTGACGCCCTTGTCGGCCTGTTCGTTGAACGAAGTGATTCTCAGATATCCGACCTTTCCTTCAATGCGCGATCGCACCGATCTGATTTTTACGATGGCCCGGGTGATAGTGACGTCGAAGGGATCACGTCCCTTCCTGAGCACGGTAATAATGATGTCGGTGCCGACCCGGCCCCGCATTTTGTCAACCGCCTCGGACAGGCTAAGGCCCTGAACCTGGGTGCCGTCAAGCTTGATTATGTAATCTCCCGGCTCAAGACCGGCCCGGAAAGCCGGGGTTCCATCAATTGGCGAGACTATCTTGATCACACCTTTTTCCATGGTGACCTCGATGCCCAGGCCTCCGAACTCGCCGCTGGTGTTGACCCGCATATCACGGAAACTCTTGGCGTTGAGGTAGCTGGAATGTGGGTCCAGAGAAACCATCATTCCCGATATGGCGGCCTCTATCAGCTTTTCATCGCTTACCTTGTCGACATAGTCGGAACGCACCCGCTCAAACACATCGCCGAACAAGTTAAGCAGCCGATAGGTGTCTGCATTGTTCTTTTGGCTTTCATCCGCCCTGGCCTGGGAAAAAGACAACACCCCGACCAACACCATTATTATTATGCGATAGCTCATCCATTAACCTTGTTCTTGCGCGCCGCCAGCCATGGCAAGGGATTGATCGGCTTCCCATTGCGGCGCAGTTCCAAATAGAGTACCGGACGACCATTGTCCGGATCACCCATGATACCAACAGGTTCTCCCCCCGTCACCATTTGTCCGATAACACTGTCAATACGGCCCAGTCCAGCCAGAAGGCTATGATATCCTTCGCCGTGCTCAATTATCAAGAGCTGCCCGTAACCGCGAAAAGGCCCGGCAAAGACAACCCTTCCCCGATGGGTCGCGATAACCTGTCCTTTGGGCATGGTTTCAATGGATATGCCCTTGTGTGTCATGCCGGATTCTGTGGCCTGACCATACATCATAACTATTTTGCCGACGGCGGGCTGGGGGAAATTACCGCTAAACCCGCGCACCGATTTGTTCGCCCTGTTTTTTCCGGCCCTGCTTTCACGGGATTTGCGTTCGACCTCAAGCTTGGCCATCAATTCCTTGAGGTTCTTTGCCTGACGCGCCAGCTTGCGGATTCTCCTTGCCGCCTGATTTCTTTTGGCAACCACGCTGCCCAAACTTTTTTTCTTGCTTGCCAGCAACATATCAAGGC
>CAZEFJ010000282.1:0-2217 GCA_964511465.1 uncultured Hyphomicrobiales bacterium
GTAAGCCTTTTCAAAATCATCCCAAGTCAGGATGCCAGAATCCCATAACTCTCGCTCTTTCTTGTAGCTGATGCCCGGGAGATGAATAAAGGTGTTGAGCAGCATAGAAAATCTTCTTCCCAACCATCATGAAGCAAATCTGCATGAACTGATTTGCAGTACACAAAACGGAACTATATAGATAATGCTTCACAGATTAAACGCTCATGAACGTGCAATCTCCTCACCAAGCGCTGAGGACAGACTCCTGCGGGTCACCGTCTTGAAAACAACTTATTTTTGGGTATCTAGAGACGTTTCTGAATAAGGATGCCTGAAGAGCCCTGATGCTTACCCGGATACTTACCCAACAAAAAAATTAGGCGGCCCGAAAACCAGCTAACCCATTGAAAATATTGGTCGGAGTGAGAGGATTTGAACCTCCGGCCCCTGCCTCCCGAAGACAGTGCTCTACCAGGCTGAGCTACACTCCGATCACCGGTGCGATTGCCGGGCGATCCTTGAGGACGGGTTTATACGCCCAAACCGGCGCTCGGGGCAAGCGGCAGGGGGAAAGTAGCAAGGAGCCTATTGCTCAATAGGCCCGATCTATGCAGAAGTCGATCAACCCCAGCAGTGCCTGTTGTTCGGGGGTCTCGCTGAATATGCCAAGCGAATCCCTGGCTATGGCACCGTAATGACGCGCCCTTTCCACGGTGTCGCTAAGCGCGTTATGCTTGTTCATTAACTTTATTGCGTGTTTCAAATCGCCTTCCGACTGGTCCATGTCCTCGAGTACACGTCGCCAGAATATGCGTTCTTCCTCGTTACCCCGGCGGAAGGCGAGAACCACCGGAAGGCTGACTTTGCCTTCCATGAAATCATCGCCGACGGTTTTGCCCAATGTTGCCTGTTTGGCCGAATAATCAAGAACGTCGTCAATTAACTGAAAGGCTATTCCCAGATTCAAACCAAAACTTTCCAGCGCGTTTTCCTCAACCGTGGGGCGCTCGGAGACCACCGCACCGATACGGCAGGCGGCGGCGAAAAGTTGTGCGGTCTTTGCCTTGATAACATCCAGGTAGGCATTTTCGCCGGTTTCGGTGTTGTTGGTGGTGAGTAATTGCATGACCTCGCCCTCGGCTATCTGTGCCGAGGTCTTGGAGAGTATCGAAAGCACCGCCAATGAGCCGTCTTCGACCATCAATTCGAATGCCCGGCTGAATAGAAAATCGCCGACCAGAACGCTGGCCTTGTTACCCCATACCGAATTTGCCGTGGCCAGCCCACGCCGCAGGTCGCTTTTATCCACCACGTCATCATGCAGCAGGGTTGCGGTATGGATAAATTCGACACAGGCGGCAAGGCCGATATGACGCTCTCCCCGATACCCGCACATCCTTGCCGAGGCCAGCGTAAGCATTGGCCGCAGACGCTTGCCGCCCGCCGCGACAATATGGCTGACCAGTTGTGGAATAAGGGCAACACTTGAATCCACGCGTTGTATAATAAGATCGTTAACCGCCTTTACGTCGGCGGCGGTAAGTGCGCCAAGTTGGTCAAATGACGACTTCTTATCGAGCCTTTCATCGAGACTTACGACAACACCCACGTTCAATCTCCTACCTGTTGCAAGCCCGGATAATATAGTCTGTAGTAGTTTTAAACATCCAAGCTCATTTTGCAATGTATCCGACAGAGGTTTGATGAAGCAATCGATTAGCGGTGAAAATGTCGTCACTGAAGACGCCTTATTGGGTGGCAGGCTTGTTTTTTACCAACCAGGGGAAGGTTATCGGGTGGCGATTGATCCGGTGCTGTTGGCGGCGGCTGTCGCTGCCGGGAAGGGAGAAACGGTGCTTGATGCCGGTTCCGGCACCGGTGCCGCGGCTCTTTGTCTGGTCGCCAGAATTCCCGAAATCAGCGTCAGGGGCATAGAAGTCCAGCCCGATCTGGCGGAAATTGCCAGGCGCAACGCCAAGGCTAATGGTTTTTCCCCGCGGCTGGATTTCATTGTTGGCGATTTGTCATCGCATCTGCCTGATTTAAGGCCTGACAGTTTTGACCATGTGATCAGTAATCCGCCGTTTATGGACCCGGCCCGGTGCCGTCTGCCGGACAACCCATCGAAAAGGATAGCCAATGTCGAGAGTACGGCGGACCTTGCGGTCTGGCTTGATTTTTGCCTCAGGATGGTGAAGCCCGGGGGTAGTGTGAGTATTATACATCAGGCAGAGC
>CAZEFJ010000283.1:0-2196 GCA_964511465.1 uncultured Hyphomicrobiales bacterium
TAAGAATGCAATATGAATGCAGGCTGAACACAAACCAGCCCCAAAAGAAACGGTGTCTCAAGCGGTGGTTGTCGGTCGGTTTTCACATCTGGGCAGGTTTACAAGGAATTTCCGCCTTGATTAAGTACACTTGAACAAGGCAGAAAGAACCTGTCATAATTCTTAGCAGGCCAATTCACCCCGGATATTCCGGCCCTTGTTCATTCAGTTGATCCAAACACAGTTGATCCAGGCAATGGCGATACCACGCGATCACAGAAACGTCTTCGTTCTGGCGACATGTCAGGCGTTGTTCATGACCGGGCAGTCGATGCTGATTATCCTTAGCGGGCTTGTCGGGGCGGCAATTGCCGAAGACAAGGCGCTGGCCACCCTGCCAATTTCGACCGTGGTCATCGCAACCATGCTGACAACCGTTCCCGCCTCCCTGCTGATGAAAAGAATCGGGCGAAGGGCAGGTTTCATGGCAGGTGCCTTCATCGGCGCCTGCGGGGCCGCCCTGTCCGCCTATGCCGTATACATTTCAAACTTCTGGCTGTTCAGTTTCGCCACCCTGATTATCGGAATGTACGGCGGCTTCGCGCAGTATTACCGGTTCGCCGCCGCCGATGTCGCAAAAGCCGATTTTAAAAGCCGGGCAATTTCATGGGTGATTTCCGGCGGTATAGTTGCCGCTTTTGCCGGTCCTGAACTGGCCAAACGCACCTACGACATGTTTGCCGATACCCTTTTTCTCGGCTCGTACATAGTCGTCGCCGTTTTAGCTGCCAGTTCGATCATAATTCTTGCGATGCTGGACATTCCAACCCCGGACGCCGCCGAGCGCGACGAAACGGGGCGACCGCTGGCGGTGATTATCAGGCAACCGGCAATGATTGTTGCCATCATAGTCGCAATGATCGGCTACGGCGTCATGAGCCTGCTGATGACAGCAACACCGCTGGCGATGGCCGGGCGCGGATTCAGTATCGGAGACACCACCTTCGTCATCCAGTGGCATATACTGGCTATGTTCGGTCCGGCTTTCGTAACCGGCACCATAATCCGGCGTTTCGGTGTGGTCAGGGTAATGCTGAGCGGCTCTGTGGTGCTTGCGTTCGCGATCAGCGCGGCGCTTGCCGGTAGTGAAATAATTAATTACTGGCTGGCGCTGTTTGCCCTGGGGCTGGGCTGGAACTTCACCTTTGTTGCGGCCTCGAACCTGTTGACCGAAACTTACGAGACAGCAGAACGCGCCAAGGTACAGGCACTAAATGATTTTATGGTCTTTGGAACGGTTGCCATGGCCTCTCTGACATCCGGCGCTATCCTCCATTTTCTCGACTGGCAGGCAGTAAATATTGCCGCCATTGCACCTATTACCATAGCAATGGCAGCATCGCTGTGGTTGGCGATAAAACGTCGCACCGCCAGGGCCGTCGATATAGAGTCATTAAATCCCTGAAAGGTGCTGCCGTAAATTTATTTAGGATGCATGCCGCACCTTCAAGCGTATTCTTTTGCTACCAGGTAAAATGTGGTTACTATCAATCCTCAACCGCTCTGATCTACCAATGAGACTAAGCGAGCGAAAAGTGAGGATATATAGCCATGGCCGACATGCCCCCATCAAATAGCATCCTTGCCCTGGACGCAGTGCGCGCGACCGAGGCGGCGGCATGTGCCGCGTCGCGTTTTCTGGGATGTGGAGACGATCGGGCCGCAGATCAGGCCGCGGTTGATGCGATGCACGATGCATTGATGGATATCCCCATGGACGGCACCGTTCGCATCGGCGAAGGAACCGGCTCGGAGACGCCAAAACTGTACCTTGAAGAAAAATTGGGAAATGGCACAGGCCCGGTGGTCGACATTGCCCTGATGGCGCTGGAAGGGCCGTCAATCATCGCCAAGGGAGGTTCCGACGGCCTGTCCATCATTGCCATGACCAAACAGGACGGGTTCCTCAATGCACCTGATATGTATATGGAAAAAATTGCGGTTGGCAGCGGCCTGCCGGAGGGCATTGTCGATCTTGACCAGGAACCATCAAAAAATATTGGCGAAATTGCCCGGGCCAAGGGTGTTGATATTGGCGATCTGGTAACCTGCATTCTCGACCGGCCACGCCATTCCCAGCTCATCGCAAAAGTGCGCGAATCAGGTTGTCGGCTTGTTCTTATCCCCGACGGTGATGTCAGTGGCGTTATAGCCACG
>CAZEFJ010000284.1:0-2184 GCA_964511465.1 uncultured Hyphomicrobiales bacterium
CTGATGGGTGACAAAGCCGGTCACCGGCGCGTTGATCTCGCGGGCGATTTTTTGCATCGTGTCCGCGTTCAGATCGCCCGCATTCAAAACGACACCGCCGACATTGCCGCCGAAACGCCGGTCGGAAAAGCAATCGTAGACAATGAAAGGCAGCGAAGTCGTGGCAGTGGATTGTGGCATTTGAATCTCCCCGGGAACCCGGCAACGCTAGCCACGGTGCCGCCAGTTCTCAAACGAATCCTTTTTACCAATGCAAAAGCGCGACTTATGCAAAATGCTATTTCGCGAAATTCCGGCTGGTGGTTTCCGCCTGCGACAGCAGCCAGGAAACGATCCGGTCCAGCCCTTTGTTCGGGCGGGGCTGGTGTGATCGGATCAGGGAATAGGCGTATTCGGACCGGCGCGCGCCCTTAAATGGCTGAACCAACCGGCCATTTGCCAGATCGTCGGCCACCAACGGCAAGCGGCCCAATGCCAGGCCGCGCCCGGAAATGGCGGCGTCGATGGCGTGACTTGTATGGCTGAAACTCATGCCACCCGACGACGGTGGGTCGGTTACGCCTGCCGCTCTCAGCCAATCCGACCATGTGACGTCCAACATCTGATCATGCAACAGCGCAATCTGCGCAAGATCGCCCGGCACAAGGCCCCGGCCAAGGGTCTCTTGGATGGCCGGGCTACAGACCGGGAAAACGGTGTCCTCCAACATTAATTGCCGGTCCATATCACCTGATTCGGGCGCAGCGTAGCGTATGGCAAGGTCGATGCCTCCATCATCCAGATCAAGCAGCGAATCATTCGCATCAATCAGCAGCATGACACCGGGGATATCTTCGTGAAGACGCTGCAAGCGCGGTACAAGCCATTTCGAGCAAAACGAAACAGGTGCAGAGATGGCAAAGGAATGTTTCGGCTTTCGACCGGTTATCGCCGCCCGTTCTATCTCAAGGCGGGTGAATGCCTCCTGAACCGCTTTGTGCAGATCCTCTCCGGCGCGCGTCAGCTCCAATGCCCGATGGTGACGTTCAAAAAGCTCCACCCCCAGCGATTTTTCCAGATTTCGCACCTGAAAGCTGATCGCGGCCTGTGTCAGGCACAGTTCCTCTGCCGCCTTGGTAAAGCTTTTTCTGCGCGCAGCAGCTTCGAACGCCGGCAGGCTGGTCAGAGGGGGTAAGTTGTATCGCATCGCCCTCAGTTACCGTCACCGGACGATTGACACAAGTAATTCTTATGCTTTGGAAAGCAGCACTCGCTTGTCAAGCAACAATCCGGTTGCCTATCGTTCATCCATTGATGGCATAGGTCGCCCTTGCGGCGAAAGTGAAGCGCATTGCGAAAACACAGAACACCTTTCCCGCTTTTTCGGAATTGGAAAAATGCGTCGCCTCAAATACCAATACTATGGAACACTCAGCCCGTGCGGAACGATAAGGCGCTTCGTTTTCTCGACTTTGACGAAACGACAACCGGGCAATGACGAGACAACAAGAAAACAGGGAGACCAGGAATGAAATTTAGACTTTTGTTAACAGCCGCGCTTGTCGCGACAGGGTTGGGCGGCGCAGGCGCGCAGGCGCAGGAATGCGGTGAGGTGTCGATCACCGAAATGGACTGGGCCTCGGCGACCATCGTCACATCGGTGGCAAAGTTCCTGATGGAACAAGGCTATGGTTGCTCCGTGATCAAGGTGCCATCCGCCTCGAACCCGGCATTGGCGTCCGTTGCCGAAACCGGAGAGCCGGACATTCTGACCGAAATCTGGACCAATGGAGCCCCGGCTTACCAGGGGCTGATTGAAAGCGGCAAGATTACCCAGTTGACCGAAGTCCTGTCCGATGGCGGGGTCGAGGGCTGGTGGATTCCAAACTATCTGCTGGAGGAATATCCGCAACTGGCCACGCTGGAAGGTATTCTGGCCAACCCCGAACTGGTCGGGAACCGCTTCAACAACTGCCCCGAAGGCTGGACCTGCAAGATCATCAGCACCAATATGGCCAAGGCAGCCGGCTTTGCCGACGCGGGGATCACGGATTTTGTTCACGGATCGGGCGAAACGCTGGCCACGTCAATCGCCTCGGCCTTTTCGGACAAGGCCCCTTGGTTTGGGTATTACTGGGCACCGACGTCGATATTGGGCAAATACCCGATGACACTGGTTGATATCGGGCCTCACAGCCCCGAAGG
>CAZEFJ010000285.1:0-2183 GCA_964511465.1 uncultured Hyphomicrobiales bacterium
CTGATGAAAGATGAAAAATGTTATCTTTGCGGTGCCCGCAATGGTCGCGCTCATTGCTATCGTGTCGGCAGGCCCCGGTTATGCCGGTTACGATGAAGGTATAGCGGCTTACGGGAAGGGTGATTTCAAGGCTGCATTAGCCGAATTTAGACCTCTTGCGGTTAATGGCGATGCCAAGTCGCGGGTAAGACTCGCGACCATGTATCGCCGGGGGCGCGGTGTAGATAAAGATTATGAAAAAGCGTTCGAATGGTACCGCAAGGCGGCTGAGCAGGGATATGCCGAGGCCGAAAGGAGTCTCGGCATCATGTACCAGTTTGGACGTGGTGTTGCCAGAAACGACAAGGAAGCGATTAAGTGGTACCGCAAGGCGGCCGAAAAAGGAGATCCAAAGGCCGAAGAAAACCTTGGGATCATGCTTCAATCCGGCTGGGGCTCTCCCAGGGATTACAAGGCGGCGCTGAAATGGTATATTCTGGCATCGGAGAAGGGCCGTAGCTCGGCCCAAAACAGGCTGGCAGCGATGTATGCCAAGGGTCTTGCAGGCCCGATAAATTTTTCCGAGGCGCTGAAATGGTACAGTGCTGCGGCGGCTCAGGGCAATGCCCTTGCCCAGTTTAATCTTGGGCTAATGTATTCCAAGGGCGACGGGGTGGAACAAAGCTATAAACAGGCGGCGAAATGGTACCGTCTGGCAGCAGCTCAGGGCAACGCGGCGGCTCAGGGCAACCTGGGGGTTATGTACGGGTATGGCCTGGGTGTCAGGAAAATACCCGGCGAGTCCCGAGTATGGCTTAAAATGGCGGCCGATCAGGGAAGCATGGTTGCCAGAGAGAACCTTGATCGCGTTTCAAGTATCCGCTGGAAGCTGGCCAATGAAACGCCGGTTCTTTCCGCCATTGCTCTTTTCCTGTTTTGGGCCGTGTCGGTGTGGGCGGGGATGAGGCTGTTCAGAAGGCCCAAAGAGGTTTAGATGTCGTGACCCAGACTGTTACGGCGTATCGATAAGGGTGACGGCTTTAGCGACTACGCTCTCGATTACCTTTTGTGGAGCTTGCCCGATCACCTCAATTTTCCTGGCATTGCGATCTACAATCTTTATCTGGTCAGCCAGGACCGCAACCGCTCACAACGCCGTCTTTCGGTAAACACACCTCGAAGGAGTATCCTTTGACCGTCGAGGTGATCGGGCAGACGATGCAGTAAGGCGTTTTGTCGTTGTATTCACGGGGGCTGATGACAATAGCGGGTCTGCGGCCCGCCTGCTCACGCCCGGCCTGTGGATCGAAGGTTAGCCAAATCAAATCACCGCGCTTCGGAACCGCCATCTAAATCAGCTCCTTGCCTTGGGGGCCGTCGTCAAAAGATTCGGGTATGTTGTCTTCCGTGATTCCGTCCAACAAATCCTGAAGACGGTATTTCGGCTTGGTCACCAGAATGCGTACAGAGACGCGTCTGGTGCTTGGGTGGCTCATTGGCCGTCCTGATGGTTGGGAGGTGCGAGTGAAGCACGTGCAGCACATTTTAGGTCTGTCCCGTGATCGTTGGTCCAAATCCAGAAAAGAGATGGAGCAGTACGGATACCTTCGGCAGATCAGAAAAAAGAATGGTGATGGGACTTTTCGGTGGGAGCACTTTGTGACCGACACGCCTAGCCCTTCCGAAGACGCCATTGCCGGAAAATCCAACGATGGTGAAGCCAGCACCGGAAAACCCGGCGATATAACACCATCAATTAAACAACAGGAATTTAGCACCCCCCTTAATCCCCCCTGGGGGATCAGTCAGGCTTGCTACGAGGAAGCGCGTAATAGCTTCCGAGGCTACGACGTCGACCACCTTGAGGGGACTTGGAAGGAATGGGCGAGCGGGAAGATAGAGCCACCCAAAAACCCCGACAGAGCATTTCTGGCATGGGCCAGGACATACACCAAAAACCATCCACTGCCGTTTGGGGGAGAGTTTGGATTAACCTAATGAAGGGACCGGCAATGACTAAATCACTCCGTGACGCAGAGAAGAAACTTCAACAGGCAAAGGCTCTGGTTCAGCAGCTTCGCGCCAGAGAAAAAGAAGCCGTTCGCAAGCTCGATACGCGCCGCAAGATTGTCCTCGGCGGTTTGTTGATTGCAGAGGCAAAAACAGACCCCGGTGCCATGGCCCGTTTGAGATCGTCTATCCGG
>CAZEFJ010000286.1:0-1747 GCA_964511465.1 uncultured Hyphomicrobiales bacterium
CATCCAGAAATCCTTGAGCCCCTTGCCGTCGGGATCGATAATCATCGAGGCTATGTTCTGACAGTCGGCGATCTCGTAATCGGTCTTCAGCCGCACCTCCGCCAGCGGGTTATAGCGGACCGAGCCGCTCAGTGCCGCCGGATCGAAACGAAGAACCCGTTGCCCGATTTTAGCCCGCCAGCCAGCCGTCAGGGCGTAGTTTTCCCCCTTGATATCGAGAACCAGCACCGACTCTTTCCAACTCAGCAGAGTCGGCAGAACCAGTGCGACGCCCTTGCCCGATCTGGTCGGGGCAAAACACATCACATGTTCCGGCCCGTTATGGCGCAGAGGCCGGATTCCGGTAAAGCTTTTAAGCCCGCCGACTACTACCCCTTTCCGAGCCATAAGCCCGGCCCTGCGAATATCGCTCCGCTTCGCCCAATGGGCGGAACCGTGCGTGTCGCGGGCATCAATGCCGCCGTGCAGAGTACGGGAACCGGGCCGGTCGAATATCAACGCCGAGGCCGCCATCGCAAGCAGGGCTATGCTGGCGGTCCACCAGACCGGATATACAATGTCAGGCGGCAGGCCGCCGGTGGCGTAGATGGTCTTTACCAGCCATTTCCACCAGCGTTGATCGAATGCATCAAAGCCGATAGCCGCGCCCCATTGACCGATGATCGCAACGACGGCGGCGGTGAAGATGAATATTATGGTTAAACGCCGGGAGATCATGATCACTTCCCGTCCCTGAGAACGTAATTGTCATTACCCGGCTCATAGATATCGGTAATCCTGCGCCAGCCGTCGTCGGTGCGCCTAATTTGCACCACCACATCAACCAGTTCGGCAAGGTACTCGGGAATGCGCGGCATTACTTCGCCCGCCCAGGCGATGTTCTGCTCAAACTTGCGATGAATTGCCTGGTACGGGCTTTCGGCGTGAATCGTACACATAAACCCTTTAATCCCGGTGTTGAGCGCGCCAAGGGCGGCGAAGGCGTTGAGAGTGGAAATCTCGCCAAATACGATGCGCCCGGGTGTCACTCGCACCAGATGTTCGTAAAGTTGCTGCCAGCTCAACATCCCGGGACCGGCGTCGGTCTCGCGGCTCGCCAGCAGTCCGCCGCCGTCCCAGAACTTGTCGAGATCAAGCTCCATCGTGTCTTCCATCGCGATTACCCGTCGGCAATCGGGAAGGGTTCCGATCAGTTTGTTAAGCAGGGTCGTCTTGCCGCTGTTGGTGGCCCCGGAGATGATCATGTTCTTCTTATCCGCCACCGCCGCCAGCAGATAGTCGCGAATGGCATCATTCACCCCGATCTGATCCCAGCTTGGGGAGAACGGATGCTTGCATCTTATCGCCAGGGAGATTCCCGAGCGCACCGATGAGCCGAGCAAACATTCAAACCTGTGACCGCCGGGCAGGTTGCAGGACAGCTTGGGCATCTCGTCGGCATCAAAAGTCATCCCGTGGCGATTGGCGAGTGCCTTGCAGATGGTTTCTATTACGGTGACCAGCAGCCCGGGAGCGGGCAGCGCGACCTTGCCTTCGTCGCGGCGGTCAACGATTATCTGTTCGGGCCGCATCATCCGGACCTCGACCGTCGTCGGAGGCTCGTAGAATATTGACAATGGCTTGAGAAGCCGGGCTGAAAGTAGGTCGGTCGCCATCCTACCAGCCCATTTCCACATTCCAGGTGTTGGACTGGGACATGGAGACAGTCGCCGACGGGTATGGAGGATAACCGCCGTTGTAGGTACAC
>CAZEFJ010000286.1:1757-2145 GCA_964511465.1 uncultured Hyphomicrobiales bacterium
GTCGGCCCCGGGTATGGGGGGTAACCACCGCAGCTCCAACCGGAAGATATACTTTTGGTCCCGGTTGCGGTCGATATTACGGTACCGTCTTCGCGGGTCAGGGTCTGCGTCGCGCTAAATCTTCTCCCAGATTTTTTACTGAGGTTGCCTCCACAGGGAGAAGCAGGGCGAGCCTCAACATGGTATGTACCTGTAGATACCCAGGGCATCGGTGCAACAGAGGATACACAGGCATACGCCGGACCGATTGGCAGGTCCGGGCCTATGGGTTTTTCATATACCGTCAGGTCAGGCCGCTTCCATTGTTCTACCTTTTGCGTCTCGGTGAACTTGTCGCAACCGGTGTAGGTCACCACATTGGTCGAAACTGTTGCCGTGCCGGTCAACT
>CAZEFJ010000287.1:0-2142 GCA_964511465.1 uncultured Hyphomicrobiales bacterium
AGCAACAATCCGAACGCCAGCACCGCGCTACCGATGTGCGCCAGGTTCCACAACCGACGCTTGAGGAAGAAACGCCCGGCGTCACTGTCCAGGTTGCTGACCACCCAGCCCCAGCCGATCACCAACGCGAGAAATACGATCGGCTTGAACAAGCTCATCAAGAAGACGGGTTCGGCCGTGGCGATCGCGTTTGTCATGGTTTAGGTTCACTGGTCGGGCACGGGGCCCGGGGTCGGTCGGCTCGGCGAGCCGGTTTGGGTAGTTTATCGGCCGCCCACCAAGACGGTCCAACCGGGCGATCCGGCAAGGCGATCCACCGCCACAATCATAACCACAGACGCTCCCGGCGTTAAGCCCGGCCGGGGGGCCGGGTTTACGCGGTGATTCCCCGCAGTCGCATCTTGATCTCCTCGGGCGAGGCCGCGACCTCCGTGGCGACCTTCGGGTGCACGTATTGCTTCTCCACCAGGTCCACCAGGCTGTCGGTGAACGTCTGCATCCCCTGCTCGCGGTGGCTTTTCATCACCTCGGGCAGCTCGTCCTCCCGGCCATCAAGGATGAACTTGCGCGTCGGGGGGCACTGAAGCAAGATCTCCACCGCCGGGACACGCTGCACGTCCGGCATCAACGTCGGCAATAATTTCTGGTACACGAACGCCTGGAGCTGGTACGCCAGGAGGTTGCGGATCGCTTCGCGTTCTTCCTGGGGGAACAGGTCATAGATCCGCCCGAACGCCTGGGCCGCGCTGGAGGCGTGGATCGTCCCGAACACCAGGTGCCCGGTCTCCGCCGCCTGGAGCGCCGCCTCGAAGGTTTCCTTGTCGCGCATCTCGCCGATCAATACCACGTCCGGGTTCTCACGCACCAACGCACGCAACGCGATCGGGAACGACGGCACGTCCAGCCCGACCTCACGCTGATTGATGATCGATTTTTTATCCGTAAACAGATACTCGATCGGGTCTTCGATCGTGAGGATGTGACACGCCCGGTTCTTGTTGATGTGGTCCAGCAACGCCGCGATCGTCGTGCTCTTGCCGCTGCCGGTCACCCCGCACAGCAGCACCAGCCCGTGATGCAACTCGCAGAGCTTGTACATCGACTCGGGCATGTACAAATCTTCGAGGTTAAGGATCTCCGCGCTCACACGCCTCGCCGCGATCCCGCTTCGGCCCCGGGTGCGGAAGATATTGATGCGGAAGCGGTGGGTCTGTCCCTTGATCTCGAAGTCCACCCCCAGGTCGATCGACCCGTGCTCGGCGTACCACTTCCACTGCGATTCACTGAGCGACGATTCGATCGCCCGCTCGAACTCCTTGCTGGGCACCGGCGGGACGTCCAGGTTCTTCAACGCGCCCTTGAGCCGTAGCTTGGGCACGTGCCCGGCCCGCATGATCAGGTCCGACGACTGAAACTTCACCGCCGCCTCGAAGTACTTCGCCAGCTTCGAGTCCGCCAGAGAGGTTGTGCGGGCGGGGGTCTCGGTGGTGGTAGATTCTTGGGGGTCGGCGGCAATCAACAGAATGGCCCTTCATTAGGGGACTTGATTTGAAAAATAAACCCGTGGCGAGGGTGGATCACCGTCGCCACGAGCTGATGGGGGTGACCTGTCGTGGTACGGATTACGGTTGGGCGCGATTCGTGGGTGTTTAGGTATTCCCGCCGTCGGAAGCCGGGCTTCCCACGAATCTCGGATATTTCAGTCAGAGCCGCGGCGGTCTCTTGAGGCTTGGGTTGTGGTGGACGCCGGATAAGTCTTCGCATGACGGTTCTTTCACGGCACCCGTAGCGGTTGGGAGGGGGGCCGATCCAATCTGTTTCCCGGGGCGTAAATGTGTGGGCCATTGGGAGGCTAAGCGGTGATCGTTTCATGATGCGTCTCCCAGGCCCCCGTACGATGCCAAGCGGTGATCGGCACCGAACGGGGCACTTATCTACTAATGAAAACGATCCGACACCGGGGTGAGGTTCAAAACTCGAAGAAAATTATTGATATTTCTCTCACCGTCCCGGGCCCGCCGTGTTTTGACCACCGGGCCCCGGGCCGATTGTGACTCGTTAACCCGTTCTTTCGGGCCGATGGATACAAAGGCCAGGGGGGATTGAAGCCATGCGGGTCAACCAATCAATTCCACGTCGAGT
>CAZEFJ010000288.1:0-2091 GCA_964511465.1 uncultured Hyphomicrobiales bacterium
TACTGAACGCATTCAAGGCTATTGGTCTGGATATGCAGAAATCTCCATGTATTAAAAAGTCAGTCGAATGGATCAAGTCATGCCAGCGTCCCGATGGCGGTTGGGGCGAGGACTGTGCATCATACTGGCAGCACCGTCGCGACGAGGTAAAGGAAAGTACCCCGTCCCAGACTTCGTGGGCAATACTCGGCCTGATGGCGGCGGGCGAGGTTGAAAGTGACAGCGTACGCCGCGGCATTGAATATCTTTTGCGTGCCTCGCGTCATGACGGCAAGTGGGATGAAGAATATTTCAACGCCGTGGGTTTCCCGCGTGTTTTCTATCTGCGCTATCACGGTTACAGCTCATATTTCCCGATCTGGGCCTTGGCGCGCTATCGTAACCTTATCTCCGGCAAGGTCGAACCACAGATATACGGCATGTAATGCTAGGAATCGTTACCGGCATCGCCAGCGAGCAAAAATGCCTGGCGCGGCTGTCCGGAGACAGCCGTCCGGCCGTTCGCTGTGCCGGGGCCGATGCTGCACGGGCCAGGGCCATGGCTGTCGAACTGGTTAATCAAGGTTGCAAAGGGTTGCTTAGCTTCGGCACCGCGGGTGGGCTTGCCCCCGATATAGTCCCCGGTGAGGTGATTGTCGCGGATGAGATAATTGCCGCCGATAGCGGGCGGAAATTTCCCACCGATCAGCTCTGGCGCAATAACCTGATGAAGATTATCGGTGGCAAGACTTCCGCCCGTGTCGCCGCCATTGTCGCCAGCCCGGAACCGGTGATAACGCCGGAGGGCAAGAACAGGCTTTTCCAGTCAACTGGCGGGCTGGCCGTAGACATGGAAAGCCGGGGTGTAGCCGAAGCCGCGGCTGAGACCGGTGTCCCCTTTCTTGCGCTCAGGGTGGTTGCGGATTCACATACACGCCGGGTTCCTGCGTGGATTATCGACTGTGTTCGCGAGGACGGAAGCACCTCGCCATTTTCGGTAATGGCAAAGCTGATAAGCAGGCCGTCGGACATTATGGCGGTTTTATTGCTGGGGCGGGATTACCGGGCCGCGCTTGTCGCCTTAAGCCGCGTTATTGCGCTTGGCGGCGGGCGGTTCGGTTTCGATCAGGGGTAATTCGTCTACCATTGGACAGTCCGTATCCGGTCCTCTCAGAAACACCTTAAGCGCCTTCAGCGGGTGGTTGATAGTATCATTGACGGCGGTTGGCTCGTAGCCGCAATGGACCATGCAGTCGGCGCATTTTTCATATTTGTCGGAACCGTATCCGTCCCATTCGGTATCTTCCATTAATTCCCTGAAGCTGTTGGCATAGCCTTCATTCAGCAGATAACACGGGCGCTGCCAGCCAAAAATATTGCGGGTCGGATTTCCCCACGGGGTGCAGCGATATTGCTGATTACCGGCGAGGAAGTCCATGAACAGGCTGGACTGGGTAAATCGCCATTCGCGTTTGGGGTCTGCCTTAAACAAATCCCGGAAAAGCTGTTTGGTTTTCTTTCGCTTCAGGAAGCGTTCCTGCGATGGTGCCTTTTCGTAGGCAAATCCGGGCGATATGGTAATCCCCTCAACCCCCAGGTCATCGCAGACAAAGGTAAAAAATCTGGCCATTTCATCTACGTCAAAGCCATCAAACAGGGTGCAGTTGATATTGACTCTGAATCCCTTTTCATGAGCCGCGCGAATGGCTTCGACGGCCCTGTCGAAAACCCCGTCCTGGGATACCGCACGGTCATGATGTTCACGATTGCCGTCAAGATGAACCGAGAAGGTAAGATATTTACTGGGACTGAAACGATCCATGTTTTTTTTCAGAAGCAGTGCGTTGGTGCAGAGGTAGACGAATTTCTTACGCTCTGTCAGTCCTTTGACGATGGCATCTATTTCCTTGTGCAGCAGGGGTTCTCCGCCGGGTATGGAAACGATCGGCGCGCCGCACTCGTCGGCGGCATCAAGGCACTGCGCGACGCTTAGGCGACGATCCAGGATTTCTTTTGGGTAGTCGATCTTGCCGCATCCGGCACAGGCCAGATTGCACTTGAACAACGGTTCCAGCATCAGCACCAGCGGATATCTTTTCACCCCGCGAAGCC
>CAZEFJ010000289.1:0-2090 GCA_964511465.1 uncultured Hyphomicrobiales bacterium
CATTGCCTTCAGGTCAAGGCCATGGTCCGGGTTGCCCGCATCATCAAGGCCCATCTCGCTGAAACGTTCGATCAAAAACTGTATTCCCTCGAACCCGTTGCCGCCATGGGCGTAGCCGGTATGGGTCAGGAAACCTGCCATAGCCTTGTTGATCTGTACTCTTTCAGGAGTTTCAGAGCCATCGGCGGAAACCGCACCCTTGGCTCCCTGCGCAGAAATGGTTCCAACCCCATTGGAAATGATAAGGCCAAGCAATATCTGGAAAGGGAACAGTTCCTCGGCCGATGGTCTTTTGCCGGTCAGCGCCAGATATGCAACCTCCGTCACCGACCAGGAAGCCATTATTTCGGTCATCGAAATGCCGATGAAGCTATCCAAGCCGTGCTTGTCACTGTTTGCCGCCGACCCCAGCATGGCCGCAAACAAACGTGTATACCAAGGCATTTGGCGTGCCGTCTGGACCGATATACGCTTTTTCATCAGCGGCCCCCAGGCGATGCTTGTGGTTAGCGCCGCAAGCACAGCATCGGCGGTCGGATGGCCTTCCAGCGAACGAAGATAACGGACGAATAGCGACTTTCCGCGACGCGCATCCAGCGCCTTCAACATCGCCTCGGCATCGTCATCCACCGTCTCGCCAACCAGGGCCGATAGCTGCTCGGCACTGGCTTCGATGACCGTAAGGTCGGCATTTTCATCGGCAGCGTCACTAAAACCGGAATTTGCAAAAAGTTCGATCAGGACATCTGCTGCCTTTATCGCACCTTCGACACGGGCCGGTCCGAGTATGGCACAGGCTGTAGCCAACACCGTGTTGGGAGTGTTTCCGGCCCGACGCGCAGCGTCAACCGCAGCTATTATATCGTCTCCGTGAAGGTTGATGTTCGAGGTAACGGCGACATTAAACAATGCGTTGTCGTTATCGTCATTTGGTTCACGGACCAGACAAAGACACAGGTTGGACTCCAGCGGCATCATTGCGGTATCAAGGACAGAGACTCCGTTTACTCTGGTAATCTGGGATGTCGCGTCCATGATCGAGCTGCCGGAACAATCCTTCATCGACTGTCGGGGGAAGATCGTACCAATCTGTTTGTCCAGCTCGGCGATCTGCTCGCGGTATGGGGAAATAGCCTCGACCACCGGCAGGTCGGCATCCTTGGGCAAGCTAAGTCCCTGATTGTTGCCGAACCATGGCTTCAGGTTAAGATTGCCTTCCGGCGGGAAATCAGGCTCGATGTTATTTAGCTTCATCACCGCGCTTAGCGCCATAGGAATATGGGAAATATTGGTGACAACGGCTCCCTTGGCATTGCAAACAGGATTTTCCAGAGTGAAGATACCATCCACCCCAAAATGGTCGATAAACCATTTTTCCTTGGCCTCGGCGCTGTCACCGGTCCCGCCGATCGCCCCGGCATGGCCCACCGCACGGGTCAGCTTGGCCTTCCACCGTCCGACCACGCAAGCGACAGCCGGTTTGTTCAGTTCCAGTTCCTGCTCGTAATAGCCACCCGGCTCGACATACATAACCGCCGCCTTGGAGCGTGGATCATTGTTCATCGCGTTGGCGAATTCGGCGGCGGCAAAGTGGATGTAGACATCCTTGCCGCTGGAGATACTAGTGGTAGTACCCCAGCCGCCGGTCTTCAGATAGTTGGCGATGGTGGTAGTGAAGTTGCCGGAATTTGAATATATCGCAATCGATCCCTTGTGCAGAGTTTCTGCCGGATGATCACCACCCAGCGCCCCGCCATAACGCACCTGAACCCATGAATCGGCGATACCAAGACAGTTGGCGCCAAATATATCGACCTTTCCCTGCTGACCTAAGACCCTGATTTCACGGGCGTCGTGGGCCGAAACCTTTTCGGTGATAATGATAATCTTTTCAAGATCAGGATTTACCCGGATCAACTCGGCAACTCCGTCGCGGACACCTGCCGGCGGAAGATAGACGACGCCGACATTGAAGGCGTATCCCGCCTTAAGTCCCTCACGGACATTGTTGAATACCGGAATATCCCCGACAGGAGTTTCCAGAACCTGCCCCTGACGTCCGGGTGATGTGCCAAAAGCAACATTGCCCC
>CAZEFJ010000290.1:0-2083 GCA_964511465.1 uncultured Hyphomicrobiales bacterium
GACACGATCAACCCGGCCCTGCCGACCGGCCAGGTGGAACTGGCGATCGAGGAAGCAGGCAAACGAGGTGCCCGACGCTGCGTAATGCTGCCAGTAAGCGCCCCCTTTCACTGCCCGCTCATGTCCCCCGCTGGCGAGGCAATGAAAAATGCCCTGGACGAGGCCTCAATGACCGTCCCGGCGGTGCCTCTGGTCGCCAATGTCAGCGCCGCCAGAACCAGTGATCTAGGCGAAATTCGTCGCCTTTTGGTCGAACAGGTAACCGGTCGTGTACGCTGGCGCGAGAGCGTACTTTATATGAGAGACCAGGGCGTCGGCGAGATCGTCGAGGTCGGAACGGGAAATGTTCTAAGCGGCCTGAACCGCCGTATCGACCGCGACCTGAGCAGCCGGAGCATCAGCGCCCCGGAGGATATAGAGGCCTTTCTTAAATCGCTTTAGGCGGCCCGGCATATGGGGCCGCGACAAGGGAGTAGACATGGATGTTTGATCTTGGCGGAAAAAACGCTCTGGTGACCGGTGCCTCGGGCGGTATCGGCGGAGCGATTGCGCGGGCCTTGCACGCTCAGGGGGCAAATGTCGCCCTGTCGGGAACGCGGGTCGATGCACTGGCCAAATTAGCCGATGAGTTAGGTGAACGAAGCCATGTCGTTCAATGTAACCTCGGCGACACAGAGGCGGTTGGGAACCTTATTAAGGATGCCGAGGCAGCCCTGGGATCAATAGACATTCTCGTCAATAACGCCGGTATCACCCGCGACGGTCTGTCGATGAGAATGTCGGACCAGGACTGGGCAAGTGTCATGGATATCAACTTGTCGGCTGCCTTTCGCCTTTCGCGCGGCTGCCTCAAGGGGATGATGAAACGGCGATGGGGAAGAATTATTTCGATAACCTCGATCGTCGGGGTAACCGGCAATCCCGGTCAGGCCAACTACGCCGCATCCAAGGCGGGAATGATCGCGATGAGCAAGTCAATGGCACAGGAAGTCGCGACAAGAGGAATAACCCTGAACTGCGTCGCCCCCGGCTTTATTACTACGGCAATGACCGATGAGCTTTCCGACGAGCAAAAGAAAAACCTGATTTCCGCCATACCGAGCGGCCGCCTCGGCAATGTCGATGACATCGCGGCGGCAGTCGCCTTTCTGGCTAGCCAGGAAGCCTCGTATATCACTGGCCAGACCGTGCATGTAAATGGTGGAATGGCAATGATTTAGGGACTAGGAACCTGGACTCTGGACAGCTTTTTACAGGCCTCTCCTGGATACTGGCCAAGCCAGAAAAAGTATGTTAGGAAGCTTAGTATTGTCGTCATGCCTGATGCTTGCGGGAATTTGGTAGTATTTCGGGTTGATGGCGTTTATTAATTGGCATTAAATAACGTTAACCACATTACATTCGGAGAAACTGGAAGATGAGCGATGTCGCCGAGCGCGTGAAAAAGATAGTATTGGAGCACCTTGGCGTCGATGAGGCTAAGGTGGTCGATAACGCCAGTTTTATTGACGACCTGGGGGCGGACAGTCTTGATACGGTCGAGTTGGTAATGGCCTTCGAGGAAGAATTTGACTGCGAGATTCCGGATGACGCCGCCGAAAAGATTCTTACCGTCAAGAACGCCATCGATTTCATTCAGTCTCAAAAAGCCTAGTGTGTCGCATTGGGGACGTTTGACCGGATGTTAACGGTTGCCCCGGGTATCAATGGCATGATGGATTTTCAACCGTCAACAAATAACGGAACATCATGAGGCGTGTCGTTGTTACAGGCATTGGTCTGGTAACTCCGCTAGGGGGCAGTGTTGATGTCAACTGGCGGCGTCTGCTCAATGCCGAATCCGGAATTCGGGCGATTGATACCTTCGATGTCTCGGACCTGCCGGCAAAAATCGGCGGACTGGTGCCTCAGGGCGGCAGCGGAGATGAAAACTTCAACTCCGAAGACTGGATGCCGTCAAAAGATCTGAAACGCATGGACACTTTCATAGTCTATGGTTTCGCCGCCGCCTCCCAGGCGGTGGAGGATTCAGGATGGAAGCCGGAATCCGAGGAAGACAGGTATCGCACCGGGGTGATGATAG
>CAZEFJ010000291.1:0-2080 GCA_964511465.1 uncultured Hyphomicrobiales bacterium
AAGGGATACCTGTGCTCCCTGCGACGTATCGAGATGAAAAGCATTGGCACAAAAATGCAGGCGGCAAAAACAAGCCCCTGATGCTTGACGTTGACAAGACCGCCGAGCACCAACCCCAACACGATACCCATATTGATATCGGGTCGGCGTATAAGCGACAGTGCTACGAGGACAGCGCCCCCGGCGTATGACGCCAAAACAAATTCCACGCTTACCGCAGAGGCAAGATTTATCGAAACTCTTTGGCTCAATAAGAAAAGGGCGGCGAGCCACGATAGTTCTGTGCGTCTTGTCAAACGAAATGTCAGTGCAGCGGCGGTCGCGGCAGCGGCAAGTTGCCAAAGTATATTGAGAAGCTGGGCACCAACCGGGCCTCCTAACGCATAAACGAGTCGCGTCATCATAGCGCTCAGCGGAGGAAGGAATTCATAAATGCTCCAGCCGAATTCCACTCCAATTCTGCCCCATAGACGATCTCGTTCAGGCAAATAAAGTTGATAGCGAAGCGTGTCATGGTCGGATGGTGGAGCGTAACTGCCAATGACGCCAACAATGACAATGATAAAAATTGCTAATGGTACCAATCGCCACAGGCCATTTGGAAGAGACGCCGACAAACCTGTGAATGGCTCGGTCGTTGTTCGGACAAAAAACAGGGCGATGGCGAACGAAACCGCCAAAACGGCCGCCATGCTGCCAATATCATAGCGGACCAAGCCGACTGACCAGACGATACCAGCCATGACGGTCGCCCCGACAAGGCCGGAAATCAAGACCCGTTCAAATGGAAATAATGTGGCTGGTTTGTCAAAATGGCGGACGATGGGAAGGCCAAGACCGTAAGCGCTAAAAGCGACCAAAATGGTAATAATCGGGGCTACGGTACCTAACAATTTACCAGACACCGAACTCGGTAAATTTGTCCCTGAAATGCTCTATCGAGTTCATCAGGAAGGTTCCCATAACGAGGGCGGTCCATATCAGAAAGATCACGATGATCGACGACGATCTGCTTTTTGGTGTGTCAGTCATAGGGGGCTTTTTTTCCCGCCTCGGGTCATTGGTGACGGCTCAGGGATCATATGCAGAGATATAGCTTAAAGGAGTGTTTTGACACCTCATTCAAGCGGCGACCAGATTGACGTTTGTTACATCAACACCGACTTCGAACGTTACTCCAATTATCACCATGGTCAAATAGTGGAAACTGCGTAATCGTCTCAATTTTCGCTCAGAACAACCAGGACCACAGGCGTTTCGCTCTCGTTGATAAAAAATTGCGCTACAAATAAGTTAATGTATATTTACAAGCTAATATCAGGGTCCAAACGCACCCTACTGCAACGAAAGGTGACACCATTTTCTGTATCATCGGGCCGGGAAGACATCTGGACCTTCTAATCGGGGCCATTTTTTCATCTGCTTGTAACCAGACAAAATCCATTATTTTTAGTAAAATCAGGCCATCTGAATATCCTGAAAGCGGTTCTATAAGGGGTGTCGAGGCGGTGTTTTGACGGCTCAAGCGTATGATTTATAAAAGGAATTGAGTGTCTTGACGGAAAGACCTGTAAAAGTTTGCCTGATCCGGCCTTCGATTGTGGTCCCGGCGAATAACATAACCTCCATGTTCACGCCGCCCTTGGGTTTGGCCTATGTGGCCGGAACCCTGCGCGCCGGCGGTCATCAGGTCAGCTTTATCGATGGCGTCGGCGAAGCCCTGGATACCCGCAATGCGGCCGATAACGATTGTTACCTTTATGGCCTTTCTCTTGCCGATATTGTCGAGAAAATCCCCGGTGGTACGGAAGTAATCGGCGTATCGTGTGGCTTTTCCTTCGAATGGCCAACGTGTCGGGAACTGATCACCCATATTCGTAACGAGTTTCCGGACGCCCTTTTGATCGGCGGCGGCGAGCATGTAACGGCGGTGCCGGACCAAAGCATGGAAGAAAGTGATCTGGACATCGGCGTACTGGGCGAAGGGGAAGAAACGGCGCTTCAGATCGTCGATGCTTTTGCTGCGGGATCACTGGATAAATCTTCCATTGAAGGCATCGTTTACAAAGGCCCCGACGGC
>CAZEFJ010000292.1:0-2058 GCA_964511465.1 uncultured Hyphomicrobiales bacterium
TATAGCGCAATCCACATGCACAGGCGGCCATCATGACGCCTGGGACGGTCGGCATATCGGGGAAGGAACCGGGTGCCAGCGGAGAAATTTTGGCCATTATTATGTTCCCAAATGTTCACCAAAATACGGAGTGTGGAACTGTTTCAGTAATTACTCCAGCGGGGAGCCGTCGATATTGAAACTTTTGATATTAGCGTCCTTGCGTAACCGCTTGATATAGCTGGCACCTAATTCGTTGGATAGTTCGCTACGTAGTTTTTCCTTGTAATCCTTAAATTCTGGCGGTTTGGCGTTGCGTCTGTCCAGCTGTTTTATTACATGCCATCCAAATCGGGTCTTAACCGGGTCGGTCGTGAATTCACCTTTCTTCAGCCCAAAAGCGGCATCAGAGAATTCCGGAACCATCTCCTTGCGAGAAAAATAACCAAGATTTCCGCCGTCCGACTTTGACGGGCCTTTTGACCTTTCAGCCGCCAATTTGGCAAAGTCGGCACCTGCCTTCAGTGCGTCGATGACCTCACGGGCCTCTGCCTCGGTATCCAAAAGAATATGGCTGGCCTTGATCTCTTCAACCGGCGGGGATTTCTTGATTTTCTTCTTGTAACGCTCTTTCAGCGCCTTGTCGGTGATTTTTTTCTCGAAATAGCGGGTAAGCAGAATTCTCTCGAGCAACTGTTCTTCGACCCAGGATATTTGCCGGCGAAATTCCTTATCCTTGCGCAAACCCTGGCGATCAGCCTCGGTGGCAAGCACTTTCGTCGATATCAGGCTGTTAAGCAGCACCGTAAAAACCTTCTCGGTAGGCAATTTCTGTAATTGCGTCGGCAAACGGTTGCGCACACTCTCGACATCGGAAAGATATATCTTCTTGCCATTAACCTCGGCGACCACCGGATCTTTTGCCGCAGCCGCAGGAAGCGTTAACGAAAGGCCAAGAACAACGGCCAGGGAGACAATACGGATCATTGGCAATAACTCCTTGAAATTATCAACCGGGGATAAAGCACATAAGGGCAACCGGTACAACCCTTGCCGTAGTGATCGGAGCCCGGCCAAATAGCAATTGGAAAATGAATGTAGCCGTATTCTCAATCAGTTTTACTGCGTTCCCCACATTGACAGAGCCGACTTTGGCCTATATCTCTTTCCAGACGGCTGTGAAGAGCTTTCTGGTGAACTTGGCAGGCCGTCGTATTAGATTCATATGTTATAATCTGTCCACTAGGGATAAGTTAATGTTCGGCACCATAGCCCATCGGCTGTTTGGCTCTGCCAACGACCGCTTTCTTAAAGGCCTGGAAAAAGACGTTGAAGCGATAAACGCGCTTGAGCCGGAGCTGGAGCGCCTTGGCGACGATGAAATAGCCGCCCGCACCCCATGGCTGCGCCAGCGCATAAGCGACGGGGAAAGCCTTGACAGCCTGATGGTCGAAGCCTTCGCTACCGTCCGCGAAGCCGCCAAACGGACCCTTGGACAGCGCCATTTCGATGTTCAGTTGATTGGCGGCATTGTCCTGCACCGGGGGATGATCGCCGAGATGAAAACCGGCGAGGGAAAAACCCTGGTGGCAACCCTGGCGGTATATCTGAATGCGCTGAGCGGCGACGGAGTACATGTAGTTACCGTCAACGATTATCTGGCCCGGCGCGATGCCGAATGGATGGGACAGATTTATTCCTTCCTGGGACTGGAAGCCGGCTGCATCGTCCACGGCATGGACGACACAGAGCGCCAGAAGGCCTATGCCGCAGATGTTACCTATGGCACCAACAACGAGCTGGGCTTCGATTACCTGCGCGACAATATGAAATTCCAGCTTGAAGAAATGGTCCAGCGGCCTTTTTCCTACGCCATCGTCGATGAAGTCGATTCGATCCTCATTGATGAAGCGCGCACCCCTCTTATCATTTCCGGTTCCGCCGAGGATTCCTCGGAAATGTACGTATCAATCAACAAACTGATCCCTGAACTGGAAGAAGACGACTACGAAAAGGACGAAAAATCCAGATCCACTACATTCACCGAAAAAGGTATCGAAAAAATAGAAAAACTGGTCC
>CAZEFJ010000293.1:0-2054 GCA_964511465.1 uncultured Hyphomicrobiales bacterium
CCTGTCGGATTTTGCCGGATGCGCGGTGATGATCAGCCATGACCGCTGGTTCCTGGATCGACTTGCGACCCACATTATCGCCTTCGAGGGTGATTCAAACGTGGTCTGGTTCGAGGGCAACTATGCCTCTTACGAGGCCGACCGCCACCGTCGCCTTGGCGCCGAGGCGGACCAGCCTCATCGGATAAAATACCGGAGACTTACCAGATAAGGCAGCCCCGCCGGTTATCTACGAGCCTTGTTATTAAGCTCGTAGCCATTGAAAAGGCAGGGCATGAAAGCGTCGTTTTCATATATCTCGCCGACAAACGCCCGGGCCAGTTGCTCTCCTTGTTGCCGATAGGCGGTATTGCCGGTCTGGTGATACAGTTCCGCCAGAACATTCATCATCGAGCCGTTGCCTGATGGGCTGGCGCCGTCGGCGGCGGTCTTGGTGCGTATTATTACATCGTCGGCATCGCCGGCCGAAAAAAAATATCCACCCCCGGAATCATCCCGATAGAGACGGTTTGCCGTTGCGGTCCAGTCTTCGGCCTGGATCAGATAGGTTTTGTTTCCGGTTGCCTTGAGCAGGGCGAGGGCGGCCCGGCTCATTTCGGCATAGTCGTTAATAAAGGCCCGCCCGCTTTTTCTGCCTTTGCAAAGGCTGTGGCTGAGGCGACCGTTCAAGGTCATGTTTTTTTGAATAAACGAGAATACGGTTTTGCCGACCGATATCCATTCCGGCTCATCAAAGATTGATCCGGCATCGACCAGAGCGGCTATCATAAGACCGTTCCAGTCGGCCAGCACCTTGTCGTCCCGGTGGGGCCGGGGGCGTTCCTCCCTTACCCTGCGGAGGATTTCGCGGCTTTTGGCAAGACCGGTTTCCGCCGCATCGTTTCCCATCGCCAAGCCGAGGCCGCGGTGGAGAATGTTCTTTCCCTGCCAGTTTCCCTTTGCCGTAACACCATAGGTCTTGAGGAATGGTCCCGCATCATCGCCGAGCCCGGCTACTATTTGCTGTTTGGTCCAGACATAGAAACTTCCCTCATCGCCGCCGCTGTCGGCGTCGAAACCGCTGGCGAAAGCAAAATCGTCGCCGTCCTCGTCGGCCACCACCATGTCGCGCAGGCACCATGAAATGGTTTCCCTTACCCGCTCGGCATAGACCCGGTTTCCGTTTTCCCGCCAGACCCGGCCCAGCAGGCCGATTAGCTGGGCGTTGTCATAGAGCATTTTTTCAAAATGCGGCACCAGCCATGCCTCGTCGGTCGCATAACGGGAAAAGCCTCCCCCCAGATGGTCGTAAATCCCCCCGGCGCAGATTCCATCAAGGGTCGCGGTCACCGCCCGGCCAAGCCGCGGCTCGCGGGTTCGGATAAAGGCGTTCCAGAGAAATTCAAAGGCCGGAGGGGTCGGAAACTTTGGCGCGCCGCGAAAACCTCCGTTGAGCCGGTCTATATTTTCAGCCAGCATCACCGCTGTCCGATCAAGGTGATCAATCGACAATTGACGCCCATCCACCGACGCCGACGGCTCTGTCAGGAGCTGGCGTATAAGCGATGCGTTTTCAAGTAGAAGATCAGGTTTATTATGATAAGTATTTGAAATTGTTTTTAAAAAGTCAGGAAATCCAGGTCGCCCATAGCGTGATGTCGGGGCAATATAGGTTCCCCCCCAGAACGGAAATCCATCCGGGGTGAGGAACATGGTCAGCGGCCAGCCGCCCTGCACCCCCATCAAAGTCAGCGCTTTTTGATATATTGCGTCAAGGTCCGGGCGTTCCTCCCGGTCTACCTTGATGTTGGTAAACAGTTGGTTCATCAGCCCCGCGATATCATGATTTTCAAAGCTTTCGTGGGCCATGACATGGCACCAGTGACAGGACGCGTAGCCGATTGAAAGAAGGATAGGCTTGCCGCAATTCCTGGCCAGTTCCAAGGTTGCCGAATTCCATGGCTGCCAGTTAACCGGATTATCCTTATGTTGAAGCAGATAGGGGCTGGTCTCGTTGGCGAGAATATTTTTATTCATTGTCACTTTTTTTTCGGGCTATGCTCGGGCGGGCATTA
>CAZEFJ010000294.1:0-2046 GCA_964511465.1 uncultured Hyphomicrobiales bacterium
ACGGTGCATACGCCGTCCACCTGCCCGGTTATTTCTTCAACCTGCTCAAGTTCCAGGCTTAGTATTGCCGCCATCGCACCTTCGCCTACGGGCACCGCCTTCTGCATTGCCTGGCCGCGTATCTTCAAGAGTCGTGCGGTATCGGCCAATGTAAATGTACCGGCTGCGGCCAGGGCTGAATATTCGCCGAGTGAGTGACCGGCGACAAAGGCAACGCTTTTGGCGATATCAAACCCTCCCTCATCGTTAAGGGTGCGAATCACCGCAAGGCTGGCGGCCATTAGCGCCGGCTGTGCGTTTTCGGTTAGCTTCAACTCGTCCTCGGGGCCTTCGAAGATAATTCTAGAGAGCCTCTGGCTCAGTGCTTCGTCGACTTCCTCGAACACCTCGCGGGCCGATATAAAGGCATCGGCCAGCACTTTACCCATGCCGACTTTTTGGGAACCCTGTCCCGGAAATACGAATGCTCGCATCGTAAAACAATACTCCGCTGCTGAATTTGCCCTGCTTTAGATATCCGGATAGGTTCTTAAGCCAAGGCTGTCAAGTATGTCCGCTGTGATCTGCAGCGGTCGATTTGTCGCTCAATGCCGCTTGCATACCTCGATAGTATGTGTATATTGCGCACCCTTCAACTCCTTGCCAGACATGGGTCTGGCTATGCTCGCCGTGGACGGCGGGTTGAGAAAAGCCCGAGGGAGACAAAATTGTCATATTACGAAAGCGTGTTTGTCGCACGTCAAGATATCACTGTTGCCCAGGCGGATGCCCTGAGCGCCGACTTTTGCAAAATTATCGAGGACCATGGCGGCAAGATCGCAGGGGTCGAGCGATGGGGGCTACGCAGCCTCGCATACAAAATTAAAAAGAACCGCAAGGGTCATTACTTACTTATCAATATAGACGCTTCCGGCGAAGCCATTCATGAGATGGAACGTCAGATGCGACTGAATGAAGATGTGCTAAGGTACATGACCATCCGGGTGGATACTCTGGATAAAGCGCCTTCACCGCTTGCCCAGGTCGCAACCGAAAGAAATGCCAACGCGGTTGGGGAAGTAAAAACCAAAGCGGTTGAGGAAACAAAACCCAAAGCGGTCGAGGAAACAAAACCCAAAGCGGTTGAGGAAACAAAAAGCCAGGAAAGCGTAGATCCGGTTAAGGCAAAAGACGACAAACCCGCCAAGGCGGAAGAGTCCGGCAGCGACGCAGCAGAAGGCACTGTGGCAGAAGCAGCAGACGACACTGCGGCAGAAGCAGCAGAAGACACTGCGGCAGAAGACATTAAAGGAGACGACAAATGAGTACGGATGGGAGAAATTCCGGTGATGACAAAGGTGCTCGTCGACCGTTTTTCCGTCGCCGCAAGTCATGCCCGTTCTCCGATGCCAGGGCGCCGGAGATAAGCTATAAGGACATCAGGCTGCTTCAGCGCTACACCTCGGAGCATGGCAAGATCGTGCCAAGCCGGATCACCGCCGTTTCAGCGAAAAAACAGCGGTTGTTGGCCAAGGCGATCAAGAGAGCGAGATTCCTCGCCTTGCTGCCGTATGTCGTAAATTAGGACGTTCCTTCCCGTGGAGGCGCGATCCGAGGAAACAGGATGTCCAAAAATACACTGATTGCAATGGGCGGCGGCGGCCTTAGTGCCATTGCCTCGATGATTGCCATCACCGGTTTGCCGGGGGCATTGCTGTTCATCTATTTGGCTCCCCTGCCGTTGATGCTGGTGGGGTTGGGTCTCGGAACCACAGCCGCCACCATGGCCGGGCTAAGCGGCTTTGTCATAGTTGGGCTGCTGGGCGGAATTATGGCGGCGGCCCTTTACCTGGTTGCCCACGCAATGCCGACCTGGCTGGTGGTTCGCCAGTCGCTGCTGCAAATACCGGGCAGGGACGGTGCGGTTAACTGGTATCCCGCCGGGTATATATTGTGCTGGCTGGCATCATTCGGAGCGGTCGTCATGCTGTCCGCCGCCGTGGTTACTATTGGCGGTAGCGGCGGTCTGGAAACATCGGTTGGTGAATATTTAAAATATGTATTTGA
>CAZEFJ010000295.1:0-2046 GCA_964511465.1 uncultured Hyphomicrobiales bacterium
GCTGCTTGCCGTGCGGCTCGGCGCAGCCCGCCTGATCGACAACCTGGGCCTCTAGATCCCTGCAATTTCCAAGGTTTGCAGAGGCTTGCCGATCTTGGGATAATGGCGCTTGCGACTCTGACCAGGAATAATCACGGATGCAGATCACACTGCTCAAATCCAAACTGCACCATGCACGGGTAACCCACTCGGAACTCGAGTATGAGGGCTCCTGCGCCATAGATAATGTGCTGCTGGAAGCCGCCGGTATTCGCGAGTACCAGCAGATTCATATCTACAACCTGGCCAACGGTGAGCGCTTCACGACCTATGCCATCCGTGCCGAGCAGGGTTCGGGCATCATCTCGGTCAACGGCGCGGCGGCTCACAAGGCCAACCCGGGTGACCGTATCATCATCTGCAGCTACGTGGTGTTAAGCGAACAGGAAGCTGTCGGGTTCCATCCCACGCTGGTCTACCTCGATACAAACAACCACATCGTGCGCCAGCGCAACGCCATCCCCGTCCAGGTAGCCTGACTCCCCCCTACAACGCCGGGGACTGGATAGTCAGCGCCGGCGTCACCGGTTTCGGAACATTATCCCGTTCGGTAATCCACGCCAGAATATCGTAATAACTGCGGATGTTTTCTACGTAGCGCACCGGCTCATTACCGCGCGCATAACCGTGCTTTGTTTTTTTATACCACTTCTTCTGGCCCAGCAGCGGCAGGTATTTTTTAAGATCCACCCACTTGTCCGGGTTGGCGCCGTCGCCCTGGGCGAGAATGCGCGCGTCTTCCAGGTGCCCGTAGCCGACGTTATAGGCGGCCAGTGCCATCCAGGTCCGGTCCGGCTCGGCGATGCGTTCCGGTATTTTGGCTCTCACCCTGGAGATATAGCGTGCGCCGCCCTCGATACTGGCCTGCGGATCGAGACGACTCTTTTTAATTCCCATATGCTTCATGGTGTTCTGGGTCAGCATCATAATGCCGCGCACCCCGGTGGGAGAGACAGCTCTCGGGTTCCAGTGTGATTCCTGGTAACCGATGGCGGCCAGCAGGCGCCAGTCGACACCGGTTTTTTCAGCGGCTTCTTCAAACCATGTGCGGTAGCGTGGCAGACGCTGCTCGATGTGTTTCATATAACGGCGCGTGCCGACATAGTCGAAGTCCGACACATAACCGTAATAGCGTTCCAGCAGCCGGTCCAGTTCGCCGCTTTCCCGCAGTGAATTGAGGTATGCATTGGCCTTTTCGACCAGGCTGCGGTCTTCTTCATCACGCGGGAAGGCCCAGGCCAGCGGTTCCGGCGAGCTGATCTCGAACGCCACACGCAACTCGGGGTAAAAACGGCGGCTGATGGAGACCTCGTTGGAATCCGCCACCGTGTAATCAATCACCTGTTCCCACACCAGGTTCAGCAACTCCTCACTGGGCAGCTCGCTGTTCTCCTGGAATGACAGATCGGGATATTCCTCCTGCAAGGTGCGCAGGCGCTCGGCGTGACTGCTGTTGGCGACCACTTCCAGGTTACCGTTCAGATCGTTCAGGTTCTTTGGTGTGCGAATCCCGACCCGGTAAACCAGCTGTGGTGTGATGCGCTGGTAGCCGGTGCTGAAATCAAGCACAGCCTTGCGCTCGGCGGTCACCGTCAGGCCTGCCGCGGCAAGATCCGCCTCACCGGTGCGGATTCTTTCAAGAATCTGCGACAGGCTGTCGGATGTCTCGATCCTGAGCTTCACGCCCAGGTAATCGGCGAAGCCTTTCGCCAGGTCATACTCGATGCCGGCCGGTCCGTAGGGGCCTTCGTAATAGGTGGTGCCGCTGTTACGGGTGAGCACATGCAGCACCCCGTTGTCTTTTACCCGCTCCAGCCGGCTCTGCGGCAGCAGGTCGCAACCGGTAACGGACAGGGCAAGCAGGACAATGAGGAAACGCATAGGCGTGTTATGAATGATCGATACTCGTACAACCAACAGCCAGGTTAGCGGCCAGGCTCGGGAATTATTAGCCATCGGGGCAATGCATGATATACAATTGAGCCGGTCTCCCGGGCGGGGTCTAGC
>CAZEFJ010000296.1:0-2044 GCA_964511465.1 uncultured Hyphomicrobiales bacterium
GCCGACCCCGCCTCCCACAGATCCGGACGTGCCCAACTAAGGCATCCGGCTCCTCAAATCACAGGTTCGCCAGTCGGCGCTGCCTCCGACCCGGCGGGAGCCGGGCCATTGGCAATGGGTTCCGCTTCAGTAGCCTACTAAATGCCTCCCACGTCAATCGTGCACGTTGCGAGCGCCGCCCCAACCATTTCCACCAGCGGAGGATGACCTCCATGCGGAAGGCTGAGATGGCGTACGAATTTCCGCGAATGCCGTAGTAGTTGAAGTGTCCTCGGAGCTTCGCTCCAAGCATGGCGGCTTGTTCGGAGATCGGGCGGTGACGCACCCTTCGCAGCCATTGACTGACTGCGCGGCAGGCACGACTGAAGCGACTCTTTGACGTCTTTCGCTTCGGGATCCATCGACCCTTCAGCGAGCGACCCCAGTGATGGTTGAAGCCCAAGAAGTCAAAACTTCGAGGGATCGTTTCATCACCACCGCCTGGACCCGATGTCATGGGCGGCTTGAATCGAACCAGCTTGGTCTTGTCGGGATGAAGCTCAAGGCCATAGCGCCCGAGGCGCTTGGCAAGAGCTACGAGGACACGCTCAGCGTCTCTTCGCTCCTTGAAAACCATCACCAGGTCATCGGCATAGCGGACCATTTCGGCGTCCCCTCGCATGCGAGGACACACCTCCTTGTGCCACCATATGTCGACAACCTCATGCAGGTAGATGTTCGCCAGCAGTGGCGAGATCACCCCTCCCTGCGGCGTGCCAGATTGGGGGTGTCTCACGACGCCCTCATCCAACACTCCAGCACGGAGCCATTTTCCGATGAGCCGAACCACGACCCCATCGACTACCCTTTGACGAAGAATGTTGCGTAGCTTCTCGTGGTCCAAGTTGTCAAAGAACGACTTGATGTCCACGTCGAGCACCCAACCCCCGCGCATGCGCCACAGATGCTTGTCAAGCACCTCAAGTGCATCGTGTGCTGAGCGGGATGGGCGGAAACCGAACGAGAAGTCGTAGAAGTCCTCCTCGTAGACCGGCTCCAAAAGCATCACCACCGCGCGTTGAAGGACTTTGTCCTCGAACGTCGGGAGCCCGAGCGGTCTTGTGGATCGTCCGTCTCCCTTCGGAATGTGGACCCGTCGAACCGGCGGCGCCCGGTACAGACCGGACTTTGCTCGGTTGAGCAGCGACTCAAGGTTGCCCTCAAGATCTTCGGCGTATTGGGCGGCCGTCTGGCCGTCCACGCCAACTGCACCGTCTTTGCGCGTGCGTCCAAACGCCTCGCGCAACCACGGCAGGTCCATGTGGTGCGACAGCGACCGAAGGGCTGCCGTCGGCATTTGCTTCGCCAGTGTTGCTATCCGTTCTTGTTTCGTTGAGATGTTCTCTGGTGTTGGTCGACCAGGCATCGGTCCCTCCACGGTTCTATGATTTGGCCCGCTCTTTCCTCCGCCGAGTCCTGATGGGACAGTTCCCCGGTTTCACAGGTCGTATCGCGAGCTCCGACTTCTCTCCGCTCTTCCCGGGACCTTCGGTTGCCCTCGGCCTGCGGTACCTTCGTCTGGGGATTTCGTTTGCTCCCACGGCCACCATCCCCAGACGGTCAGCCGCGGGCCTGGCCCTTTTTACCGCTGCGCCAAACGCGGATCTCCGAAGGAAACGAAGAGATCTCCCAGGTTCCTAGACAGACCTTGCATGCATGCCCCGCTCTCAGACCCCGGCGGGACCTTCGGACCCGACCACACGGTCCGTCGGTATTGCCTTCCGCTTGATCGGACGGCGTCGGCTCCCGCTCTGATAGCTAACGTGGCTCAATCACGCGGCCTACATGCTCCCTGTGTACGCTTCACCCCGCCAGTCGCCCGACGCGGCGCAACACTCGGTTCCGGCTGGTGGTCAACCTTGCCGACCAGGACTTTCACCTGCGGTCTGCTTCAAGAGGCTTTCGAACTTCTACATTTTCCTAACCTCCTCCAGGCTTACCCTGGCGCACGTCGGGTGGACGGGGCCGTCGCCGACCCCGCCTCCCACAGATCCGGACGTGCCCA
>CAZEFJ010000297.1:0-2036 GCA_964511465.1 uncultured Hyphomicrobiales bacterium
GGAAAGTTTAAGGCTCCGCTCGCTTGTCACTTGTGATATTCTCTTCATTAGCTTTCATGCCCAGCAGGGGAGGGGTACACAAGCCCCGAAAAACCATAAATCAATAGTGCGTAAAATTGAGTCCAGCGTCACGCTGGCCGCGGAGGGGAATCTGCGCTTTAAATTTCTTTGAGGGCCGCAAGCACTTCATCAACGTGCCCTTTTACCTTTACCTTGGGGAATATTTTGCGGAGCACGCCTTCTTTGTCGATGATGAAGGTGCTTCTGACGATCCCCATATAGGTTTTTCCATAGAGTTTTTTCTCCTGCCAGACACCAAACTTGTTCACGACTTTTTGGTCGGCGTCGGAAATCAGGTCGAAGGGAAGGTCGTATTTATCGATGAATTTCTGGTGGCGTTCGGGTGAATCCAGACTGACTCCCAGAACAACGGTGTCTTTGAATTCTTTCAGGTTGTCTTTAAAATCGCAGGCTTCGGTGGTGCATCCGGGAGTCATGTCTTTAGGATAAAAATACAGAACCACATTTTTTTTACCCTTGAAGGCGTTCAATTTGACCTTGTTGCCGTTTTGATCGATGGCGGTGAAGTCCGGCGCTTTGTTTCCTTCTTTGAGCATAAACTATTCTTCCCTTTTCAGAATGCCCAGGCTCATTCGCCCAGCTTTTTCAGGAGTGCGGCGGCTTTATCATGCATTTCCTGGATTCTCTTCAGAATTTTTTTGGGCGGCGTGCGGTCCGGGTTCATATTGAACACCATTCGACCATCGCCGATCAGGTTACTGATCTCATTATAAAGCTCTGGGGTGGGGGTTTTCCCATCCTCACACATTTCTTCAAAAATGCTGACGGTGCGTCTGACTTTTCCGTCGGTCTGCAATCCTAAAACGGATTTGTCCTGCAAGCCGGCGGTTTTTTCCATGAGTCCCCAGAATCCGCCTCGGGCATGAATGACATCGAAACTTTTCACCAGATCTTTTTTTCCTTCCTTGCACAGTTCTGCCGCCGAAACGGTTGCGGGAATTTGAATCGAAAAAAAGGTGACCATGAGTGACAGGGTCAATAAATTTATCGGCTTCCAATTGATTCTGGAATTTGAACGGCGCTCAATCATTTAAGGTTCTCCTTGCGCTGGAATTGCCCGTTTGGGTAAAGGATTGAAAGGACTTCATGGAAAATGTCATGTGCTCTCAAGGTAACAATAAAGGAAATTTAATGTCAAACTTAATATTGAACGTATTTGCCAGCGGGAACTTGAGAGGTTCAAGAATGGGAATGAGGCAGGTTTCGGCTTGGCGATATGGGTTCCGGTCGCCTTATTGAAACAACTCCTTGAACTCTTTGTTTTCTTTTAGAGGATTGAAGACAGGGTCGGATTGAATTTTATTTTTTATCGCCGGACTTTTCTGGACGACCCATTTCAGATTTTTTAATCCGCTCTGGAGGTCTCCTTGTTTAACGTATGCCTTAGCCAGTAAAAACCGATGCGACAAAATAAAATCGTGGTTGCGATGGGTTACAAGCAAGCGCTCTAATATCGAGATAGTTCGGCCATAATTATCGGAATTGAAATAGGCGGTTGCCATGTTCAACTTACTCTCGAGATGCCTCGGGTCCATTTCCAGCACAACAGAATAAATGCCAATGGCGCGATCGTACATTTTGTACTGGTCGAAAATCTCTCCCTGCCGGTTCAATGCGTTTGTCGGTTTGATAAAAATCTCAGTTGGGCTTTGGAGGGAGAGATCGGCTGAAGATAATTTCGGAAATTGCGCCAGACTGATTTTGGCAAGATCCCCGGGGTCGCCGAGAGCTTGAGCGTCTTCATAGAACTTGCGGGCTTCCAGCAATTTCCCTTGTATGATGCGAATGTCCCCCAGTTTTTGGTAAGCCTTCGCTTTTAATATTTTATTGTCTTTCGCCAATACAATGAATTCTTTGATGGCGTGTTCACCGATATTGAGACGAAAAAGAGAGGTGGATACCCCGATCAGAATTTCCTTGATCTTCATGTCATCTGGCCTGAGACGGGCGGCGGT
>CAZEFJ010000298.1:0-2021 GCA_964511465.1 uncultured Hyphomicrobiales bacterium
ATTGATCAAGACCGACGGCAGTCTCATCCAGGCTGGTCCGCTTTTCAATCAGGAGACAGTAGTGTCGTGATTCACCTGATTTGACGGGTAGCTGAATTCGCAAGAATTCAGGCATCCGCACCATCTAGCGAGTGGGTGTCCCGAAAGTCCGTTCGGCGAGTGAATCAGGGATGAGGAATGCAGAAAGCTCCGCGAAGTTGAGACGAAGATTCGTAGTGCTTGTTGAAAAGACAGGCAAAACGGATTTGTTGTACTCAATCTTCGAGGAGCCAAGGATGCGAAAAGCTTACCCAACCCAGCTGCGGTTTGACACGGTTCCCATTCAGAACGTGGTGCTGGATCTTGAGTGCCGCGACTCCATCGTACCCGTGTTGCGGGCGCTGCAGCATGTGTATGCCAACCGCCAGATCACCAAGTCCATCCTTGATCTGATTGCTGACGACATCATCGGCGATTCACGCGCGGACACCGGACGCGAAGGCATGGACTACTGGCACATCTGTGTGCTCGTCGCCGTGCGGCTCGGCTGTGATTTCACTTACGATCAGCTGCAGGACATGGCTGGAAATCATCGCTCGCTGCGGGCCATCATGGGGCTCGGCGAGTGTGACAAAGACACGTTTCATCACAAGACGCTTCGTAACAACTTCTGTCTGCTGAAGCCGGAAACCGTTGATCGAATCAGTCATGCGATCGTGCAGGAAGGACATGCACTGGAACCCGCAGCCATCGAAAAAGTTCGTGCGGATTCGTTCGTCATGGAGACCAGCATTCATTACCCGACGGAGAGTTCGCTGCTGCGTGATGGTCTGCGGAAGATCGTCGAAATGTGTGCGAGGGAGGCCGAAGCTCAGGGGCTGACCGGTTGGCGTCAGCATGCTCATGTGCTGAAGAAGGTGAAGAGGCTCGATCGGAAGATCAATCGCATTGCCTCGAAGAAAGGTCCGAATTACCTCAAGCGGATGAAGCCGCTGTATCGCGAACTGCTGCAGAAAGCGCAGCGCGTGACGCAGCGGGCACGCGACCTGTGCGGAGTGACCGGCCAGCCGCAGCCCTGTGTCGGCGACCTGTTCGGACCGAACACACTGCAGGCCTTCATCGTGCGCACCGAACGCGTGGCCGACACGGCGCGGCGACGCGTGATCAACGGAGAAAGCGTTCCCAATATCGACAAGCTGTTCAGCGTGTTCGAACCGCACACACAGCTTTACAAACGCGGCAAGGCGGGCCAGCCGATTCAGTTCGGCCGACAGGTTTTGCTGTTCGAAGACGCGGCCGGCTTCATCGTTCACGGCGTTCTGATGAACCGCGACGAAGGCGATCAGGATGTGGCCGTTCGTGAAACCGAATCTCTGCAGACGAAGTTTGCCGACGGCGTGAAGCGGCTGTCATTCGATCGCGGCTTCCATTCGCCAGAGAACCAGACATCGCTGAGCAAACTTGTGGATCACCTGTGTCTGCCGAAGCCCGGCGCGAAGCAGTCCGTGGTTCAACTGGCGGAAGCGGACGAGGAATTCCTGTCGGCTCAGCAGCATCACCCGGGAGTGGAATCGGCGATCGGCGCGCTGCAGTCGGGTAACGGTCTGAAGCGTTGTCGGGACCGTTCGGAAGTCGGCTTTGACCGATACATGCGACTGGCGATTCTGGGCCGCAACCTGCACACACTCGGCCGACTGCTGATCGCAAAGGAGAAAGAAGACGCTGCCGCAGGACAGAGTCGTCGCAAGGCGGCCTGACCTCATCCTGACTCGAACAATCACGAACAACGCAGCCACCGTTGCGCGCGTGGGGTCTTCACTGTGCTGAAATTCGACCAGATCGACGTGAACGACAACCGCTCAGCCTCCCCGTTGAAGTCTTCACTCCATGCGGAGACGATCTCCGCCTGAAATTACCCCACTCAAACGACTTTCGGGACACCCACTAGCTAGGTGTTATATAATCACAGTCTATTTTTATAGGTAGATTCGCTTAGTTTTTAATGCGATTGCCCTGTCCCCAGCCACCCCTTGGAACAGTCC
>CAZEFJ010000299.1:0-2019 GCA_964511465.1 uncultured Hyphomicrobiales bacterium
GCCCGCCAATGAAGGAATGTTTATGGATAAATTTGGGCGACAGAATTTGGCTGGGGCAGCTTTGAAAATTTCGACGCATTGCCACCACTTGAAGCTGATTTTATGGTCAATAATAGCGAATGGCAGCAGGCTGAATACATTTTACGCGCCTTTGAATTGGCAAATGAGTGGGACTTCATAGGCCCTATGATTTTGTGGAATTTGAACTTTGCCCCAACGTTAGGCAATCAGTTCAGTGAATCAGGCTACAGCCTTTTGCGTCCTGACGGTTCTTTGCGCCCAGCGTACCAATCTTTACAATCGATCAAAAAGTGACTATCAAAACCTATCAATAACCATACGATATCTCTGGATTTTCTGAGCTTTTATGGAATTTGGCCACAAAAGTCAACGTCTGTTTGAGCGGTAGTAGAGCATTAAAGCGTGTAAATGAGAAAATTTGACGAAATAGGTTCATCGTATCAAACTGGTTGGTCAACCAAAACTAATCAGGGAGAAAACGATGAACCTACAAACAGTATTTTGCCCTAATATGGACTGCCCCGCTAGAGGCAAAATTGAGTGCGGTAATATCTATCCGCATAGCCAGATTGAAAAACGTTGCCGCTGTGATGTGTGTGATACAACATTTAGCATAACCAAAGGCACTATTTTTTATCGCTTGAAAACTGACCCTAACATCGTCATGCTTGTGATTGTCTTGCTCGCTTATGGGTGTCCACTATCTGCCATTGTCGCTGCCTTTGGTTTTGACCGTCGAACAATCAAAAAGTGGTGGCAGAGGGCTGGTGCGCAGTGTAAAGTTGTCCATGAGCAGCAAATTGAGTGTGCTAAACTCGATTTGCAACAGGTACAAGCTGATGAAATCAAAGTTAAAGCATGGGGTCGCTCATTGTGGATGGGGTTAAGCATGATGGTTCCGTGCAGATTATGGTTAGGTGGTGTCGTGAGTCAAAGTCGTGATAAGCAAATGATTGATACGTTGCTCTCCACAATCCGCAAAGTTGCTCTGTGTCGTCCGCTACTCGTGGCTGTGGATGGGTTGCCTCACTATATTGGAGCGATTCGACGAGCATTTCGGACAGCTGACCATCAAGGCAAGCGCAGCCGACCGCGTCTGATTGCTTGGCCTAACATTCACATTGGACGTGTAATCAAACGCAAATGTGCGGGTGAACTGACCATTGAGCGACAATTTATTGCTGAGTGTCGCCAAAAAGCTGTTGCGTTGATTGTTAAATCACAAGGTAAAGTTGGTGTCTTGAATACCGCCTATATTGAACGGCTCAACGCGACATTTCGCCAGAGATTGGTTTGGCTGACTCGTCGTAGCCGTGTGTTAGCCCATCAGGCTGAAACAATTACAGCCAGCATGTATATTGTTGGATGTTGCTACAACTTCTGTGATAAACACAAATCGCTACGCATCCGTTTATCCTTCGGGTCATTTGGTCACCGATGGATTCAGCGGACACCCGCAATGGCAGCGGGACTCGCTGACCATGTTTGGTCACATCAAGAGTTGCTTTCTCTGCCTCTGCCGCCACCAAACTGGCAACCACCCAAGCCGCGTGGAAGACGCTCAAAAGCGTTGCAAACTTTGATTGATAGGTGGTGTTAATGTTCACGGTTAGATGTACTACTACCTCCATCTGCTCCAAGTGGTTTTAATAGCATAAAAATATTTGTATTATTTTCATAAAGCAAATTATTTTCAATAATTGGTTTTACGTCCGTGTCTGATCCAGAAGTATCATTGCTTCCTTCTGCTTGCAAATAAATCCCATAAACGTCATTATTGTTAATCGTATTATTTTTAATAGTTGTGCGATCATCTACATGGCCTTGCCACCATGAATTTGTCCGCATGAACAATCCAAAATCATTATCTTTGATCACATTGTTGATAATGAGAGGATCGGTTGTTACATTTTTAAATCCAGCTATATTTTCGCAAATATATTCCTTCATTAACATTGTTAGAAATTAGGTTGTTTCTTATCTCTGCGCTAACATCAA
>CAZEFJ010000300.1:0-2006 GCA_964511465.1 uncultured Hyphomicrobiales bacterium
CATGGCAGCTTACCGGCTTTCGCTTGAACCGCCCGGCCCATGAGGTGATGTGGATCGAACATGACGACCAACCGGCCTTGTTACGCCTCAACCATGCTGGCGATCAGATCGATGTGACTCTGGAACCTGACGCCTCTGCCGCCGCACGACGCGAGGGCCGTAAAGCGCAAACGCCGCTCAGCTTTTCCTTTACCGGCGCCGCCCATGAGAGTGGCGACGTGCATATCAATATCAATGGCGACACCATAAATGCCTTTGCGGCGCCGCATATGGATGGCCTACGGATTTGGATTGGCGCTGATCACTGCGATGTGAAATTCCCGGACCCGCGTGTTGGGATATCCGCCCACCCTTCAAGCGAAGGGTCGCTGACCGCACCGATGCCCGGCGTCATCACAATGTTGTCAGCAAAACCTGGCGATGTGATAGGGGCCGGAAAACCGCTATTGGTGATGGAAGCCATGAAAATGGAGCACACCATCAAAGCGCCTTTCGACGGCATCGTGAAAGCCTATAAATTCGCACCGGGCGATCAGGTGAAGGATGGTGATCAACTGGTGGAATTTGAGGAAAGCGCGTGACCGCTACTTGCCTATTCTAACGTAATTCACCCATCACATCTCGCCATGCCGTTATAGCCGAAAGCGCAAATATTACTAAGCTTAAAACAAATACATCCATGATCATTCTGAATGCAAGCACAACTCCTGCATACCCAAAATTGGTAGGATCATTCGTCATAGTACTTACTGATAGTTGGAAAACTTCGAACACATCATTGAGACCACCTTTCAAAGCTTGATCAGCAAAGAACAGCGCCATCTGCACGCCTGTCGGCTCAGTTAATATAGAGTTCGTTCTAGCATCCCTCCAAAGAACACCATCAATAACAAACCATTCTGGATAAAGAGTGATAAAACAAAATGCGGCTAGCGGTACTCCGACACCTAAGGCCATCGCATAAAAACTGTCCATAAGCTTTAAGCGAAGTATGCTTGATGCGTGATCCCGTTTCCATCGTGCTTGACGCTCTAGGCTCTCTGTTTTATGTGGCTTCGGCCCAGGTATTCGTTTTATAAAATCATCTCGATCAAAATCTCTAAGTCGAGAAAGAATACGGAAAGCGTAACCAACACTAACAAATGTAAACAGAAAAATATCAACCGAGCTCAATAACCTTATTGAACCTTCTGTTGTTATAATAGCCCAAATAGAAGCCAGTACTTCCACGATTACCCCCTTTCACCCCTCTCCATTCTGCACGGTAAATAGATTACCGTTTCATAGCCCTTTCGCAAGGTTCATTATTTAAGATTATAAATCAGTGGCTTGTGCTGATTTGACCAGCTATTATTTTTATATGACCAACCAAATCAATATCGTTGAAGTCGGCCCTCGCGACGGGCTACAAAATGAAAAACAAACCATCAATGTTGCTACCAAAGTCGAACTGATTGAGCGCCTCGCCAAAGCCGGTCACAAAACCGTTGAAGCGGGCGCATTCGTCTCGCCGAAATGGGTGCCGCAAATGGCCGCCAGCGATGAGGTGATGGCAAAGATCAATCGCCGCGACGGTGTTTCCTATCCGGTGCTGACCCCAAATATGCGTGGGCTTGAAGGTGCGCGAAACGCCAAGGCCGATACCATTGCGGTTTTTGCCGCCGCATCAGAAAGCTTTTCGAATAAGAACATCAACTGCTCCATCGACGAAAGCCTTGAGCGCTTCCGCCCGGTGGTGAAAGCCGCGCAGGCCGACGGCATACGGGTTCGTGGCTATGTGTCTTGCGTCCTTGGCTGCCCATTTGAGGGAAAAGTCCCTCTCGATAATGTGGTGCGCGTCTCGAAAGCGCTTTTCGAGATGGGGTGCTATGAAATTTCCCTCGGTGATACGATCGGGATTGGCGCGGCGGGTGAGACAAGGCTGATGATCCGCGCAGTTGCAAGCGAAGTTCCCATTGCAAACCTCGCCGGGCACTTTCACGACACTTATGGTCAGGCATTGGCCA
>CAZEFJ010000301.1:0-1953 GCA_964511465.1 uncultured Hyphomicrobiales bacterium
GCAAACCGGCCTATTCCGATCGTCGCGGACGAGTACGCCGACCCGGAAAAAGGCACCGGAGCGGTGAAAATAACCCCGGCCCACGACTTTAATGATTTCGAGGTAGGTCGGCGGAAAAACCTTGAAATAATTAATATTTTTGACCTTAACGCACGGCTTAACGAAAACGTGCCGGACCATTACACAGGTGTTGACCGCTACGATGCAAGAGACGCCATAGTCAAGGAAATGACCGGCCTGGGACTGCTGGAAAATATTGAGGAAAACCCGATGGTGGTTCCCTATGGGGACCGTTCCGGGGTTGTTATAGAGCCATGGCTGACCGATCAATGGTTCGTCGACGCGGCAAAACTGGCGGGCCCGGCAATCAAAGCCGTCGAACAGGGAAAGACAAAGTTTGTTCCGAAAAACTGGGAAAAAACCTATTTCGAGTGGATGCGCAACATCCAGCCATGGTGCATATCACGCCAGATATGGTGGGGACATCAGGTGCCCGCATGGTACGGCCCGGACGGTAAGTTTTTTGTCGAAATGAACGAAGTCGAGGCTCAGTCCGCAGCCGATAAGCATTACGGAAAAAAAGTAGAACTGAAACGCGACAATGATGTTCTGGATACCTGGTTTTCGTCGGCTTTATGGCCATTCTCGACCCTCGGCTGGCCCGACAGTAAATCGGATGTCGAACGCTATTACACCACCGATGTGCTGGTTACCGGGTTCGATATTATTTTCTTCTGGGTCGCAAGAATGATGATGATGGGCCTGCACTTCATCGACAAAGTGCCGTTTCACACCGTCTATATTCACGCCCTGGTTCGTGATGAAAATGGACAGAAGATGTCAAAATCCAAGGGTAATGTAATCAACCCATTGGATATAATAGAGAAATATGGCAGCGACGCCCTGCGATTTACCCTTGCCGCAATGGCGGCACAGGGCCGCGATATAAAATTGTCGGAAAACCGGGTCGAGGGTTATCGCAACTTTGTTACCAAGCTGTGGAATGCCGCCCGCTTCTGCCAGATGAACCAATGTGAGCAGTCCGAAAATTTCTCCCCAAAATCATGCGAGTTGACGGTTAACCGCTGGATCATCGGCAAGTTTGCGGAAGCCGCCGACAGGACCACAAAAGCCATAGATGACTACAGGTTCAACGAGGCCGCCGACGTTCTCTATCATTTTGCCTGGGGTACATTTTGTGACTGGTATCTGGAGTTCACCAAGCCAATTATCCAGGGCGATGATGAGGCAGCAAGGATCGAGACAAGGGCTGCGACAGCATGGGTTTTTGACTGTCTTTTACATCTGCTTCACCCATTCATCCCCTACGTTACCGAGGAATTGTGGGAGAAAACCGGCCCCAAACGCCAACATCTTCTAATTAATGGCTCATGGCCGGATGTCGATGACGCCATGATAGATAAAAAAGCTGATAGCGAAATGGATTGGCTGGTGCGGCTGATTACGGAAATTCGTAGCGTACGATCGTCAATGAATGTACCGCCGGCGGCACGATTTAAAATTTTTCACAAAGACGCCAGCCAAATTACCATTGCCCGCACAGAAACCCATAAGCAACTGATTCGGCAATTGGCCAGGGTCTCCGATATCAGCGCCGCCGGTGATATCCGCCAGGGTGCGATACAGGTGGTGGTCGATGAGGCCACGTTTATCCTGCCGCTGTCGGAAGTCATTGATATTGCGTCAGAAAAAGCAAGGCTTGAAAAGAAGATCAAGTCCCTTGACGAAGAAATCAGCAAATACGACAAGAAACTCTCGAACCAGGGTTTTCTCGCCAAGGCCCCCGGGAAAGTTGTTGAGACTGAAAGATGCCGACGTGAAGAGGCTAAACAGTCACGCGACAAGCTGCAACAAGCCCATAAACGCCTGTCTAGACTTTAAATAATTATAATATTTACCGTTACGTCCTGCCGGTCTACTTCACTTCCTTAG
>CAZEFJ010000302.1:0-1939 GCA_964511465.1 uncultured Hyphomicrobiales bacterium
GCAACCCGATCGACCCCGCCGACCCGGGCACGCCCAACTCCAAGCTCCTTGTCACGATATTCACTGTCCTGATCGTGGGCATCACCATCATCTGGCAGAACTCGAGCGAAGACAGCAAACTCCGGTACCTTTTCCAGAAACCAGCCGAGCCGATGGTCCAGCAGTGGAACCAACCCGCGCCCGGTTCGTTCGGGCAAGTTGATCTGCTCGGGCGATTTTTCGTTCGAGCGTTCCCCGTTTTCCAATCCAACCCAATCATGTCTCAGCTCGATCCGCCCAATAGCAACCTAATCGACGAGGACGAGGTTCGGCTCATCATGCTCGCGGGCGAGTTTGAAGGCGACGAAGAAGCGCTCGATCGGCTCAACGAGCTCAAGAGCGAGCTCTTTCGCGACTTCTTCGATACCGACGACACCCCCCATCCTGATCCTGATCGATCGGATGATCTGATCCTCGCTGAGCTCAACGCGCTCGAGACCATCTACACCGTCGGCATCGACTCACTCAACGATCATCAACGCGAGCAGCTCGCCAAGCGGTACGGGCTCCTCGGCAAGCTCGCCCTGACCCACGGGCTTGCTGATACAGACCCAGCGCGCCAGCCTTTGATCGACGGATGGTTCCCGATCTTGGTTTTCACATCAATCATACTGCTCGCGGTTCCCATCTTGCTCCTCGGTGGGCTGGTGGTGCTGTGCTTTGGGATCGTCCGCTTTGCCAGCGGACAGATCAAACTCCGCAACCATGTCCCCATCAAAGGCGGCAGCGTCTTCCTCGAAACCTACACCCTCTTCGTCAGCGGGTTCTTGCTGATGTCCGTCTCGTCCTTCCTCTTCCCCCAGATCGGATCGGTTTCAATCTTCCTGCCTTGGCTTTTGCTCCTGACCATTCTTTGGGGCATCTTCCGAGGGATGCACATCGGGACCTGGAAAAAGGCCATCGGATGGCACACGGGCGAGGGAATCCTCAAAGAAATATCCTGCGGCATCATCACCTACATCGCCACCATCCCCCTGCTCCTGCTAGGCTCGCTCATCACCATCCTCCTGCTCTGGATCCAACAGCTCATTCAATCCAGACAGCACGGAAACGAACCCGTTGAGCCTGTCGCGATCACGAATGATATCTTCCAGAGCATCGCATCGGGCAATATCGTCGCGATCGTGTTCCTCTTCTCCCTCGTCACAATCTGGGCGCCGATCATGGAAGAATCTATCTTCCGCGGAGCACTCTTTCGCCACCTAAGAGGCTCGATGCACTGGGTGTTCGCAGCCCTGGCAAGCGCAGCACTCTTCGCATTTATGCACAACTATGGCCCATTGATGGTGACGCCGATCCTGATGCTCGGGTTCATGTTCGCCTTCATGCGCGAATGGCGAGGCTCGCTCATCGCCCCGATGACCGCACACTTCCTGCACAACTTCACCGTCATCAGCGTGACGATCATCCTTGTGCTGCTGATCAAAGATCCGATCTAAGCCCAATTCACTCACATCGCGACTGAAACAGATTCATGCTCGGTCGCAACTCGTTTCAATGCACCCCCAGCGACCTTCGAGATCACCACCACAAGCACCACCAACGCCACAAGCCCCGCGATAAACACCCAGGTCGGCTTCTCGACCGGGCCCGACCAGGTTGTGATCTGATGCCCGATCAGCACCGCTGCGAGGGTGCGGGGGAGCATGCCCAAGATCGTTCCGAAGAAGAACACGCCCCGCGAAACGCCCAATGAGCCCAGCAGCAGGTTCGTCAATGCAAAGGGCGAACCCGGCGAAGCACGCAAGAGCGTCACAATCAACAACGCCCGCCCGGGGTTCGCATGGAGCAGCGCATCGCGGAGCATCCTGGCTTTGGGCTTGCGCCCGAGCTCGCGTTCGACACTCGTGCGAGCGATGCGATTGACAAAGCTGTATCCCACCAACGACGCGCCGCCGAA
>CAZEFJ010000303.1:0-1923 GCA_964511465.1 uncultured Hyphomicrobiales bacterium
CACTGGTCGGGGCGTTGGTGGTAAACAACAGGACGTAACGAAGTCCTTTCTTTAAGTCCAAAATATATCCTCCGCTTTTGAAGACGCTGTTTGCGCAAAATTAAAAAACGAGACCGGAATCGAGAAAATAAGACTACATATGTTTCGGTGCAAGTATCAATCAATCCACCATACCAAGCCGCATACCCATTGCATGAGTCGTCACGACTGATGCCAAACCAGGAACCACCCATCCGATAAGGTCAGCCTCTACCCCAAGCATTACGAATTTGTAAGGCTGGCGTCAACTTTGTGTAAGCGTGGCTCTTGTATACTCTGAGCGTATTAATTCTACGACATAAATGCCGGGGCCTATAACGCAACCATTGCACAGATAAGCTGTGTACTGCGCTAGGACTTCGATTATCCAACAAGTTTTGCCCATAACGCTGATGGCATTGGCTCTTTTTTTATCAACTTTAAAGGGCAAGGCTTTTCAATGAAAAATTAGGTGGGGTTAATTATGTCCGTGTTGAATTTGAGGATATCAACCAAGCTTCCGATAATTATCGTGGCCTTGGCTGTGCTGTCGGCCGGTATTGCCGGGTATATGGGGTTTAAGCAGTCCGAGGCCGCCCTGGAAGAGTCGGCCTTAGAAAAAATTAACATTGCCCACGACGGACGGCTTTACGAACTGAACAACTGGCTGAATTCGATCAAGGAAGATATTTTAACCGTTTCCACCAACGACATGTCGATCAATATGCTTGATGAGATAGAGACTGCGTGGCAGGAACTTGGTGGCGAGCAGGCCAAAAAACTTCAGAAAATGTATATTGCCGACAACCCCAACCAGGGCGATGAAAAGTACAAACTGAACGCGGCACCGGAAGACCTAGCCTATAACAAGGTCCACGCAAGGTACCATCCCTGGTTTAGCCAACTCCTCATGGCCCGGGAATACTCTGACATATTTCTGATCGACGATAACGGAAACGTGGTCTATTCGGTGCGCAAAGGGCCGGATTTTGCAACCAACCTGAAGAACGGTCGGTGGAAAGATTCTGATTTGGCCAAGGCTTACCGGATGGTCGAGGACAACTACAAGCCGGGTTATGTCGCCTTCACGGATTTCGGCTCTTACGCGCCCAGTGACGGGGTTCCCGCCAGCTTTATCGCCACCCCTGTGTTTGACCGCCAGGGAAAACGTCATGGGGTTCTGATTTTTCGGATATCGGTATCACGTTTTAATTCCATAATGCAGCAGCCATCCGGTATGGGAAAGACTGGCGAATCCTATTTGGTCGGTACCGATTTGACCATGCGCTCGACCTCTCGATTCACCAGGAAAGGCGAGACCGACATCCTCAGGACCAAGGCGGACTCCGTTGGCGCGCGCGGAGCGCTGGCCGGTAAGGACGCTTTGTTAGTGACCTCTGGTCGTAGGGGCAATAAGGTACTTATGGATGCGGAACCGCTGGATTTCCTGGGTGTTCGCTGGGCGGTAATCACCGACATCAGCATGGAAGAGGTGAACAAGCCCGCCATAGAGATGCGCAACGGCATGATAATTGCCATTCTCGTACTGGCCTTGGTGGTGACCGCGATTGGCTTTTTCTTCGCCCGCTCGATCTCCCGTCCCATAGGCTCGATGACCGGGGCCATGAAGCGTCTGGCCGATGGAGATATGGAAATCGAAATCCCGTCCCGGGAACGTGTCGACGAAATCGGGGAAATGGCTGTGGCTGTCCAAGTGTTCAAGGATAGCGCGATCAGGGTCAGGCAGATGGAAGCCGAAGCCGAGGAGGCTAAACATCGCACCGAGGAGGAAAAGAAGGCGATGATGCACAGGCTGGCCGACGACTTCGAAGGCAACGTCGGCGGCGTTATCCAGGCGGTTTCATCGGCTTCGACCGAGTTGCAGTCCTCGGCCGAGTCGATGTC
>CAZEFJ010000304.1:0-1922 GCA_964511465.1 uncultured Hyphomicrobiales bacterium
TCGAGGACCGCCCGGAACTGGCCAGAAGCACCGAGGGTCCCTCGGTACGGTTGCTCCAGCGCCTGCTGGCGGAACGGGACTTCTCGCCCGGTGCGCTCGACGGTGATTTCGGGCCGAAGACCGAAACCGCACTCAAGGCATTCCAGGCCGCTGCCGGGCTCGCTGTCACCGGCCACGCTGACGCAGCGACCTGGGAGGCGCTCGACCCCGCAACGGTGTGATCGGGATATCGCACTAGCCCCGAACCGGCAGCTCCGGCATCATGGCCGGATACCGCCGACCCCGTCGAAATCGCGGAGATCACCCATGCGCGCCATGATCGCCCTCGCCATCGCCCTGCTGCTGGCAACCGGGCCAGCCACCGCCCAGACTGCCGCCGACCCCGAGACACCCAGCGGTCTTACACCCAAGCAGCTCGCAAGTGCCCGGACCCACATGATCGTCGCCGCGCACCCGGCCGCCGCCGAGGCGGGGCGCGAGATACTGCGCCGGGGCGGCTCGGCGGCGGATGCGGCCATCGCCGCGCTGCTGGTCCTCAATGTTGTCGAGCCGCAATCCAGCGGCGTCGGCGGCGGCGCCTTCGCGCTGGTCCATTCGGCCGCCGGTGTCACCAGTTGGGATGCCCGGGAAACCGCCCCCGCTAGAGCAACCCCGGACATGTTCCTCGACGCCGAGGGCAACCGCCTGCCTTTCCTGGAGGCGGTTGCCAGTGGCCGCTCGGTCGGCGTGCCGGGGATGGTGCGGCTGATGGAGGCGCTCCACGCCCGCTACGGCAAGCTGCCCTGGGCCGATCTCTTCGCCCCGGCGATTGCGCTGGCGCGGGACGGATTCCCGGTCAGCCCGCGTCTCGCCGCCTCGATTGCCCGTTATCGGGACCGGCTGGCCGCCAGCGATGCCGCTTCCCTGTTCCTGCCCGGTGGCATTCCCCTGGCCGAGGGCGCTATCCTGACTAACCAGGCGCTGGCGGCCACGTTGAAGACCCTGGCCAGCGAGGGTCCCGGCGCGCTCTACACCGGTCCGCTGGCTCAGGCCATTGCCGCAGCCACCCAAACTGCCTCCCGGCCCGGCACGCTGAGCCCCGGTGACCTTGCCGCCTATGAGGTCAGGGAACGCCCGGCGGTCTGTCTCGACTACCGGGCCAGGTTCCGGGTCTGCGGCATGGGCCCGCCCTCGTCCGGTGCCACCACCGTGGGGCAGATTCTGGGTCTGCTGGACCACTTCAACCTCGATGACCTGACGCTCGACGCGCCCCGCTTGTGGCACCTGTTCGCCGAGGCCTCGCGGCTGGCCTATGCCGACCGGGCGCAATACCTCGCCGAGTCGGATTTTCTGCCGGTGCCGGTACGCGGCCTTCTCGACCCCGCCTACCTGACAGCGCGGGCGCGGTTGATCGATGGAGCGGTCGCCTCGTCCGGCAAAGCCGAACCGGGTGACCCGCCTTGGCGCGAGGGTCGTCTGCTGGCCCCCGACCTCCAGGACGAGCTTCCCGGCACCACCCATCTATCGGTAGTCGATGGCGACGGGATGGCGATCTCGGTCACTGCCAGCATCGAGACCGCCTTTGGCTCGGGCCGCATCGCCGGGGGTTTCCTGCTCAACAACCAGCTTACCGATTTTTCGTTTCGCCCAGCGCGTGACGACGGCACTCTCATCGCCAACGCGGTGGCGCCGGGCAAACGGCCGCGCTCGTCGATGTCGCCGACCATCGTCTATCGGCTGGAGGCGCCGGAGCGCGCCTATATTCTGTTGGGCTCGCCCGGCGGATCGCGCATCCCGGAATATATCGCGGGCGCCCTAGTGGCGATGCTCGATTTCGATGCCGACCCGGCGGCAGCGGCGGCACTTGGCCATGTCTCGCAGCGCAATGGCACCAAGGTGATGCTGGAACAAGGTGCGTATTTGCCTGCCCTCGCCACTGCATT
>CAZEFJ010000305.1:0-1882 GCA_964511465.1 uncultured Hyphomicrobiales bacterium
TCTACAAGTTCAAGATCTTCGGCAAGCCCATCATTAAAAGCTTCTACTTCAAAATTGATTTCAAATGATGCTTTAGATTTGTCCGTTTTTATCCTGGATAATATGGGCCTTGACACCTCCATGGCTGCGCTGAAGTTGTATGCTGAAGCTGATCTCCTGGTTTTTCAAAATCGGCTGGATGACGCATTTCTAAAACTGGACACAATCAATATCAGCTTCCCGGGGCATTCCCTTGAAGATGATATTTTGTATCTGAAATCTAAGATTTACCTCAGGCAAAATGATTATACAAAGTCAGCAGAGATGTTGCAACAAATCACCGAAAACTTTGCAGATGGAATCCGCGGCGACAATGCCCTCTATGAATTAGCACAACTTTATGAGCATCAACTCAACGATCTTGAAAAAGCAAAGGAATTGTACGAAAAGATATTTATTGAATATTCGGGAAGTACTTTTGCGGTAGATGCCCGCAAGCGATTTCGTTTTCTTCGAGGTGATAACATCCAGTAAAAAAAATGGCTTACTTTTGCGAAAAACCAATTTATGATACTGTATAAAGTCACCGTTAAGATTGAAAAAAAATCTCACAAAGACTGGTTGAAATGGATGAAAGAAATCCATATTCCGGATGTCCTTGAAACTGGGCTTTTTGAAGAGTATAAATTGTGCCATATCCTTCACGACGACCCTGAGGGCGAAACCTATTCCATCCAGTATTTCTGTAAAGACATGGAAACATTTCAACGTTATCAACAAGAATTCGCTCCAAAATTGCAAGCCGAACATCAAGAGCGTTTTAAAAATAAATATGTAGCTTTTCGCACCTTGATGCAGGTTTTATAATAGACTTTATTCTAAATAATTTAGTATGGCTGAAAACTCGTCTTTGGCTCCCTCTCTGCGTCACGTCCTCACCTTAATAGCTACGGCTATGAGGTTCCGGGCGTTTCTTGATAGGAATACAAATACTTCCCTTTCAGCTCATAAAACCATTTTAGAATTAAGTCTAATTTTTCCCAAAAAAATATTTTATTGAAAAACCTTTCGGCAATCATATTGCTGTTTATCGCCAACTCTATTTCGGGGATCGCCCAGGGGATCAGCATGATTGCTATTCCGTGGTATTTTGCCCGCCAGCTTGAAATGGGCAAATTTGGTTTGATCTTTATCCTGACGAATGTTATCGCCATGTTTTGGGTGCCTTACAGCGGAATATTTATCGACAAGTACAACAGAAAAAACATCTTTCTTTTTGTAACAACTATTTCAGGTTTGCTGCTAGTCTCAATAGCCGGATTTGGTTATCAAAATGAAAGCTTGCCCTGGTATGCGGTCGCGTTCGTTTTCATGTTTACTTTTTTTAATTACAACATCCACTACCCCAACCTTTACGCGTTCGTTCAGGAAATTACAGAAGTCAAATACTACGGGCGAATAACTTCTTTTATTGAAATTCAGGGGCAACTTTCAAGTGTGCTGGCGGGAGCCGGAGCGGCTTTGCTTTTAGAAGGGGTTCAGGGAGGTTATCTCAATATTTTCGGATTGCTTGTAGTTGTACCTTTCAGTTTAGAAGCATGGACTATTTATGAAATTTTCATGATGGATGCCTTGACTTATTTGGTGGCCTTCGCATTTATATTTTTTATAAAATACCAATCGCTTATTGAAAAACAGTTTGAAGATAAACCTATCAGGCAACGATTGTTGGTAGGCCTTCAATATTTAAAAAAAAACAAAGAAATACTCACTTTCGGAGTGGCTTCACATTCCGTTTTTGTTTCGGTTTTGGTTACCACATTTTATCTGGCGGCGATCTATGTCAACAACCATCTTCAAGCGAGCGGAGATGTTTACGCTACCGCGGAGATATATTACGCCG
>CAZEFJ010000306.1:0-1867 GCA_964511465.1 uncultured Hyphomicrobiales bacterium
AACGCCAGACCCTGTTCATCAATCCCGGCACAGTAGGCGGCGTAGGCGCCGATCCAACCTATGTCATGGGCGATCTGGAAAGTATGGAATTTGAAATCCGGGAAGTGCCGATCGACGAAAAACTGCTGATCAACCGGAAACCGGTTACCCCGCACCACGACTGAGTTTTTCAATATTAAACCGCCAAGACGCAGAGTACGCCAAGAATTTATTAATAAACAACCCCGCCGCAAGCGGACGGGGTATTAGTTGTAGGTTCGCCTTCAGGCGAACTTGTGCGGCTGAAGCCGCACCTACAATAGAACTTCGCCACAAGCAGCGAGGAATTAAACCCTCAGAGATTAAACTTGGCGTACTCTGCGTCTTGGCGGTTCAGAACTGTGTTAAATACTGACAGTCGATCCTCACCCCGGTGTATTCTTCGCCACCCAGCGTTCCCCCTCGGCCAGGGCTTCTTTTTTCCAGAACGGCGCACGGGACTTGAGTTCTTCCATTAACCAGCGGCTGGCCTCGAAGGCCGCTGCTCGATGGGCGGACCAGACTGCCACCAGCACGATAGCGTCAGCCGGGCGAATCTGGCCGACACGGTGAAGAATCAGACTGTCAAGCAAATCCCAGCGTTCGATGGCTTCCCGGCTGATTTTCAGCAGATACTTTTCCGTCATTCCCGGATAGTGTTCCAGCCACATCTGTTCCACCGTATCACCTTCATTGAAATCCCGCATGCTGCCGACAAATACGGCAGCGGCGCCAAACTTACCCGCCGCCTGCATGGCACTCTGATAGCGGCTGACTTCGGCAAAAGGCTCAAAATCGGTTTCAAGGATTTTGACTTTCATCTTTAACCGCCGGTAACCGGCGGAAAAAAGGCGACTTCATCGCCATCTGACACCCGCGTATCGGCGTCCACATATTCCATGTTCAGCGCCATCAGGGTATTGCCCGGCATGGCCGCATTATCCGTTGCTCGTGACCAGGCCTCGGCCACAGTCTGAACTGAACCCGCCTCCAGCTCGCAGTCCCCACGTCCCAGCTGTTCGCGCAGGCTGGCAAAAAATTTGATGGATATACTCATAAATGCTCGATTTGGATTTGCTCAAACGGGGCCTGCAAGCCTATCATGATTCCCGCAAACGGCCCAAACAGACAAACAACAAAGACAAGGCAATGACTGACTTTACCCACTTCAATCAGGACGGCAAGGCGCATATGGTCGATGTCGGCAGCAAAGATAGCACTCAACGAGTGGCGATTACTGGTGGCTGGATCAGCATGCAGCCTGCCACGCTCGAAAAAGTGCGCATCGGCGGCCACAAAAAAGGCGATGTGCTGGGCATCGCCCGCATCGCCGGCATCATGGCGGCCAAGCGCACACCGGATCTCATCCCCCTGTGTCATCCGCTGATGCTCACCCATGTGGATCTGGAATTCCGTATCGATGAGAGAGAAAACCGCATCCACTGCCAGTGTACGGTTGAAACCCGCGGTCAGACCGGCGTGGAAATGGAAGCCCTGACCGCCACCCAGGTCGCCCTGCTGACCATCTATGATATGTGCAAGGCCATGGATCGGGGCATGGTCATGGGCGGCGTCTGCCTGCTGGAGAAAAAGGGCGGCAAGTCGGGCCACTGGCAACGGCCTTAAAATCTAACGCAAAGACGCCAGGGCGCAAAGAATAAATGATCAACCAAATGATAATTATCCAGCTCCGTAAGGTGGGCACAATTGTTGGGTCCACCAATCTCTCGATTTCAACGCAAAGGCGCGAAGACACCAGGGTCGCAAGATATTGATTGAAAGGTTTTTTATTAAATTCTTTGCGATCTTTGCGCCCTGGCGTCTTTGCGTTAAGATTTTTTCCTGATCC
>CAZEFJ010000307.1:0-1867 GCA_964511465.1 uncultured Hyphomicrobiales bacterium
CAGCGCTATTTAGACTACTCGCGCTGTTTAGGATAGGCCGGAACCATCAGGCGGCCAATTTTTTATTGCCGGAAAATATTGCCTCGAGTCTGCTTCGGCAGCCTAAAACACTGAAATGAAATAACGCATAAATTGTCCTTAGCGGCATTGCCATCATAATTTTTCAATAATAACGGGATGGGGTAATAAGGCTTTTTGTGTGCTTATACCGTTAGCCTGTTTAACAAGGATCACGGGCGTCATTGTTGTTGTTTAAATAATTAGATAATGCAATTATTATAAATAGATAACAGTTAGTCGCTATTGTAGCTTGGCGGACTTTATATATGGTAGAGACATAGTACTGTCAGGTTCTTGTCGGCAATAAGCTGTAGCGGTTGTATTTTTATATTGTGCAAAAAATTCTGGTCGGAAGTTCGTCAACTAAAAATTGGGTGGGGTCGATTATGTCCATAATGAACCTGAGAATATCAACCAAGCTTCCGATAATTATCGTGGCCTTGGCTGTGCTGTCGGCCGGTATTGCCGGGTATATGGGGTTTAAGCAGTCCGAGGCCGCCCTGGAAGAGTCGGCCTTAGAAAAAATTAACATTGCCCACGACGGACGGCTTTACGAACTGAACAACTGGCTGAATTCGATCAAGGAAGATATTTTAACCGTTTCCACCAACGACATGTCGATCAATATGCTTAATGAGATCGAGGCAGCATGGCAGGAACTTGGTGACGGGCAGGCCAAAAAACTTCAGAAAATGTATATTACCGACAACCCCAATCAGGGCGATGAAAAGTACAAACTGAACGCGGCACCGGAAGACCTGGCCTATAACAAGGTTCACGCAAGGTATCATCCCTGGTTTCGTCAACTTCTCATGGCCCGGGAATACTCCGACATATTTCTGATCGACGATGACGGAAACGTAGTCTATTCGGTGCACAAGGAGCCGGATTTCGCAACCAACCTGAAGAACGGTCGGTGGAAAGATTCTGATTTGGCCAAGGCTTACCGGATGGTCGAGGACAACTACAAGCCGGGTTATGTCGCCTTCACGGATTTCGGCTCTTACGCGCCCAGTGACGGGGTTCCCGCCAGCTTTATCGCCACCCCTGTGTTTGACCGCCAGGGAAAACGTCATGGGGTTCTGGTTTTTCAGATGTCAGTGTCGCGTCTTAATTCAATAATGCAGCAGTCCACCGGTATGGGAAAGACTGGCGAATCCTATCTGGTCGGCGCTGATTTGACCATGCGCTCGACCTCCCGGTTCACCAGTAAAGACGATACCGACATCCTCAGAACCAAGGCGGACTCCAAGGGGGTGCGCGAGGCACTGGCCGGCAAGAAGGATTTGTTTATGACTATCGGTCGTACGGGAAACAGGGCGATGATGGCGGCTGCACCGCTGGATTTCCTGGGTGTTCGCTGGGCGGTTATTACCGATATCGACATGGAAGAGGTGGACCAGCCCGCTATAAACATGCGTAACAACATTATAATCGCCACCCTCCTGCTATCTCTGGCGGTGGCTGTGATCGGATTTTTCTTTGCCCGCTCGATATCCAGACCCATAGGTTCGATGACCGAGGCCATGGCGCGTCTCGCCGATGGTGATTTGGAAACCGAAATCCCGTCCCGGGAACGTATCGATGAGATTGGGGATATGGCTACTACGGTTCAGGTGTTCAAGGACAACGCGATCAGAGTCAAGCAGATGGAAGCCGAAGCCGAAGAGACCAAACGTCGCGTCGAGGAGGAAAAAAAGGCGACGATGCACAGGCTGGCCGACGACTTTGAAGGCAATGTCGGCGGGGTGGTCCAGGCGGTTTCATCGGCTTCGACCGAGTTGCAGTCCTCGGCCGAGTCGATGTC
>CAZEFJ010000308.1:0-1854 GCA_964511465.1 uncultured Hyphomicrobiales bacterium
TCGGCGAATAGAATCTCCTCATATTTTGGTTCTTCAAACAACCGGATCAGAAGATCAAAGTTATCCGCGCGCTGGCCAGGATTGTCAAAATCCTCGTTATCACCCAGGCTGCCGGCATGGGCCATGATGACGGTGACGCCCCTATCGAGGGGAAGACGGAACAGCAATGGATTGCCCAAAGCCTGATCCTTAACCGCTTCCACGGCCTTTCCCTCGCCAACATGGGACAATAAAACCATGTCGCGCTCCCTGAGAGCATTGTAGTAAGGGATAATCCTTTCGTCGGAAGCGTTCATACCCTGCGAGTTGGGCAGCCACTTCATGATTTTCACGCCCTGATCAGCGGCCCGGTGCAGTTCATCCACGGCATCGGCGCGATAAGGATGAACGGAAGCGATGGGGAAAAAAACATCCGGGTATTGCCCCGCCAAACGCACGACATAATCCGTCGGCGTATAGAATTCGCTCTTGTCTTCATTCATCGATCCGTCCGGGTTATAGAAACGGTCGAACGCAAGAATTCCCAGCTTGCCAAACCCCTCAACGGAACGGACCAGACGAACCAGTCTTTCGACATATTGCTCGTCGGCCTTATCCTCATCGGTTATCCCGGCTCCGCTGAGGTATACCAGCGCCTTCAGGCGAATAATGGGCCGGTGCCAGCTCAGCAGTTTTTTGTTTATGGTAGCACCACTGTCCGACGTTCCGGGTCCGACCATATGGACGTGATAATCGCGCAGACTGCCGGGTTCAACATCGGACATTACTTCATGTACTAATTGCCGGGCGCCTGCACTCAGGTTTCCGTGCATTTCCTCCGGGGAATGCTTAAAAGCTCCGCCCAGATTCCTTACTATGTAATTCAGAAACATGCCTTTTTTCATATTCGACAACACACCTTTACTCGCAATCGACCACGTCACACAATTTTATAGCTTCATATCAGCTACAAGCAAAAAAGAGAAACATACACGGACGAAACATGGAGGGATGAATATGGAAAACGGTCCAACCTGAAAATGTCTGCCATGCCTATCCTCATGTGTTACGGGTAAACTGATTTCCTTAAGCTGTTCAAGACGGTCAAGTATGATAACGTATCGTCGGGATTGGAATTGTGGGGGGATCAAGCCATGACAAATTATCCTTGGACGGCTTTTTATTCGGAGAAAGCCAAGACCTTTGATGCGAACGACTTGCCGACACTGCACCTCGGCGCCTTGATGAAGGAGGCGGCGAAGAAATACAGTGAAAGGCCGGCCTGCACGACGGTTCTGCCGAACGGTGCTTGCGGCGGATTGACCTTCGAGGAACTGGACCGCCATTCGGACGATCTGGCCATTTACCTGCGCGAAGAATTAAAACTTGCCCCGAGCGATGTCGTGGGCATCATGTCGCCCAACTGCAACGGGTATCCGATCGCCAGCTTCGGTGTGTTCAAGTCAGGCTGTATCGCCACCAACATCAATCCGCTTTATACCGTGCCGGAAATGGAACACCAACTTCAAGACAGCCATGTCAAGGTGCTGATCGTTATCGATATGTTCGGTGACAAGGTGGACGCGGTGATCGATAAAACCAATGTCGAGCATGTCATTGTTCTATCCGTGCTGGATTTTTTCCCTGGAATAAAAAAAGCCCTGATCGGCTTTGTCCTGAAATATATCAAAAAAGCAATCCCAACCATGCGAACCAGGTTTGTCAAACTGGATGAGGTTTTGGCAGCCGGGCATTCCATTCGCTCCAGAAATAACCTTTCCGTTGATCGCTACATCGAGGCCTCCTCGCCGGATAACACGGCGGTTTATCAGTACACAGGCGGCACCACGGGTCGCAGCAAGGGAGCTGAACTTA
>CAZEFJ010000309.1:0-1853 GCA_964511465.1 uncultured Hyphomicrobiales bacterium
TCATATCAGCGTCAACCATTGCACCGTCTCCCTGAACCGCCATTCTTATATAGGCATCCACCTCTTCCTCGCCGATTTCCAGGTTTTGCCCAAGCCGTCGGTAGAGGCCGTCAAGCACCCGTGCCGCCGCCGCCACCGCCGCCGCCGGTCCCTTGATCGTTACCTCGTTGCCCAGTGAATGCACGGTGACCTTCAGTATATCCTCTATCCGGCCAAGATTGCCGTTGTGGATTCCGAAAAGCTGAAGGGCAAGGCCATTGTCGGCAAATTCCATACGCCGGACCGCTTCGGATTCCGCGCTATCGGCGGCTGAGGCGGAATAAGACGAAGAGTTCAAGCACATGCTCCCTTCTTCGCCGCCGCAAGGATGCCGGAAAGGCTGTTGGCGGCGGCGGCGGATATGTCCAGTTCGGCGACGGTGCCCAGAAACTCGCTGGGGCTTTCCGCATGAACCGGCTGCATATAGGGGCTGCGGCCGACCAGTTGGCCGGGGTGCCGCCCCGGGCGGTCGAAAAGCACTTCCATCCTGCGTCCGACACATAGTTTATTGAAACCGGTTTGTTGAGCCTTGAGAATATCCTGCAGTTCCGCCAGACGCTCAGTTTTGACAAGCTCATCGATCTGGCCATCGAAAGAACTGGCCGGGGTACCGGGACGCGGCGAATATTTGAAGGAATAGGCCTGAATGAAGCCGATATCGCCGATAATATCCAAAGTAGCCTGAAAATCCTCGTCGGTCTCGCCGGGAAAACCGACGATAAAATCAGACGACAGCGCCAGATCGGCCCTGGCATCACGCAAACGATCTGCCAAACGACGATAATCATCGGCGGTGTGACGACGGTTCATCGCCGCCAGCACCCGGTCCGAGCCGGATTGAACCGGCAGATGGAGAAAAGGCATAAGCGCCGGGATGTCCCGGTGGGCCGCGACAAGTTCATCGTCGACGTCCGCCGGATGCGACGTGGTGTAACGAATACGGGCCAGATTGTCGATTTCGGCAAGCTCGCCGATAAGGCGGCCAAGCCGCCAGCCGTCGTTATGGTAAGCGTTTACATTCTGGCCAAGAAGAGTGATCTCGCGGGTCCCTGCCCCGACCATCCGTCTTGCCTCGGCTACTATGTCCGCCGCGGGGCGGGAGTATTCATTGCCCCGGGTGTAGGGCACGACGCAAAAGGTGCAGAACTTGTCACACCCTTCCTGAATCGTAAGAAAGGCGGAAAAACCATTGCCGCCGGAGGCTTCGGGAAGATGGTCGAATTTTACTTCGGGCGGGAAATCGGTTTCGATGACAGAGCCTTCACCCCGCTCTACGCGGGCCACCATATCGGGCAGGGTGTGATATGTCTGAGGCCCGAAAACCATGTCGACGAAAGGGGCGCGAATGAATATTTCTTCGCCTTCGGCCTGGGCGACGCAACCGGCCACGGCGATGATCATTCTTCCGCCTGATTTTTCCCTGGCTTTCTTGAGCCGTCTGATCCGGCCCAGTTCGGAATATACCTTTTCGGCCGCTTTTTCGCGGATGTGACAGGTGTTGAGGACGACCATATCGGCATCCTCGATATCCTCGGCTAGGGTGAAGCCCAAGGGAGCCAGGACGTCCACCATGCGGGCGGAGTCGTAGACATTCATCTGGCAGCCATAGGTTTTTATGTGCAGTTTTCTAGACAAGGGTGCTAATCACGTATTTTCTTTACCATTGCATCAAGTGAAACAACGTAAAGTTCCAAACGGTGACCGACCAGTTTGAAACCATGATCCTCGGCAATTTTTTCCTGCAGGGCCTCTATTTCCGGGTTTTTGAATTCTATGACCTTGCCGGTTTCCATGTCGATCAGATGGTCGTGATG
>CAZEFJ010000310.1:0-843 GCA_964511465.1 uncultured Hyphomicrobiales bacterium
GACAATGTTGTCAACGCGGCTGATCTGGCAGACTGGAATGCTGAATATGGCACCGGCTCGGCTGCGGCAACCGCTGTCACGGGCGACTACGACGAAGACGGAGACACCGACGGTTTCGACTTCCTCTCTTGGCAAACAGGTTTTGGAATCGCGCCGCTAGCCGCCTCGCTCAGCGAGGGAGATGGCAACAGCAGCAGCACGGTAGATGCGGTCGACCTTTCGATCTGGTCAAGTAACTATGGAGAGAATACCGGTGGGGTTCCAGCTGCCGCGATGGCGGGCGAGGAAGAAGGAGGGTCGAGTTCACCGATCCTGGCCGCTGCCCAAGCACCGCAGGCGTCTTCTGTCTCGCTGGAGCAGTCGAGCGTGGGGTCTTCATCCAGTTTGCAGTTTCCTGCCGCTGCGTTGAGTAGCAACGTAGTAACGACCCTGGCGCCAGCACCGGCAACCGTTGCTTCGGCAAGAGCCGTTTCGGCAGCAGCCGGCCGGGGCCAGTCCTCGACCCGAATCGATGCCACCATCCTTACCTTGGCAAGGCAAACCCGTTCGGCCGAGGATCTCGATCTTTCGCGAGCAGGTAGGCTATCTCAGCCACTTCGCTTTGAGAGTCATCGCTTTGAAACTCGTTCGATCGAGACCCGAATCGATCGAGCGGCCGACTTTGCCGATCGCGTTCATGCGGTAAACGATCAGGTAATGGATCGCCTTGCCGGTCGTCGCGAGCGGTCGTTCGACGAGGTTATCGAGCGAGCAGGCCGAGACGCCGAGTCGGCCCTGGCAGAGGTGCTGGGCAAAGAGATCAACTGGCGATTTCTGTAAGCCAAGGCCGCTAACTGAGAAGAT
>CAZEFJ010000310.1:853-1835 GCA_964511465.1 uncultured Hyphomicrobiales bacterium
GGGTTGGGAATTAGCGTTTATTAGCGTGCATTAGCGGTTCCCCTTTCTCCGGTCATGAACGGTTACCTGAGAAGATAGGCCGGTAAATCAAGCCGATGTAGTCAATAGAAACGCAAATCAAAAGGGCCGCACCATATGATTATGGCGCGGCCCTTTTTTGTGTTGCTATTCTGAATAGCTTGCTTCGAGAAACGAAGGGTGTTACTTAGGCAACAACCTTGACGTTTTCGGCACATGGGCCCTTAGGACCACGGCCTTCTTGATACTCTACTCGCTGACCTTCTTGAAGGCTGTCGTAATTGACGCCCTCGAGAGCCGAGTGGTGGAAGAAAATATCTCCTCGGTCACCCTCGATAAAACCAAAACCTTTGTCCGTCAGCTTCTTAATTGTACCTTCTGGCATTTTGCCAATCTCCAAAACTAGAACTCATAACTTTGGGCCACGCTTAAATGGCCCCATAACTGACGCGAAATTCCTCTCGGAAAAGCCGCCAAACATAACGGAGATGAAGCAAAATGCTCGCATTTCGTTCCTCACCGCAACGCTCATCTTAGCGGAATTCCGCAATTGGTCAACCAGAAGCAAAGGTTTTTCAGCGTCAAGAGCAATAAAAGGGCCAGGAGGAGAAATCAAATACTGTCGAAAATAGCGATAAAGTGCTGTATTTAGAGTGCTTTAGCTGGGGATGGGGGGCTAGGCAATTAAGTGCCCCTGGTGCGTCAAACGTGCATTTTGTTCCAATTTCAAGAGGGCCGCTTTCGTCGGAAGGCCGCCGCCGAAGCCGGTGAGTTTTCCGCTGGAGCCAATGACTCGATGGCAGGGGATGATCACCGGGATCGGGTTTCTCCCGTTCGCCGCGCCGACGGCACGCATCGCCTCGGGTTTGCCAAGACGTGCCGCAATCTCTCCGTACGAAACGGTCTCGCCGTAGGGGATTTTTTGGAGCTGTTCGAGTACGCTCAACTGAAACAGCGTGCCGCT
>CAZEFJ010000311.1:0-1808 GCA_964511465.1 uncultured Hyphomicrobiales bacterium
CAAACCGGTCATTGTTCGAACCGCCAAAGGACAGTGGGTTAGGTTGGCCAAAGACCATTGTGACGATCAGGGTGGCGACAAACATGCCGGTCAACGGCACATGGTTCTGCCATTCTGCCCAGCCCCAGATTTCGACGAAGGGCGCGCGGCCTGCGGCGATGATGATCCACGTCAGGACGGCTAATGAGAGGGCCGAATAGAGTAGCGTAAAGCCTAATGTGCCGGTTTTGGTGACGATGCGCGATTTTACGGCGGGGCGCACGGGGATGGAGTGCGACAGGAAAAACACCGCGAACGCTGCGATGAATTCCCCCCATTGTGATAAAATCTGCACTCAAAACCTCCAGTTGCTCGATTAAAATAAAGGCAGCCATTTGGTGCCAGCATAAGGACCATTACGGCACCCGTTATTTAGGATCAACGTGTCGAAATTTCGCACCCTATATATTGCGAGATTGTAGAAAAGGCACCGGTTCTAAGGTTGGCAAATATTGGAGCGGCCAGAGAATTCGGGCGCGAGTCAGAAGACGAGTTGAGTATATTTTTCCGGTAAATTTCCACTTACACGATAGACACTGGTCTTGGGAAGCCTCATATAGAATATATGATGGATATAAAAACCCCCGGTACAGATTTTCCGGCAAGCAGGTTTTTTAGGATACTTTTGTCCGTTTTGGTCTGTCTGCTGCCCGCACTTATTGTTTCTAATATTCTGTGGCCAAATCCACTTATTGAAGGGCATTACACGCACCGCGCTGCGGCACCACTATTTATGGTTGCTTTCTTGTTGCCAATCTTTGCCGGTTTTACAATAATTATGACTATCATTCTCTATTGGCTGGACCGCCGCGCGCTACGTGCTGGCGGAAATGACACCAAGCGATCAGCCTTGATTCTTTTGCTTTTGTCAGCCGGCGTGCTTACAGGATTTGTCCATGTATTATTGGGCGCGTTCTTTATATTTCTGCTGCTCTATTGGCTCATGACAGGAAGGGTGGCGGGGAGACCAGGTTGGTCATTAAGATATTTTTCGCGCACAAAGTGGGATGAAAAAGCCTATCTGATAGTTATGGTTGCCCTGTTTGGAAAAGCTATCTTTTGGACCGCATCCGGATTGTTTTATGCCGCTATGCCTACGCAACTTGGAACACCAGCATTTAAGGTTCAGTTTGATCATCAAATGAATTCTGGTCTGGTTCGGGGATTGCGAAAATTTCCCAATGTTCAGTCCTGTTTGGAGCGAGGGGCAACTGCCACACGCCACGGTGATCTTGTTCGTATGGATTGGGATAAAATCACAACCAACGGCGAAGCAACGGTTTGCATGTTCAGGTTGCTTCATGGTTGGGGCGGCGTGACCGAAGCGGCGGACTGGCTAGAGGCTCAAGGGTTTCGTGTTGGAGAGAGCTTCAGTTCAAAAGAGCCATATGTGGGACGTGACGGGACACTTCGGGTTGACGGGGGATGGTCAATAAGGAAATTAGGCCCGCGGTTCCCCACCACTGGTGTTATCAGGCGCATTCTTAATGCGGTGCCATATGGAATGGGTGTGAACGCGACCTATAGCTCGGATGGGCGTGAGTTATTGTATCTCCGTATAGGATATTCGACCTTATGAAGGGCCGCAGTTGAATTCATTGGCTAAGACCTAATCCCCCACATTTTCGGCAAAGGCCACTTTGAAGGCGGCTTGTTGTTCGTCGGTGGCATCGGTTTGGTATTTGGCCACCCAGTCGGCGTATGGCTCGCCGTATATCGCCTCGCGGCCCTCGGCTTTGCTCATCTCAAGGCCGCGTTCATTGGCGGCC
>CAZEFJ010000312.1:0-1808 GCA_964511465.1 uncultured Hyphomicrobiales bacterium
TTTAATGTTATTGAGGAATTCTACAATTAGTTCCTTTATTCATGCGTAAGCCCTGACCCAACAGGGTTAGACGCGTCACTATACCCTGTTAGTTTTCTCCCCGTCGGTGAGGAAGTTGCGGATGTTTTCCACCACGCTGTCGATCAATCTTTGACGTGCTTCGACAGAACTCCAGGCGGTATGCGGGGTGATGAAAAGATTGGGCAACTCTTTGTCTGCCATGATCAGTGGATTGTCCGCTGGAGGCGGTTCCACGGAAACAACATCGACTCCGGCAGCCGCAATTTGGTTTTCGCGCAGGCCTTTCACGAGTGCCGCTTCATCAACGAGATCCCCTCGGCCGGTATTGATGAGGATCGCCGTGGGTTTCATCCAAGCCAATGTTTCAGCGTTGATCAAATATTGTGTCGCCTCAGTCAGTGGGCAATGCAGACTGATTACATCTGCGCTGCGGAAAAAATCTTCTTTTTCCAAACGCTCGACATCTCCCGATGAAGACGCCGAACCAGGACGGGCCATGGCGATTATTTTCATTCCGAAGGCAACGCCTATTTTCGCCACTTCACTACCGATCGTCCCCATCCCGACGATCCCCAGTGTTTTCCCTGACAATTCGGAAATGGGATAATCGAGCCGGGTAAAAATCGGAGAGGCGGGCCATTTTTCGGACTCTGCAGCAAAGCGATCCACCTTCGTCACTAGATTGAGGAGACAGGCAAATACGTGCTGGGAAACGGCCGTTGTGCTGTAACCGCTGACATTACAAACGGTGAGGTTTCGCTCGCGGGCGGCATCAAGATCAACATTGTTGACGCCCGTGGCGGTGACCTGAATCAGTTTCAGGTTTGGTGCAGCATCCATTTCTGCCGCGCCGATGACGACTTTGTTGCTCAATACTATCTCTGCCTCGGCAATGCGGGAAGCCGTTTCGTCGGGAGAAGTGATTCCGTAATATGTCACATCGCCCAGTGCTTCCAATGCGGAAAGGTCGATGTCATTCGCGTCTGTCGTGTCGCGGTCGAGAAAAACGATGCGTGGCTTGCTCATAGGAAATATTCAGGCTAAATCCCGCATCACTTCAATCATGGCAACGGCGGACTCGGCGGCTTCTCTTCCGCGATTCATCTCGTCGCCAAGAGAACGGGTCTCGGCCTGCTCGGCATCATTCACCAATAGAACCTCGTGAATAATCGGCAGCAAATTATCGATACTGATCTGCTGAAGAGACCGGGTGATCGACTCCGCAATCAAATCTGCGTGGGCAGTAGCCCCGCGAATAATCACCCCAAGCGCGATGATAGCGAGAGGCTGAGGCTCAGAACAGGCTTGTGCCTCGACCACTACAGGGATTTCAAAAGCACCCGGCACGCGAGTGACAACGATCTCCATTTCCGGGGCCAGTTTATCCAAAGTTTCTGTCGCCGATTTCACCAAAGCATCGGTGTAAGTGGAATTGTAGCGACTGGCAATGATGCAGATCCGACCAGTTTCAGTGATCGGGTTTTCCGGGCTTTGAGGTGCTGATTTTGACATGAAAATAAATCGTTCAAGAAAGGAACCTCACACAAAGCCACGAAGACACAAAGAAAAATTCCTTCTTCCTAATGCCTTCCTTCTTTGTGCCTATGTGCCTTACTCCTTTGTGCCTTTCTTCAAATCATGTGACCCATTTTATCCCGCTTAGCACGAAGATAATCTTCATTATGCGGATTCGATTCGATGCGAATGGGAACTTATTCGACGATTTCGAGATCGTGCCCATCGAGGCCGATGACTTTTCGCGGGTTGTTGGTGAGCAGGCGGATTTT
>CAZEFJ010000313.1:0-1792 GCA_964511465.1 uncultured Hyphomicrobiales bacterium
TCGTTTTCCTTGTCCGGTCGTGTCAGTTCGTGGCGTCTTACGCGGTTGGCGTCATAGGCCTTGGTCGAGGCAACGGCGGCGATGCCGGTCTGAACGTGATCGCCGCAGCTCATCCGATAGACGTAGTAGCACGGCTTTTCTTCACGTATCAAAATCCCGGCATCAACCATCCGGGCGAGATTTTCGCCTCCCTTGGCATAGACCTCAGGGGCATGAACGTCGCATCCCTCGGCCAGATCAATCTCTGGCCTGGAAACATGCAGGAAGCTCCATTGCTTCCCCTCGGCAAGATTGCGTGCCTCGTCTACGTTCATCACGTCGTAGGGAGGCGCGGCAATCTCGTCGGCATGGCGGGGAAGCGGGCGCAAGGCCGCAAACGGGCGGATCAGGGGGATTTCCGTAATTTCCGGCATTTTCTAGCCCTTGTCTATGCGAATAGCGACAAAACGCAGGCCGCCCTGGCCTTCGACAAGCAGCAGGATGGATTTCCGGCCCGATTTTTTCGCCTTCCCTATCTTGTCGGAAACCTGTGCCGGGGTGGTTACTTGCTCCTGGCTTACCTCGACAATGACATTGCCTGGCCGGATGCCTTTTTCGGCAGCCGGGCCGACGCCGTCAACATCGACTACGACCACTCCCTTTACCGTATCATCAAAGCCAAATCGATCCCTGAGAGGCTGGGTAATCGCGGATAGTGTCAGGCCGATTGAGCCTATGCTCTGCTCATTTCCCGCAGTTTGTTTTTTCATACCTGAATTTTTGGACGCGACCTTGGTATCACTCTCCTTCATTTCGCCGATGCGGACCTTGATGGTTTTCTTCTTGCCGTTACGCCAGACCAGCACATCGACAGTTTTATTAACGTCCGTTTCGGCAACTACGCGGGGAAGAGTGCGCATTTTGTCCACTGTCTTGCCGTCAAATTCCAGGATCACGTCACCGGTCTTGATTTTTGATTTTTCCGCCGGTCCGCCATCCAGCACGCTTGCCACCAGGGCACCCGTGGCCGAACTCATCCCCAGGGTTTCGGCAATCGCGTCGTTGACCGCCTGAATATGGACGCCCAGCCATCCCCGACGGACCTTACCATGCGCGATCAATTGTTTTATCACCGGGCTGGCGACCTCGCTGGAAATGGCAAAACCAATACCGACACTGCCACCGGAAGGTGAAAATATAGCCGTGTTTATGCCGATAACATCGCCATCCATATTGAACATGGGTCCGCCCGAATTGCCCCGGTTAATAGAAGCGTCGGTTTGGAAAAAGTCGTCATACGGTCCCGAGTTGATGTCACGGTTGCGGGCTGAAATTATACCCGTGGTCACGGTTCCGCCCAGGCCGAACGGATTGCCGATGGCGACAATCCAGTCACCAACACGGGCCTTGCCGGAATCGCCAAAACGGACTGCGGGAAACTTGTGACCCTTGGGTTCCACCTTAAGCACGGCAAGATCCGTCTTGGTGTCATGGCCCACCAGTTTTGCTTTGAGACGGGTATTGTCCTGAAGGATGACGGTGATCTCGTCGGCGTCTTTTATGACATGGTTATTGGTAACCACATAACCCTTGCTGCCTATAATAAAGCCGGAACCAAGGGATATCGCCTTGCGCTTGCGCTGGTTTTGCTGGTGGTTGCGGTCCATAAACCTCTTGAAAAAATCATTTAACGGCGAGTCTGGCGGAAGCTGGGGAATTTCCACGCCTGCGACACCTTCGACAACCTGAGTGGTGGACACGTTGACCACCGATGGAAGGAGTTTTTCGGCCAGATCGGCAAAACTTTCGGGCG
>CAZEFJ010000314.1:0-1788 GCA_964511465.1 uncultured Hyphomicrobiales bacterium
GTATACGGTCATGGTGTCGTAGACGACCGGAAACTGGAACACCTGGGCGATGTTGCGCCGGTCCGGCGGCACGGTGGTAACATCGGTGTCGCCGAACAGGACCCGGCCTTCGGTCGGCACCAGCAATCCCGAAATAATGTTCAGCAGCGTAGTCTTGCCGCACCCGGAAGGACCAAGCAGCGCGTAGGCGCCACCGTCCGACCAATCGATGCTCATTTTTTTCAGCGCCCAGTCGTCATCGCCTTCCGGCACTTCCTGGTAACTATGACTTAAGCCGACAAGACTGATCCTGGCCATCAGATACCCCCCGTCACGCCGCGATAAGTTCGCTGGCCGGATCGAAGTACAGGCTATGCCCGATATCGATCATGAATTTATGTGTGGTGCCGATTTCCATGGAATGGACACCGTGTGACTGCGATATCCAGGTCTTACCATCTACTTCAAAATGGACAACACTTTCCGAACCGCTCAATTCAGTAACCAGGACCATGCCCTCGATTTCGACTCCTTCGGTGCGCACCCCCAGGGGGGTGACGTGATGGGGGCGGACGGCGACGATGTAATCGCCATCTTTCAGCGATTTATAATCCCCCGTCGCGGCCCAGCCGATGGCGTCATTCAGCCGGAACATACCGCCCGATTTGGTGACATTGGCGGTATTGATCGGCGGTTCGGAAAACACCCGCGCGGATCTCAGGTCATGGGGCCGGTGGTAAACGGCGGATGTCGGGCCGTACTGCGCTATCCGTCCTTCGTGTATGGTGGCGGTGCGGCCACCCAGCAACAGCGCTTCCATGGGTTCGCTGGTCGCATACACCACCGTGCAACCGCGGTCCTTGAACAATTTAGGCAATTCCTCGCGCAGTTCTTCCCGCAACTTGTAATCAAGGTTGGCCAGGGGCTCGTCGAGCAACACCAGGTCGGCATCCTTGACCAGGGCGCGGGCCAGCGCCGTACGCTGTTGCTGGCCGCCGGACAGTTCCGATGGGTTGCGCCCCAGCATCGGGGTCAGTTTCAACAGTTCGGCGATACGTTCGACCCGTTCGTCGATTTCCCGCCGGGACAGGCCGATCACCCGCAGCGGCGAGGCGATATTTTCGAAAACCGAGAAATTCGGATAATTGATGAATTGCTGATGGACCATGGAAACATTACGCTTTTGTACGGAAACGCCGGTGACGTTTTTGCCGCCGAACCAGATTTCACCCGACGATGGCTTGCTCAGACCGGCCATAAGCTGCATCAGGGTGGTCTTCCCGGCCAACGTGGTGCCGAGCAGGATATTGAATCCCTCGCTTTCAAATTCGACGCTGGTGTCGTGAATGTGAATATCGGGGCCAACCCGTTTTACGACATTTTTCAGGACAAGGCTCACCGGCACATCCACTTCATGGTGCGAAAAAAACATGTTTGGTATTAGGCGTTCATCCCGGGTGCCGGCTCAAGCACTTTATCGGCCGGCTGAAGACTCGGCGATGCCGGGAAGCAAGCCTCGCTTCCCGGCATCGGTCTTAGAGTCTGCGAAAAGGACCGCTTTACTTGGTCCACCGCTTGATCAGTTCCTCGTAAGCGATGGTTTCTCCTCGCGGCTTCTCGTTAGCCAGTTTCGCTTTCGGCGAACCCGGCCTGCTTAGCCATACGGCAGGATCGATCTTGGGGTTGAGACGCGGACCACAACCGCCGTACACCTTGGCCTTTTCATCGGCAACCTGCATACGGGCCAGAACCCGAACCATCCCGGAGGCAAGGCTGGCCGTAGCCTGTTGCGGCGGAAAGGCGCAGGAG
>CAZEFJ010000315.1:0-1787 GCA_964511465.1 uncultured Hyphomicrobiales bacterium
TTCATCTCGGTCTCGGTGGCTGCGCCAACCTTGACCACGGCCACACCGCCGACCAACTTCGCAAGTCGCCCCTGGAGTTTCTCGCGACCGTAGTCGGAGGAGGTCGGCTCGACCTGTCCGCGGATCTCAGTACATCGACCTTCGATGTCCTTCTTGGTTCCGGCACCGTCGATGATGATGGTGTCGTCCTCTTGCCGTCAGGAGCCGATCGAGATGCCGCTGGCCTGACCGAGGTCCTTGACCATGACGTTCTCGAGCTTCCGGCCCAGCTCTTCGGCGATCACCTGACCACCGGTGAGAACCGCCATGTCCTTACGCATCGCCTTGCGACGATCCCCAAACCCGGGGGCCTTCACGGCGGCGACGTTGATCGTGCCGCGGATCTGCTAGCTTATCTGTTCTTGACGAAGATCTCGGATTTCATTCTCACGAGTGGAGCCAAACTGGATCGTGAGTCCCCGGATCGGTACAAATGTCGCCAACGATTCACCGTGAACGCGGCTATCGCTTTTTCTTCTTCTCTCGTGAAGAGCCGCGGATGCATGTCCACGTACTGTGTGCGGATGGCGAATCGAAGTTCTGGTTAGACTCTGAGATCTCTGTGGCTCGAAACGTCGGAATGAGTGAAAGACAGATTCGTGAGGCCAGACGAATCATCGAGGAGCACGCTAATGAGTTCAGAACCGCGTGGAATCGGCACTTCGACGGTTGAAGTCACAAATGTCTCGGCCCACGGCGTGTGGCTACTCGTTCGCGAACGAGAGATGTTCATGCCGTATTCTGAATTTCCGTTCTTCAAAGACGTCCCAATCGGGAAGATCTTGAACGTCGAGGAAGCGACGCCCGGGCATTTCTATTGGCCAGATCTCGATGTCGACTTGGGCGTTGCGACAATTGAGAACCCCGAACGTTTTCCACTGACGGCGCGAGTGGATTCCTGAAGCAGCGCAGAGGATCCGGTGAAACTCCGATTCGCTTCGCATGCCACGCTTCCTCGCAATCAGCCTCTCCTGCTATGATCGTCTCCGCCATCGCGTTGTCGTACGAGTCGCCGACGGTGCCAACCGAGGGTTCGATGCCGACCTCAGCGAGCCTCTCCGTGTAGCGGATACTGAGATACTGAACGCCGTGGTCGCTGTGATGAATGAGGTTCTCTTTGTCGGGTCGAGCGTGAAGAGCCTGCTCCAGAGCATCGAGAGCAAGATCGCTTCTCAGCGACTTCGACACACGCCATCCAACGATCTGCCTCGAGAAGACATCCGTCACGAACGCGACGTAGACGAACCCCGCCCAGGTCGCGACATACGTTATGTCAGCCACCCAAAGTTGGTTGGGGCGATCGGCCGTGAAGTTGCGCTTCACGAGATCCGCAGGACGCTGTGCTGCATCATCAACGATCGTGGTCTTCTTGTACTTGCCACCACGAATGACACCGTAGAGGCCCATCTGGCGCATCAGGCGTTCCACGGTGCACCGGGCCACAGCAAAACCTTCTCGGTTCAACTGAAGCCAGGTCTTACGCGCTCCGTAGACCGATCTGTTCTCCTTCCAGACCCGCTCGATCTCTTCACGAAGCCAAGCATCTCGAACCAATCGCGCAGGCAACCGAGTTGGATCGGCCTGTCTGGCTTTCTGTTCGTGGTAAGTCGACGGGGCGATCGGCAAAACGCTGCAGATCGGCTCGACCCCGTACTCGTCTCGATGATCGTCGATGAACTCCACCATCACCTCGGTCGGCGGTCGAGCTCCGCCTGTGCGAAATAGGCGGACGCCTTGCGAAGAATCTC
>CAZEFJ010000316.1:0-1785 GCA_964511465.1 uncultured Hyphomicrobiales bacterium
GGCGATGATCTCTACCTTCGGCAGCGAGACAAATCCGAATGGCCAGTTGTTCAATTATGTCAAGCCCGGCATTTCAAGGGTATTCGTTTATTATTCCGGCCACGGCGCACCCGGCGGCAAGGACGGCGATAGCTATATCGTGCCAACTGACGCCCAGGCATCGACCATCGAACTCAACGGCTATCTCCTTAGAACTCTCTATAAAAATCTCAGCAAGATACCGGCCAAATCGATCACCGTGGTGTTGGAGGCGTGTTTTTCCGGGGCCAGCCAATCGGGAACGGTTATTTCCAACGCCTCGCCCATATACCTGAAAGCCAAAGACACCGGGGTTCCGCCCAACATAACCCTGATCGCCGCCGGTGCGGCTAATCAGATCGCATCGTGGGAACAGGATAAATCCAGCGGCCTGTTCACCGAATACTTTCTCAAAGGGATGAGCGGCGAGGCCGACGCCAAACCCTATGGCAACGGCGACGGCAAGGTCGAGTACGACGAACTGAGCCGTTATCTAAAAGGCACCATGACCTACTTCGCGCGGCGCTATTACGGTCGCGAGCAGACCGCACAGATTGTGGTCGGAAAATGATGAAGGGGGGTATAGCGATCCCTTATCACGACAAATAATCTTTCCCTTGGAATAAAAATCGTTTCCAGCCGTATTCTACTAAAGGAGCCTTTTTCGATTATAACACAAGGCTTGGGGGATGATCGCGATGCGAAGGATATTACGTACCATATTGGCGGCGACGGTTCTTGGCGGAATAATGGCCGGGGCGGTTGCAGGGACGCCTTCCGGCAACAATGAGCCGGTAACACTCGACACCGCGCTGAAACGGGCCGACCAACTGATTGTTGTCGAGAGGCTGGCCGACGCGCTGGCTCTGTTAAAGGCTATTGAGGTCAAGACACCCCGAGACTCGGCTAAAATAAACACCCGGCTCGGCAATATCTATCTTCGTCTGCACAAGCCGTCCCAGGCCGCCGATCTTTTCGAGAGTGCCTTATTTTCCTCGATGGACGACGCCGAGGCGTATCTTGGCCTGGCCGAGGCCAAGCTGGAACTTGGCAATCTGGTTCAGGCCCGCCGCCACGCCCGGACCGCGATTCAATCAAACCCCGATCTTATCGCCGCCCATCTGGTTCTGGCGAAGGTTGACGACAGAAGCGGGAAGGTGTCAGAAGCCGGAAATCGTTTTACCGATCTCATAAGAAACCAGCCGGACAGCGAACCGGTAATTGTCGCATTCGCGACGTTTCTTGCCCAGCGAAACGACATTGACGGGGCTGTCCTCCTGCTTTCAGATTTTATTGCTCGTCATCCCTATGCCGCCGAGGCAGGCGATCTGCTGGGTCAATTATACTGGCAGCAAAATTCCCGGACCAAAGCCCTGCAATCACGGGCCAATGCGGCAAAGGCGTTTCGGGCAAAAGGCAATGATTTTCGCGCCGATGCGATACTGTCGTGGCTTGCCGCAAACAATCCCGGCGGCGATTATACGCCTGGTCCGAAAAAAACCTTCTCCCCGGTCGCTCCGGCCCCTGCGTCCAAGCCGGCGCCGAAAGTCGCGCCCGCGCCCAAATCCGTGCCGGTTAAGCCGGTCGAGCAGGCAAGGTTGCCCGCCCCGCCTAAACCCTTGCCAACGATACCGCGTGTTCTTGAACGTCCGGAGCCCCTGCCACTTCGCTCCGGGGTGATGCTAAGTACCGGCAGCGGCTTTATTGTTAACGGCGGACGATATGTCATAACCAACCGCCATGTTATCGCCAATACCGGCGATATCG
>CAZEFJ010000317.1:0-1771 GCA_964511465.1 uncultured Hyphomicrobiales bacterium
GAGGGGCTCTATAACGCCTGGATCATCTTCAATAATCCCAAGCAGTTCAACTCCTACACCACCGACATGGTCAAAGCCACTATCCTGGCGTTTCGTCGAGCTTCGGTTGATCGTGAAGTCAACGCTGTGGTCTTTACCGCAGTCGGTGAAAAAGCTTTCTGTACCGGCGGCAACACCAAGGAATATGCCGAATATTATGCCGGCAACCCGCAGGAATACCGCCAGTATATGCGCCTGTTCAATGATATGGTTTCCGCCATTCTGGGCTGTGACAAGCCGGTGATCTGCCGCGTTAACGGTATGCGTATCGGCGGCGGACAGGAAATCGGCATGGCTTGTGATTTCTCTGTCACCCATGATCTGGCCAAATTCGGCCAGGCCGGTCCAAAGCATGGCTCTGCCCCCATTGGCGGTGCCACGGATTTCCTGCCTGTCATGATCGGTTGTGAACAGGCCATGGTATCCGGCACCCTGTGTGAGCCATGGTCGGCCCATAAGGCCTACCGCATGGGAATCGTGGCTGATATTGTCCCTGCCCTGAAGGTGGACGGTGAATTTATCGCCAACCCACTGGTGATCACTGACAAATATCTGGATCAATACGGCAAGATCATCATGGGTGAAAGCAAATCCGGTGATGCACTGGCCGAGGGCAAGGCGGTCCTGAAATCCGGTGAAATTGACCTCAGCCTGCTGGATGAGAAAGTTGATGAACTCTGCGCCAAATTTGTAAATACCTTCCCCGACTGCATGACCAAGACCCTGGAAGAATTGCGCAAGCCGAAAATCAATGTCTGGAACGCCAACAAGGAAAATTCCCGTGCCTGGCTCGCGCTGAACATGATGACCGAGGCAAGAGCCGGTTTCCGCGCCTTTAACGAGCCGGTCGGCCGCGATCGGGAGATCGACTTTATCGCCCTGCGTCAGGCTCTGGCGGCGGGACAGCCCTGGACACCGGAATTCACGGAAAGCCTCATGCCTGCATCCAGAAAAAAGTAAAAAGTAAGGAGATTTAAACAATGGCAACCAGAACAGAACTCATTGACCGCTGTCAGACCCTGTATGACGATCTGGACTTTACCGCCGCGAGGGAATGGAAAGATGCCGCGCCCGGCCGTCACGTTATCGGCTTTATGCCCATGTATGTACCGCGCGAGATTATCCATGCCGCCGGCATGCTGCCCCTTGGTATATTGGGCGGTGGCGATCAGCTGGAAGTTATTCAGGGTGATGCCTATTACCAGAGCTATATCTGCCGGATTCCGCGCTCCACCGTTGAACTTCTGCTTACTGACCGGCTCGATTTTGTCGATGGCATGCTGTTCCCCAGCATTTGTGATGTGATCCGCAATCTGTCTGGCATGTGGAAATTGCTGCGGCCGGAAGTTTATTCCCATTATTTCGATGTACCGCAGAATTATATGAAAAATGTTGGCGGTGAATTCTATATGCATGAATTGAATGTGCTGAGGCACGATCTGGAAAAGATTGGCAATATCACTATTTCCGATGATGATCTTAGAAAATCCATCGCCGTCTATAATGAAAACCGCCGGCTGACCCGCGAGCTTTATAAATTTCGCGCCGACAAGCCGTGGCTGGCCCCGTCGTCTGAAGTTTACCTGGTCAACCGCGCCGGGATGCTGATCCCCGTGGAAGAACATAACCAGCTGATAAAGGATTATATCGCGGCAGCGGCACTGGAAGACCGGCCAAAACGTGATAACAGCCGGGTGGTTATTTCCGGCTCCTTTTGCGAACAGCCGCCGCT
>CAZEFJ010000318.1:0-1764 GCA_964511465.1 uncultured Hyphomicrobiales bacterium
ATGTCGTCCGTTCAGCCGCCTCCGCCACCTTGAGCGAGGTGCTTGATCCGCTGTCAATCTTTTTGCCCATGGACGAAACCGTGCTGATGATGTCGGAGGACCGCTGGGTGAGAACTTCGATTACCGATTTAACCTCTCCTTCAAGCTCGTCGGCCATGCTGTTCATTTCGTTGCGCCGGTCCTCGCGTCTTCGGTTATCGGCTTCTTCCTGCGCCGCTTCGAGTTTCACCTTTTCTATGGCGTTGTCCTTGAACACCTGCACCGACTGTGACATTTCGCCCAGTTCATCCGACCTTCCCAATCCTGGGACATCTACCTCCAGGTTGCCTTCCGCCAGATCAACCATGGTCAGGGAAACACCCTTCATCGGTTTCATTATGCCAATCGATATGTAGAACCCGATTGCGATAATCGTGACCAGGATAACAATCCCCGCAACGATAAGGGCTATTCGAATTTCCAATTGGCTTTTTTCGGCAATTACCGTGTATTGCTCCACCAAAACATCGGACAAATCACGCAAACTGTTGGATTCGGTCACCAACTTGGCGACAATCTGGTTGCGTTCTTTTTTGTCTATGGTGCCGGAGCTAAGGTGTTTCGCCGATTTGCCAAAATCCGAAAATGTGGCCTCGACTTCCCTGATTTTAGCCTGAATGGCGGTATTATCTATAGCCTCGGTGTAAACGGTTTTTGTCACATCCATATCGATCGGGTATTTGCCGCCCGACTTGAATGCCTCCAGGGTTTTGAAGAAAATTTCGGCGTCTACCTTAAACTCCTTGATATCCGGGTTAAGGGCCTTCCTTCCGGCGGCTACGTTGGTGGAAAATGGAATAACAAAGCGACGAATGCCCAGCAAATCGCCCTGTTTATAGCTGATGCCTTCCATCTTGGTATGACAAGACGCACAACCCTTGGCCACGGCGGTATCCGCCGTATAGAAAACCAGCGAAAGTCCTTTCTTGGTTTCCTTCGGCTCAAAATAGATTTCCTTGACATTTTTCTTGAGAAAATCATTGGCGCGGCGATCAAGGCCGTCTCTAAGGCCCTTGTCAGGGTTTATCGGTGATTCGGATATGATGTCGAGGTCCATGCCCAGATCCTTCGAGTACCCCTCATTCACCAATCTGGCGAAGGTTGCCGGGAACGGTACGGCAGGAACGCTCTCTTTGGCAGGATCCATGGATATGGTGAGCTTGGCTCTTTTCGCCGGCTTGACCACCGAACTGACATAATTCTTGCGCATTTCGGTTATATAGTCGTTGAAATCGGAAACATTTCCACGAATATCGCCCAACAGGTTTTTTTGCATGGCATAGCCAAGCACCGATTTAGCCATGGCCTGGGTCAGCATCCGTTGACGGCCAAGGGCGTTCAGGACATTTGAATCATTTTTTGCCGCACTCAGCAGGAAAAATACCGCGGTACCCGCAACAAAGGCGACGACACCGATAACTGCAAGCATGGAAATAAGCTTACTCTTGATGGACATAGGTTACTCTCCCCAGGTAAACACTATTGAACATTGCGTAAAAAAATATGCCACTCTCAGGCCTTGCTGGTATTGCGCTTGAATTCGCCGATTTCGGTTTAATCATTCCACTCGGAACAGCCGGGGAAGTTAACCCCCAGCCTCGCAAAGGTCCATTACTTATTCCTCGATGGTAATGACGTCTCCGAATTTAGTGATCTCCAGCATTTTTTTTACCTGCCCTTTGGGGCGGCGCAGTGAAAGCCTGCCGCCATTTTCGGATATCGTGT
>CAZEFJ010000319.1:0-1753 GCA_964511465.1 uncultured Hyphomicrobiales bacterium
GCCTTTGCGCCACATTCCAGCCTGCGTATACCATTCCCGCCGCTCAGATAGTAGCTGCACGTATGCCCTGAGGGTGCATCATAAGAGATCCGATCCCTCTGATTTTCCCAAATGGTAGCGGTGCGTCCGGCACCCAGATCAAGCCGCACTGTTGCTTGGGCGGTGGGCGAACGGTTCAAGAAATCGGTCACGGTCGAGCGCATTGGTTTTGATACCACACCCTGCCGCTTCGCAGAAGTTGAGCCCGAAATTTAACAGCAAGATTATGCAAGAGCAGCAAAAAGCAGCGGGCTAGGCTTCAGATGAAGGAGCCTTCTATTGAACAACGCCGCACTATTCATTGTGACCGTTCTAATCTGGGGCACGAGTTGGATCGCAATCGCCTGGCAGATCGGGCCGGTCCCGGTCACTGTTTCGGTCTTTTATCGCATTGTGTTGGCAGCGATTTTATTGCTATCCGGTTTGGCTGTCATGGGTCGGCTCACCGTGCCCAACAGGTGGCGCTTCGTAATTTTGCAATCTTTATGTCTATTCAGCCTGAATTTTGTGGCGCTATATAACGCCGCCGCGCTGATTCCATCCGGGCTGGTCTCAGTCATCTTCTCATTGGCCTCTATCTTCAATGCAGTAAACGCACGTCTATTCTACGGTGACCGCATCACATGGCGCGTCCTTCTGGCGGCGACCATTGGAGTGGCGGGGCTTTTGCTCTTGTTCTGGCAAAGTCTTGCAGTGTCGCTGAATTTTGAGACCTTGCGGGGCGTTGGTTGGGCCGCCTTGGGGACGTTAATCTTTTCTTGGGGCAATATGGCGTCGCGGCGAAACAGTACCCTCGGGATCCCCCCGATCCAAGCAAATGCCTGGGGTATGGGTATTGGTGCCGCGGTATTGCTGGCCATCATTGCCGCAACAGGCCAGCCTTTCGTTTTTACCGTAAACACGACCTATCTGTTAGCGCTGCTTTACCTTGCCGTGTTTGCCTCCATAGTGGGTTTCACGACTTACCTATTGCTTGTCGCACGAATGGGTTCGGCCCAGGCAGGCTACGCTACGGTTGTCTTTCCGGTCGTGGCACTTGTCGTGTCGACCTTCTTTGAGGGCTATCAATGGACACCCACCGCGATTGCAGGGGTGATGCTGACTCTATTCGGAAATCTTGTGATGTTTGCAAGACGAAACTATGCGAAGCCCCCTCCGCAACCAGAGCGGGCACCGCTCGCCAAAGAATAGAAGGCAGCAATTTTTCAAATTACGGTGAGAGTTTTCCAAATGTACATAAATATGTGGCTTTTGAGCCGCGCCATTTTTGAAAAATTAGAAAATCGTCCCCGTGATCCCGCCTTAAATCGACTTCTTTCACGGGGGTTGAGCTCGTGCCATCTCGGTGCCAAGTATCTGGAACTTCGCCCCAAAGCTCGGACTTCAGACCGGTGCGCTATCTCCCAGATATTGCTCCACATACTCGCCACTGGGCGGTATTGGCTTGATGATATCGATCAGGACGCCGTTGGGGTCCTGGGTGATGAAATGGCGCTGACCGAAGGCTTCGTCCTTGATGGCCAGGAGGATTGGCAGGTCCGCTGCCTGGGCCTTGGTGTACTCCGTATCGACATCGTCCACCTCGAAATTCAGGATCAGGCCTGAGACCTTGCCGCGCGCCGGGGCGGGAACGGTTTCGTGGTCGCCTTGCAAAATGGCGATGTTGATTTTGGGGTCCTCGGCGGACTGAAGGTGTATGTACCAGTCGCTTTCA
>CAZEFJ010000320.1:0-1748 GCA_964511465.1 uncultured Hyphomicrobiales bacterium
CCGTCGGAGTCAAACTTCGTCTCACGAAGGGTTTGGGCGTAGCCGGTGTGGTTGTTTTGGTCGACGAGGTAGTGGGTGGTGGCTCCGTTGAGGGTTTTGGTGACGCGGTTGCCGTCGCTGTCGTAGGGGAGGGTGATGACGGTGTTGCTGGATGTGCGTTTGATGAGGCGGTTTTCGAAGTCGTAGGTATCGGTTACTGGATGCTGGTTACTGGTTACTGGATTTTCGACGGTTGCGGAGGTGGTGTTTCCGTTGTTGTCGTAGCTGTAGGTTTCTCCTCCGGCGGTGAGCAAGCGATCGTTGGCATCGTAGGTGTACGTGGTGCTGACACCGGCTTCGGTGGCATAGATGCGGTTGCCCGTAGCGTCATAGGTGTAGCTGTTGCTTTGGCTACCGAGCACGGGGTGGTTTGTAAGGTTTTCGCCTATGAGTCGGTACAGGTCGTCGTAGCTGTAGCTGGTGGTTGCGCCACTAATGTCGATGACCTGGTCTCTTCTTCCTGTTGCGCCGGGGGTGTAGTCAAACTGGCTGATCACGACACTGGTGCTGTCCTGGGTCTGCACCTGGGTGAGGCGGTTGAGGCTGTCGTAGACATACGTTGTGGTGTTGCCGTTGGGATAGGCGATGCTTTGTCGATTGCCGACAGCGTCGTATCCGTAGGTGGTGGTTTGGCTAGCGCTGTCCGTCACCGTTTGCAGTCGGTTAAGCACATCGAAGCTGTAGCCGGTAGTCTGCGTTGTCACCGTGGGTGTAGTTAGTATGGTGGTGATCACGGCGGTGCGGTTTCCGGCGCTGTCGTAACTGTAGTCCAGTACGGTGCCATCGGGTTTGGTTTCACTGCTCAATCGGTTTTGGTTGTCGTAGATGAAGCTGGTGGTGCCTTGTGTATTGGTGGCAGATGTTCGGTTGCCCACGGCATCGTAGCTGTAGGTTTCTACACTGGCATCGGCGTAGACTTTTCGGGTGAGACGATTGTTGCTGTCGTACTCAAACGTGGCGGTGTTGCCGTTGAAGTCGGTGTGGCTGATTTGATTACCCCCTGCATCGTAGGCAAAGCTTTCGCTTTGGCCTTCCGGTAGTGTGCGACTGAGAACCCGGCCTAATGCGTCGTAAGTCCAGCTTGTGGTGTTGCCACTGGCATCACGCTGGGTGAGTTTGTTGCCAACTTCATCGTAGGTGTATTCGGTGCGCTGGTTGAGGACGTCGATGACGGCGGTGAGGCGGCCCAGAGCATCGTATTCATAGCGGGTGGTAATACCGGCCTGGTCGGTTTTGCTGATGACTCTTCCTAATGCGTCGTAACTTTCCAGCATGGTGCTGCTGTCAGCGTAGGTGGTTTGAATGCGACGGTCGAGGTCGTCATAAGTATAAGCCATGGTGTTGCTGTTGGCGTCGGTTTGGTTGAGTTGATTGCCGTCGGCGTCGTAACCGAAGGTGGTTTGCTGATTCAGTGCATTGGTACTGATGCTACGGCGACCGGCATCGTCATACGTTGACTCGCTGCGGTTGCCATTGGCGTCAATGGTGGCAATCACTCTGCCTGCGGCGTCGTATTCCGTTTGCGTGACTGTGCCATCGGCAAAGGTGGTGCGGATCTGGCGATTCAGGGCATCGTAGGTGAAGGTGGTGGTTCTGCCCAGTCTGTCGGTGCTGCTGGTTCTGTTGCCTTCCACATCGTAGGTATTAGCTTCCGTGGTGCCGTCGGCGTAGGTGGTGAGGATGAGACGACGATAGGCATCGTATTCCAT
>CAZEFJ010000321.1:0-1714 GCA_964511465.1 uncultured Hyphomicrobiales bacterium
TGTTGCGTAACTCCCTTATTCGTCTTCGGGGCATGGCGTCGGACCATGACTTCTTGAAAGTATCGTGCGTGTATTCGGGATAACCGGTGATAATTTCCTCAATCACAGCCTCTTTTTTATTGGTGTCGGCAAGTGAAATGGTGGACGACAGCTTGGGTGTCGCCCCCTCTATCTCTACTCCGTCACTGCAATTATAATAAGAACGGCCCGATGAATTTTCGCGAATGCATTCCCTTATCGTATCCCTCGACCAAAGATATATAAATTCCGACATAACCGTGCCGCCAAAATTTCCCGGCACGGGACGGTTGATCTTTGTGTCGAAATCAACCTCGTCGGTGTAATAAGCGGAATCCTTGGCATGGTGTTTGTCTGGATCACGTGCGCCCAAATCGACACCGAACAGGTATATTTCCCGGCATCCGATCTCTTGAGCGAACGAAAATCCAAGGTTTGAAACCGTCGGCATTGAACATGGTATGTTTGTATGCGTACCCAGCGAGAAAATTGAAAATGAAGACAGTCCGCCGCGAAAATAAACGATGGCACGATCAAACAGCGGCGGAACCCTTGGATCGACCGTGTTCGAAGCAATCAGTATGGTCTTTGAAAAGTCAAATTTATCCTTCAGGGTTGACAACAGGTCGGCGACTACCGGGACATTCTCCATCTCCATATGAAAGTCTGGAACAATGTCATTATGAAGCAGGATCCTGAGTGCGGTTCCGCAGGAAATTATAATCGCCCGATCCTGGTTTTTCCGGATCATCTCAAGATCGTTATCAAGTGACGGCCCTGCCCCGATGACAAACGTAGGAATATGCGTCATCCGGTCGCATTTCTTATAGTATCGGCCCTCAAATTTTTCCAGGGCACAATAGGAATTGCGTATCATGTCCATTTCGTCTTCAAGAAACCCGAAACCGACAATAAACAGGTTAGGATTGTCCAACAGCTCATTGAACGCCGCCTGCATGGGCGAGTTGGAATAAGCCTCAAGCAGATAAGAACCCTCAATAAAACAGGCCCCAAGAAAACGCATCCATGACCTGATGTTATCCGCCATGAACAAATAGTTATCGGAAACTATAAGAGTGATTTCCCGTGAGTTATCTTTAAAATCCTTAAAAAGCCCCTGCCAATCGAAGGTAAACATGGAGAGGTAGAGAAATTCCAAATTCGGCTCCACCAGGACAAGGTGCTGGCAGAATGTTTCTTTCTCCAATAGCGGGATATGATCACCGAGACCGACGCCGAAAACGACTAAATGAAAGCATTCATTGCCGATAATATGATCGGCGAAAGCCATGCCAAGGTCTTTTGTTCCCCTGTACATGACCCGATAAACCGTCAGATTGGAATCCCGGTCCAGATTGTCGGTGCTGATCGGAGAAAGTTCCAGCCGCTTTAGGCCGGTTTTTTTGTAAAAATCCTTTACCCGTTCCTCGGCCCACTTCATCGAAGCGGTGCCATAGAACCGGTCACCGCGAAATTCAATGTCGTAATCGCCGTCATCATTGACGATCAGGTGGGTTTGGGTTTGCTCTATGGCCGAAAGCTTATGATGGATGGCGGGAAAATATTTTTTTATCGTCGCCATATTGCGATCGAACAAATCGCGATCAAGGTCAGCGTCTTTCACCTTGCGGAAGGTATCTTTGTCGGCATCTTCCCTGGCCGCCGGTTTCGTTTTGCCCGCCGGTTTCGTTTTGCC
>CAZEFJ010000322.1:0-1657 GCA_964511465.1 uncultured Hyphomicrobiales bacterium
ATGGCGGTGATCACAACGACGCGCTAAATGGCGGCAACGGAAATGACCTGTTGTTCGGCGACGCCGGCAACGACATCCTCAATGGCAACCGCGGCAATGATAAATTATTTGGCGGCGATGGCAACGACACCCTTAATGGTCTGCGCAATAATGACGTTTTGCGTGGTCAGGCCGGAAATGACAATCTCGATGGTGGCGACGGCAACGACTTCCTGTTCGGCGGCGCAGGGCGTGACCTGCTGACCGGCGGTTCGGGAACAGACACCTTCGTCTTCAATGCGGGCAGCCAACAAGACATCATCCTCGACTTCACCAACGGCACCGACCTCATAGATCTGCGCACCCGCGGCTTTGTTGACTTCAACATTGATGTATTGGCCAATGCCGTCCAAAACGGGGCGCAGGTGGACGTAACCTTTGGCGGTGATACGCTGACTATCCGCAGCTTCTTGCTGGCCGACTTTGATGCAGGTGATGTGCTTTTATAGTAGCGACCATCCATTTTTTGGTGTCTGAAACGCTTTACGGATGAAGCTGTTTTCACACGGTCAAAAAAAGCAAAAAATGTCAAAATCAGGCATTGCAGAATACTAAATCAATCGCTATTGTGCGCGGCGCTTGCAAAGGTTCATTTGGTGTTCGTTTGCTCGCGGTCTTGGGGCGTAGCTTAGCTGGTAAAGCAGTGGCTTTTGATGCCAAAGAGCGCAGGTTCGAATCCTGCCGCCCCAGCCACCCACTCCAAGGCCCGTCCCGGAAATTTCGGTTACCGGCTATACTCACCAACTTTTACCCGACTAATTTTTGCGGTTTTGCTGCCATTTTTGTATGCGGTTATTGCCAAAATCAGCGACAAAAACGCTGCCATCATCGGCAACGGCCATGGCGATGGGGTAAAAGAATTTTCCTGAGCCGGAACCTTTGCTGCCAAAGCTAACGAGAAACTGGCCTGTCGCATCAAATTTTTGTATTCGGTGGTTGTAGAAATCAGCGGCAAAAACATTTTCTTTGTTGTCGGTTGTCACACTGGTGACCGTTGTAAACCAGCCATTGAACGGGCCAAAGATATTCAGTGCAAATGGTCCACCCCATTTAAACTGGAACTTTCCTGTGGAGTCAAAGACCTGTATCCGGTCGTTATACCCATCGGCCACATAAAGTTTCCCATTTGCCGACACGCTGACGTCTGTCGGATAACCGAATTGCCCGGCCCAGATGCCAGCCTTGCCGGTCGTGCCAGACTGGCGAACGAATGTGCCATCCTGTTTTAGAACTTCTATGCGGTGGTTGTAAAAGTCAGCGACATAAATCAGACCGTCAGCGCCGACCGCAACTCCGCCGGGGGCTTTGAATTGACCGGGGCCACTACCGGCACTGCCAATAATCTGTTTTGATTTACCATCAAGGCTGAACACCTGCACCCGGTCGTTGAAATATTCCGGCACAAAAAGCTCACCATTGGCAATCGTCAAATTCATGGGTCGACCCAGTTGACCGGGCCCGTTGCCGGCCGAGCCAAAGGTCCGTAAGAATTCTCCATTTAGATCAAAAACCTGAATGCGATTGTTACGGGCGTCAGCCACAAAAACCTCGCTGCCGGAAATTGCAATACCGGTAGGATCATCAAACTGGCCGGGACCGACGCCTTTTTCACCCCATG
>CAZEFJ010000323.1:0-1647 GCA_964511465.1 uncultured Hyphomicrobiales bacterium
AGGTTCAAGCCGTTTAAGTTTCTGCTTGCAAAGGGAGAACAGTCCATAGATATAATATGTGGCATCTGACATGCCGTACTTCCGGCATAACTCTTTCACTGTAATACCGGCTTCGTGCTCCTTTAAAATCCCGATAATCTGCTCGTCTGAAAATCGACTCTTCATTTTGGTGCCTCCGGAAAAATAACGAAAACACTAACCTTAAAATGGATTAAGTTTTAGGGGGAACGTCAAAACGCTTTTCATCAATATTTCAGTCCGGCTTGTTCTCGAAACAGGCATAGTCTTTGTCGCATATTGGCAACTTTTTCTCGGCACGATCCAGCAAAACGGAAATTACGCGGCGACGAATGCTTTCAAGCTCTCCTGATTCTTTCATACTTCGTAATATTTTTGAAATAGCCGGAACCAGATCTTTGTCTTTTTTATTCAGATAATGGAAAAGATCGAACCGCATTATAGACGGAGACAACTCGCGCAAACCCTTAACGCCCAGCTGTTTAATCTGATATTCCCCATTCAGTCTGGGTGAGACGATTATATCAAATCTGTTTTTATCGAGCATGTTGAACAGAGCCGCATAGTCACTGACGGACGACACTTTCATGCCGACGGTATTGGCTTCGGCAAATTTAATTCCCCGGATAATTCCTATCCGGTAGGGACGCAAACTTTCCCAGCCATCAACCTTAAATGTCACCGACTTGGAAAAAACGACACCTTCGATGTAGTTAATTGGAGGCTGGATTTGGATCAAATTAGGATAATTGGCGTTGATACCGTCAATTCGCTGGACTTCTCCATCCACCTTGCCAAGGTTTGCCATCCGGATAGCCCTTTCGCCCGGATATTTCTTGATTACGATATCGATTCCAAGCCGACGGTAGGCCTCCCTAAGGATAACTTCGCTAATCACCGTATCGACGGTGTTGGTCGGCGTTACCAGAACCAGCCGTTCTGCCGACAGCGCCTGTCTGCCAAAGGCGATGAATATTAAAGCGGCCAACAGTACGAAGCACTTGGGTTTTCCCGCCATCACCACCCTGTTACTCATAGCCCGAGTGCCTTGCGCATATGATGTTCCAGCTCGTCGGCCCTGGGCGGTTTAACGATAAAACCGTTGATCCGGTGAGTACGTGATTTTTTTACATTTTTTTCCGTATCCCTGCCGGTCAGCACCAGGATCGGAATTCCCTTGTACCTGGGCACGGTGCCATAGCGGATACGGCGGATAAACTCGTATCCGCCCATCTCCGGCATTTCAAGGTCGCAGATGAAAATATCAATCCTGATGTCGGTCTTTTGCAGTAACTCAAGAGCGGCTGCACCAGTGGCCGCATTAATCACATTGCCGACACCCAACCTGTCAAGCACACGGCGGACGAAACTGGCGGCAAAGTCCTCGTCCTCAATGACTAATACGTTTACCGATTTCATTGGCGCCTAGCTCATCCGGCTAGCCTTTTCCCCGGAAGTACAACAGGTTACGCTCATACCAAGGGGCATTCCACTACTATAAGCATGGTTTTTCCGTTCATCGTCCAAAGCCCCCACCGCCAGGTGTTTTTATCAAAAAAACATCGCCCGCGTTTAATTCGACCTTGCCGGTGGGGCCGAGTTCAACCACGGTTCCATCGGCCCGCTCAA
>CAZEFJ010000324.1:0-1647 GCA_964511465.1 uncultured Hyphomicrobiales bacterium
TGGATGAGGAAGAAGACCTCGATGACGCGGAGTATGAGAAGTGAGGTTGTTTAAATCTATAGGAAAAAAAGCTTGGCAAATGGGGTGGGGCAATTATACTACTTAGTAGGATATTTTCACCTGTACCTCAGAGGGTAAAAAATGCCAATGGTCAAAAAAAGTATATCAATCACGGACCAGCAAGACGGCTGGATTAAAGCGCAAATTAAAACCGGACATTTCGGCAACGAAAGCGAAGTCGTTCGTGAATTGATCCGCGAGCGGCAAATTCGAGAGCAAGAAACCCCCGCCGAGATTGAGGCGATCCGCAAGGCGTTGATTGAGGGTGAGCAGAGCGGTTTTAGTGATCTCTCTGTAGAAGAAATATGGGAAGAAGCCAGGAAACGCCATAAGTCGAAACATGCCTGATTATCGACTTGCGGAGGCCGCAAAAGAAGACTTGATAGTGATCGCTCAATATGGAGATGAGCATTTTGGAGTTGCTCAATCCAACCGATACCGTGACCAATTCAAGCATCGATTTTCTGTCCTGGCCGAAACCCCGTTGCTTTATCCCGCTGTCGACCATATTCACACAGGTTATCGCCGGACGGTGTGTGGCTCACATTCGATTTATTACCGAGTTGATCCCAATGAAATTGTTATTATGCGAATTTTGGGACGGGAAAACCCCGCAACGCAATTGTAATTTTCTTGAAAATCATTTGTGTGCTGCGATTGTCTAATACTATGAAAAAGAAAACGACATCGACAGATAATCCGGTTGGAAAGCTCACGCGGGTGAAAGATTTTTTGCCGCCGCCTTCGCAACTGGTTCCCCGTGAAGAAACTACAAAAGTGACACTGGCCTTGAGTAAGGAAAGCCTGGAGTTTTTCAAGAAAGAGGCAAAGAAAAACAAGGTGCCATATCAACGAATGATTCGACATCTTGTTGATGAGTACGTACAACGCCACAATCATTGATATCCCAAACTATTATTTATAAATATTTTTACGCAAGAACTCGACATTGTTTGCACTTTCTTTTTTCAAAAATAACTTCTTCATCTAAATTTTCTCCACAATTAGGACAGGTTTCCGATATACCATCCTCCTCATCCTGGAACCACCAATAATATGTTGGCCATGATTCTGACAGTTCTTTGGCAATAGACATGCCCTGAATGTTCACTTGGCCTTTAGGGTCAAGGAGCTTCTCTTTTGCCCAAAATTCATACTCTCCAGAATCCAACCATAATTCTTCAAGAGAACCGTTAGTTCTAAAACAATCAGCAATTTTATCAACCAATCTCGTCGACAACATAAGTCGTTCCGGATCGATTTCATTTTTACACTTCAGACAGTGTATAGGGTTGTCTGTGAGAATATAGACGAGCAGAAGGCCTGTAATGTTGCTACATTCGCAAGCTTCTATCTCTGTAAATGGCCTCAATCTATTGTAGTTATCCATATCAAACCTAATAGTATTTATGTCGCATCGAGAGGCTAGTTCAAGCGTGTGTCTTAAAAATTAGGGGTGTATTTTTTCTACCAAGAACCCATCCAGATATCCTTTTGGGTGCGCGATTTGAAGATACTGGCCACGCGCTCGCCGAATTGTTCCGGGGTGAAGGTTTTGTTGTATTCATCCGCCGGGCCGCGAAAGGG
>CAZEFJ010000325.1:0-1643 GCA_964511465.1 uncultured Hyphomicrobiales bacterium
CGGCAAAACCACCACCATCGGCAAAATCGCCCGTCGCCTGCAGGACGAAGGGCGCTCGGTAATGCTGGCCGCCGGTGACACCTTCCGCGCCGCGGCGGTGGAGCAGTTGCAGGCCTGGGGCGAACGCAACAGCATACCGGTCATCGCACAACAGCAGGGTTCGGACTCCGCCTCGGTGATTTTCGACGCCTTGCAAGCCGCGCAGGCACGCCACATCGACGTGCTGATCGCCGACACCGCCGGGCGCCTGCACACCCAGTCCAACCTGATGGAAGAACTCAAAAAAATCAAACGTGTGATGGGCAAACTGGACCCGGATGCACCACACGAAATCATGCTGGTGGTGGATGCCGGCACCGGCCAGAACGCGCTCAACCAGGCACAGGAATTTAACGCCGCTGTCGGCCTGACCGGTATCTCGCTCAGCAAGCTGGACGGCACGGCCAAAGGTGGCATTATCTTCGCCATTGCCAAACAACTGGGCATTCCGGTGCGTTTCATCGGCATTGGTGAAAACATCGAGGACCTGCGGCCGTTCAGCGCTGCTGATTTTGTCGATGCCCTGTTCGAGAACAGCAACGACAAATGATCCGCTTCGATAATGTCTGCAAACGCTACCCTGAAGGCAGGGATGCCCTGCAAAACGTGAGCTTTCACCTGCATTCCGGCGCCATGGCATTTCTGACCGGACATTCCGGTGCCGGCAAGAGCACATTGCTGAAACTGATTGCACTGCTGGAACGCACCACGCGCGGTCAATTGTTCATCGACGGTGAAAACCTGTCGCGCACACCGAAACGCCGGGTACCCTACCTGCGGCGAAAAATAGGCATGATCTTCCAGAATCACTGCCTGCTGTTCGATCGCACCGTGTTCGACAATGTGGCACTGCCACTGGTCATTGCCGGCTACCGGCACCAGGACATCCGCCGCCGGGTGCGCGCCGCACTGGACAAGGTGGGGCTGCTGGGCAAGGAACGCGCACTGCCCATCACCCTGTCGGGCGGCGAACAGCAGCGTGTCGGCATCGCACGCGCAGTGGTCAACAAGCCGCCACTGTTACTGGCGGATGAACCCACCGGCAACCTCGACCCGGATCTTTCGCGCGATATCATGCACCTGTTCGAACAGTTCAACCAGGTTGGCGTCTCGGTATTGATCGCCAGCCACGACCTCGACCTGATTTCACAACTGCCCTACGCCCAATTGCGCCTGCACCAGGGACGGCTGGTCAGCGACGGGGCGCACGCCGCCGCATGAGACTGCCGGGGTTCCTGCATAACTGGCTGTTGCGCCACATCCAGGTGTCGCTGAGCAGCCTGGGACGCCTGTACCGTGCGCCACTGGCCTCGTTTATGACCGCGGCGGTCATCGGTATTGCGCTGGCATTGCCCTCCGGGCTGTACCTGCTGACCGGCAACCTGCAACGGCTGAGCACCCAGTGGGACGGCAGCGCCAACCTGTCATTGTTCCTGCACCAGTCCGTGTCGCAACAGCAGATCGACAGCCTGCAGAAAAAACTCGCGCGCTGGCCGGAAGTGGACAGCCTGCAATACATCTCGCCGCAACAGGCGCTGGCAGAATTCCGGGAACTGTCCGGGTTCGGCGAAGCGCTGGATGCACTGGACGAGAATCCCCTGCCT
>CAZEFJ010000326.1:0-1643 GCA_964511465.1 uncultured Hyphomicrobiales bacterium
CGGCCCTCAACACCGATTCCGTTTCCTCGGGCCGGATATATTCCACTGTGCTGGAAAAAGAACGCCGCGGCGATTATCTGGGCAAAACCATTCAGGTGATCCCGCATGTCACCAATGAAATCAAAGATTTCATCAGCATTGGAGAGGACGAAGTCGATTTCATGCTTTGTGAAATTGGCGGCACGGTAGGCGACATCGAAGCGCTGCCGTTCTTTGAGGCGATCCGCCAGTTTTCCCAGGATAAACCGCGCGGCGAATGCATTTTCATGCACCTGACCCTGATCCCTTATCTGGCGGCGGCGGGCGAACTCAAAACCAAACCGACACAGCACTCTGTCAAAGAACTGCGCTCGATCGGCATCGCGCCCGACGTGCTGGTGTGCCGCTCTGAACATCCGATCCCCGACAAGGAACGCGCCAAAATTGGCCAGTTCTGTAATGTGCGGATCGAAAACGTGATTGCCGCTTACGATCTGAAATCAATTTACGAGGCCCCGATTGCCTATCACCGCGAAGGGCTGGATACCGCCGTTCTGAACGCCTTTGGCATCACCGACGCCCCGCTGCCCGAAATGTCACGCTGGGATGATGTGGCCGACCGGATTTTCCATGCCGAGGGCGAAGTCAAAGTCGCCATTGTCGGCAAATACACCCAGTTGGGCGACGCCTATAAATCCATCAACGAGGCATTAACGCACGGTGGCATGGCCAACCGTGTGAAGGTCAATGTTGAATGGGTCGATGCCGAGGTGTTCGACACCGAAGACCCCGCCGCCCATCTGGAAGGGTTTGATGCCATCCTTGTGCCAGGCGGCTTTGGCGAACGCGGCACCGAGGGTAAAATAAAGGCCGCCGAATTTGCCCGCACCCGCAAGGTGCCCTATCTGGGTATTTGTCTGGGCATGCAAATGGCGGTGATTGAAGGTGCGCGCAATCTAGCGGGTATTAAGGATGCAGGCAGTGAAGAGTTCGATCACGAGGCTGGCGGCAAACGCTTTACCCCTGTTGTGTACCACCTCAAGGAATGGGTGCAGGGCAACCACAAAATCGCCCGAAAAGTGGACGATGACAAAGGCGGCACCATGCGGCTGGGCGCTTATACGGCACAATTGGCCGAAGGTTCCAAAGTGGCCGAGGTTTACGGCAGCTCTACGATTGAGGAGCGCCATCGCCACCGTTACGAGGTCGATATGAAATACCGCGAAGCGCTCGAGGCGCAAGGCATGCGGTTCTCTGGCATTTCGCCCGATGGCCGTCTGCCTGAAATCGTCGAATGGAAGGATCACCCGTGGTTCATCGGCGTGCAATTCCACCCCGAACTGAAATCAAAACCGTTCGATCCGCACCCGTTGTTCGCAAGCTTTATCAATGCGGCAATCGAATCCTCACGGTTGGTATAAGGAGCATTAATATGGCAAAAGCATATTGGGTTGGTCACATCGTTGTCCACGACGCTGACGCTTATGAAAATTACCGCGTCGCCAATGCCGTGGCCTTTGAGAAATACGGCGCGAAATTCCTCGTCCGTGGCGGGGCACAAACCGTAATGGAAGGCAGCAGTCATCCACGCACCGTGGTTCTGGAGTTCGCCGATCTGGCAACCGCACAGGCCTGTTACGACAGCCCCGAATACCAAGCCGCCA
>CAZEFJ010000327.1:0-1634 GCA_964511465.1 uncultured Hyphomicrobiales bacterium
GGCTTCGTTGATGTTGGCATAATCCATCTGGTAGGTGCGCTTGTCGCCCCTCAGGCGGCCCTCTGAGCCGATTGCGTCTCGAAAAGGGCCATAAAAGGCCGAAGCATATTTGGCCGAATAGGCCATGATGATGGTATTCTCAAATCCTTGTGCGTCCAGGCCCCGCCGGATGGCGCCAACCCGCCCGTCCATCATGTCCGAGGGCGCAATCACATCGCACCCGGCACGCACCTGATTGAGCGCCTGATTGACCAGTATCTCCACAGTCTCGTCGTTGAGAATGGTTTCCCCCTCCATCACCCCGTCATGGCCGTGGCTGGTATAGGGGTCCAGCGCCACATCGGCGCACAGGCCAATCTCCGGGACAGCATCTTTGATCGCCCTCAGAGCCCGGCAGGTAAGATTATCCGGGCTGAGTGCCTCGGCTCCATCCTCGCTACGCCGCTCGCTCTGGGTGTTGGGGAACAGGGCCAAAAGGGGGATGCCCTCGGCCCGCGCCGCTTTGGCTTCTTCAACTGCCCTGTCGACCGAGAGCCGAAACACGCCGGGCATGGACCCGATCGGTTCGCGGACATTCTCGCCTTCTGTCACAAAAATCGGATAAATCAGATCAGCGGGTGTCAGCGTGTTCTCCCGGACGAGCTCCCGCGACCAGCCACTTTGACGAAGACGCCGCAGACGCTTGCCTTCAAGAAAACCCATATCGTGTTTTTTGTAACTCACGTGCTTTGTTCCCCGGCTCTGCTGTCTTTTCCTATCAGTACATGTCTTTTGCGCAAAGCCTGTTTCTTGCCTGTGCTATAGCCCTGATCTACAAGTGTGTCCCTTGCGGACAAACCGGAGAACAAGATGAGCGCCACCTCTTTCAGGGAATTGCATCAGCCAGGTACGCCTTTCATATTGGCCAACGCCTGGGACCTGGGATCAGCAAAAGTTCTGGCGGCGCTTGGCGCCAAAGCGCTGGCCACAACTTCGGCCGGCCATGCGTTTACGCTTGGCGTCAAGGACATGGGCGAAGTCACCCGCGAGCAATCCCTTGAACATGCAGTGGCAATGGCGAATTGCACCGGCCTGCCGGTGAGTGGAGATTTTGAGAACGGTTATGGTCATAGCCCCGAAGAGGTGGCTCAGACTATAATACTGGCTCACGAAGCTGGGCTTGCCGGGTGCTGCATTGAAGATATTCAACTTCCCTCGGTTCGCCCTTACGACTTTTCCGACTCAGTCGCCCGTATTGAAGCCGCGGCAGATGCGGCAAAACAATGCAGTGCCAAAACCGGTCGGGATTTTGTTCTTACCGCCCGCGCTGATGGCATAATGCATTGCCAATACGACACGGATGAAGCAATTCGTCGCCTCAAGGCCTATCGGGCGGCGGGGGCCGACGCGCTCTATGCGCCGATGCCACCGTCCATGGAGGAACTTGCCCGCATCTGCCGCGAGGTGTCTGGCCCGGTTAATGCACTTGCTGCCGGACCCTTCGCAAAGTTCGCCGTGGCCGAATTTGCCAATGCAGGTGTCGCCAGAATTTCTCTGGGCTCGGCCTTGGCTCGGCTGACCCACACAACTCTGGTCAATTCAGCGCGCCGGTTTCTCGGGGAGGGAGACTTTTCCTCTTTTTGTGAGGGCATGGG
>CAZEFJ010000328.1:0-1632 GCA_964511465.1 uncultured Hyphomicrobiales bacterium
CATCGTAACCCTTGGCTTTGGCGAGATGGTGCGCATTGTTCTTCTCAACTGGTACAACCTAACCAATGGGCCGGACGGTATTTCAGGCATTCCACGTCCTACTTTTTTCGGACTTCCATTCAAGCGCTCGGCGCCGCCGGGGGTGGAAACATTTCACGGTTTCTTTGGCTTGGAATATTCATCCATCGATCGTATCGTCTTTTTATATTACCTGATTCTGATTATGGCGATGGCGGTCAATATATTCACTCTCAGGATTCGCAAGCTGCCGGTGGGCCGGGCCTGGGAAGCATTGCGCGAAGATGAAACAGCCTGTCGGTCGCTGGGCATAAATCCTCGCAACACCAAACTTAGCGCGTTCGCTATCGGCGCTATGTTTGCCGGATTTGCCGGTTCTTTCTTTGCCACCAGGCAGGGTTTCATCAGCCCCGAAAGTTTCTCCTTCGTAGAGTCGGCAATAATCCTGGCCATCGTCGTTCTCGGCGGCATGGGAAGTCAGATGGGCGTGGTCTTCGCCGCTGTCCTGTTGATCGGTCTGCCTGAATTCTTTCGCGAACTTCAACAGTACCGGATGCTTGCCTTCGGCGGTGCGATGGTTTTGATCATGATTTTGCGACCGTCCGGTCTGCTCTCTCACCGCGAGCCGACAATCCGCCTAAATCCAAAGGAGGACGGAGGCGGATGAACCAGCCCGCGCAAAAAAATGCCGCCCCCTTGCTGGTGGTCGAACATTTGACCATGCGCTTCGGTGGGCTGGTTGCAATTGACGACATATCGTTTGAGGCGGCGGACGCCAGTATAACTTCGATTATCGGTCCCAACGGGGCCGGCAAGACCACCGCCTTTAATTGCCTGACCGGGTTTTACCGTCCCAGCGTCGGGCAATTGCGGCTGAATCATCCACGCAACGGTCCGATGTACCTTGAGCGGATGGAGGGGTATATGATCGGGCAAAGGGCCGGGGTGGCGCGGACCTTTCAGAATATCCGGCTGTTTGCCAAGATGACGGTGCTGGAAAATCTGATTGTCGCACAGCACAACGTCTTGATGCGGGCATCGGTTTTTTCCCTTGCCGGATTGCTTGGTCTGGGACGCTACAAAAAAGCCGAAGCCCTGGCGGTTGACAAGGCCCGCTACTGGATGGACAGGATAGGGCTTACCCACCGGGCCGACTGGCAGGCCGGAAATCTTCCATACGGGGACCAGAGGCGGCTGGAAATTGCCCGCGCGATGTGTTCCGATCCGGTAATGCTGTGTCTGGATGAACCGGCGGCGGGTCTTAATCCCAGGGAATCATCCGCGCTTAATGAACTGATGATTTTTATCCGCGACCGGCACCGGATTTGTCTGCTTTTGATCGAACATGACATGAGTGTGGTTATGGAGATTTCCGACCATATAATTGTTCTCGATTATGGCTGCAAAATTTCCGAAGGCAGCCCCGGACAGGTCAAGGCCGACCCCGCGGTTATCCGTGCCTATCTTGGCGAGGATTAAAACCGATGGCGTTCCTCAGCGTTTCCGGCGTTCATACCTTCTACGGAAAGATAGAGGCCCTGCGCGGGGTCGATGTCGATGTCGAGGAAGGCGAGATCGTAACCCTTATCGGATCCAACGGGGCCGGCAAGTCGA
>CAZEFJ010000329.1:0-1626 GCA_964511465.1 uncultured Hyphomicrobiales bacterium
GCAATTAAAATCAAATCAGCCCATCTCGCCAATTCGATGTGGCTCATTGCGGATTCCGTTGCCAGATCTAGTAATTCCGTATGCACAGGTTTTCCTGATAAGGCCTGGAAGCTTAAAGGTGTTATGAATTCAGTAGCACTACGCGTCATGACAACACGAACGTCCGCGCCATTCTTCTGTAACAAACGCAGCAATACAGCAGCTTTATAAGCCGCAATACCGCCCGTCACACCTAATAAAAGTCGTTTTCCACTTAATTGATACATATATACCTGATTTTACCTTATTATTGTTCCAAGTAACGTACATATTAAGCATGTACTTACATTCATTAAAAAGTAACGGTAACAAGGAGTGTTACAGATGCCCATATCCGACTGGCCTATCCATGAAAGACCTAGAGAAAAACTATTAGAAAAAGGGCCTGCCGCCCTGTCTGATGCCGAAATACTTGCCATTTTCCTTAGAACCGGCCGCGAAGGCTTATCTGCGACGGGTTTAGCACGAGAATTATTAGATAAGTTTCAAGGTCTTCGCCAACTTATTGATGCCGATCAAAGACAATTTTGTCAGACAAAAGGTCTTGGCATGGTCAAATATGTTCAGATAAAAGCCGCTATAGAGCTTGGTCGACGTTACTTACAAGCAGAATTGGAGATTGGAGATGCGTTTACTAGCACTGAACAAACGCGTGAATTTCTAACTTTAAAGTTGCGCGCCTACCCTTATGAGGTGTTTGCCTGCCTTTATCTTGATAATCGTCATCGATTAATCAGTTTTGAAGAGCTTTTCAGAGGAACCATTGATAGCGCTCAGGTTCATGCGAGAGAAGTGGTTCGAACAGCATTGAAACATAATGCCGCTGCAGTCATCCTGTCGCATAATCACCCCTCTGGCGTAGCCGAGCCTAGCCAATCCGATATTAATTTGACACAGGAATTGAAAAAAGCGCTGCGTTTAGTCGATGTACGGGTGCTGGATCACCTGATTATTGGTAGTGGCGATGCGATATCACTTGCTGAGCGTGGTTTATTATAAGTTTGGCAATTGCAACAAGAGCAGACGAAACCAGACTAGTATCATGCTAATGCTTGGATTCAGAGTTTAATCCATGTACAATCCGCGCTCTTTTTTTATTATGAACGACGAGAAGAATCATGTCACGAGTATGTGAAGTAACGGGCAAACGTCCTATGGCTGGCAACAACGTTTCCCACGCAAATAACAAAACGAAACGCCGTTTTATGCCTAATCTGCAATCTAGACGATTCTGGATTGAAAGTGAGAGCCGTTGGGTCAGGTTGCGCGTCAGCAAAAAAGGCTTACGTATTATCGACAAAGATGGCATCGAAAGTGTCCTTACTGACATTAAAGCTCGTAGCAAAGCGAACTAAGGTAAAATAATATGCGCGAAAAAATTAAACTCGTCTCTTCTGAGAATAACGGTCATTTCTACACTACGACCAAAAATAAACGCACCAGTCCAGACAAAATAGAGATGAAGAAATATGATCCTGTTGCCCGTAAGCATGTCATCTATAAAGAAGCTAAAATAAAATAACAAAACCCCGCTTTAAGCGGGGTTTTTTATAGGGATTCGCCACACTCTCAATATAAATCACGCCT
>CAZEFJ010000330.1:0-1622 GCA_964511465.1 uncultured Hyphomicrobiales bacterium
GAGAAAGACCTGGAAGAAGAGCATGCACGTGGTCCAGACCGCCGGTGTGCCTCCGAACCAGGGTAGGATATATCGAGCAATAATTGGCTCGACTTGAAAGAACAGAAAGACACTCAAAAAGATGGCCAATGCGTAAGGAAGAACGGACCGCTTAGGCCTGCTTGCTATGGGGACAGTCGTCCTCAAATCATGGGTTCTGCCGCAATGCGTGATATCAGATCGTTTTGAGGTTGTGAACCTATTGAATATCTCACTTCCATGGCCCAGAAATTCCTGAAAGACTCTTGGCGTCAACAGACATGGGAATGTTCAAAAAAGTCCGTCCAGCAAGGCCGCAGGCTTTTTGACACGCGGAACGTACTCTCAGTACGTGAGCACGGCAAAAAAGCGAGACCGCAGCTGGCGGCTTTTTTCAACATTCCCGGTGTAGCATTCCCAAGTAGCAGCAGGATGAGGAAGGCTTAACGTATCGGAGAATAAAGTTCTAGGTTCGACGGCTAACCAATGATTTCATAGCACGGTTTGAAATCGTATTGATCTATTTTCATGCGGCTTTGTTTGATGAAAGATTCCAGCAGGTCATCCATTAACTTCATAATTGTGGGATCGCCGTAAATTTTAAATGGACCATGTTGTTCAATGGCATTAAGCGTTTGAGTCTTCACATGGCCAGCCACAATACCTGAAAACACCCGACGCAAATTCGCCGCCAACATATGGACCGGTTGATCCGTATGGAGATCCAATTGTGCCATGGACTCATGAGTCGGTTCAAACGGTTGTTGAAATTCAGGATCAATCCTCAAGTGCCAGTTAAAGTAGAACGCATCATGGGTTTTCTTTCGGAATTCCCGTACACCATGGATGCCTGTCGTCATTTCATGGGCCCCTCGGCTAGGATCATCAATGATGATGTCATACCGTTGCACAGCTTGAGGGCCAAGTGTATTGCGGATAAAGGAATCAATCGCTTCAAAATAGGTTGCACTACTTTGAGGACCGGTAAAAATAAGCGGAAAGGGGACATCAGCATTGTCTGGATGAAGCAGGACACCGAGCAGATAGAGAATCTCTTCCAACGTCCCTACCCCACCGGGAAACACGATACAACCATGTCCAACACGAATAAACGCTTCAAGACGTTTTTCAATGTCCGGCATGATCACCAGTTCATTCACTATGGGATTCGGGGCTTCGGCCGCAATAATGCCCGGTTCAGTAATACCTAAAAACCTGCCCTTTTTAATACGCTGTTTGGCATGCGCAAGGGCTGCCCCTTTCATAGGTCCTTTCATGGCTCCCGGGCCACAACCGGTACAAATATCCATGGCGCGCAAACCCAGTTGATGTCCGACTTCTTTGGCATAGCGATACTCAACTTCACTGATCGAATGCCCTCCCCAACACACTACCAGATGCGGATCCTCCACAGAATGCACAATTTTTGCATTCCGTAAAATATGGAAAATCGCGTTAGTGATTCCGTTGGATGTCGTTAAGTCGAATTTTTTATTGTGCTCAATTTCGTTGTGGACATAGATAATGTCACGTAACACCGAAAAGAGATGCTCTTTGATCCCCTGAATAAGTTTCCCATCGACAAAGGCACTGGCAGGTGCATT
>CAZEFJ010000331.1:0-1619 GCA_964511465.1 uncultured Hyphomicrobiales bacterium
ACTGGAATTGGCCGCCGTCGCCCGCGATCAGGTAATTCAGGTCGATGTGTTCGATCATGAAACATATATCGACCTCAAAGGATGAGTTCCACCCGCGCCGCAGTCTCTCCTCCCGTACAGGTTACGGTCCTGGTCCTTGCGCTGGTCGTGGTCGTTGCCACGGGCCTGCAGATTTTCGACATAGGGACAAGAAAGGTTTTGTTGTTCGGGGTCGGACTGCTGATGGGCTTCGCCCTTTATCACGCGTCTTTCGGTTTTACCGGCTCATACAGGCGGGCCATTCGTAACGGCGATATAACCGGGGTTAGTGCCCAACTGGTAATGCTGGCGGTGGCGATGCTGCTTTTTGCTCCGGTGCTGGCTAACGGTTCCGCCTTTGGCCGTGACGTAGGCGGGGCATTGGCCCCGGTAAGCGTGTCGATGGCGTTCGGTGCGTTTATCTTCGGTATCGGCATGCAGCTTGCCGGAGGATGCGCCTCGGGCACCCTGTTCAGCGCCGGCGGCGGCAATGTGCGAATGATTCTGGTGCTGCTTTTCTTCATTGCCGGGTCATTCTGGGGAAGTCTTGATTTATACTGGTGGTCACAATTGCCTTCTATCGGCAGCGTGTCGCTGGCGCAAAAGTTTGGCTGGCCGGGGGCGCTGGCTCTGCAACTGAGCATTCTGGCGGCGGTCTATCTCGGCTTGCGACTTATCGGGGCCCGCAACCATGGGCATCTGTGGGGCGGCTGGAAGCCATCCTGGCAGAATATTTTTCGTGGCCCATGGCCGTTGATGTTGAGCGGTATAGTTCTGGCGTTGCTTAACCTTGCGACATTATTGATTGCCGGGCATCCCTGGTCGATCACCTGGGCGTTTTCCCTGTGGCCGGCCAAGGCAGCCATGGCAATCGGCTGGGATCCCACGACAAACCCGTTCTGGAACGGCGGTTTTCAACAGTGGTCGCTGTCCCGCCCGGTCCTTGCCGATACGACATCGGTGATGGACATAGCGATCATGCTGGGAGCCCTGGTCGCGGCCTCTCTGGCCGGCAAGGCAGGCGCGTTGAGGCGTCTGCCGCTTGCTTCTCTGGTGCCGATAATAATCGGCGGTTTGTTGATGGGATACGGCGCCAGACTGGCCTACGGATGCAATATCGGGGCCTTTTTCAGCGGCGTCGCATCGACCAGCTTGCATGGCTGGGTATGGATTTTGCTGGCGGTTCCGGGTAATATCGTCGGGGTTCGGCTGCGTCCCGTATTGGGGCTTGATTAGGTAGGGCTGGTGATGGGGTTTTTAAGGAAGCTTGTACTGCCGGGATTTATGATATTGGCGACGGGGGCTTTCCCTGCTTTTTCCGCCGAGGTCATAGTGCTTACCCAGACACCATGCCAGTTTCTCGAATCCGAGGCTGTCGATAATGGCTTCAAAAGCACCAACACAGCCGATTGCGAAGCGATAAACGCCAGGACCGGTGAGCAAAGGCTGAAAAAAGCCAAGGTGCTGAAACTAAAGCCGGGAAAGTATATTTTCAGGGTAACCAACAAGAACGTGCCATATGATCTTGGTTTCTGGCTGCGTTCTTCCGACTACAACTGGCGCAATCCGCTTGACAAGCTGACCAAGACCAGCGTTTCCGG
>CAZEFJ010000332.1:0-1614 GCA_964511465.1 uncultured Hyphomicrobiales bacterium
AACTCTGAAACACAACTCCCCACACACACGCGCTCGTACACACACTTCACAGAGACTATGTACTTACACCAACAGACAAAGCATCGTCAAACGTTGCTGTAATCTGTAAGAAGTTCTACGTTGAGAGAGTAATGAATGAGCTAAACTTAGTGGAAAACATAGAAGACCAAGGGAATGCCACGTACGAACCTGTCCACGAAAACACAGACACTTTAATAGATAACAACTGCGAAGAACAAGCTGCTTTGTTTAACATAAACATAGAGGAAGACAACAAAACTCTCCCTTTCTTGTACTGGATACCAAAGCAACACAAAAATCCTAGCAAGCAACGCTACATAGCTGCTTCTAAACGATGCTCAACAAAACAGCTGTCCTCTATAATAACAAAATGTCTGTCTTTGGTCGATCGACAACACCAAATATACTGTAGAAGTATCCTTCGATACTCCAAATACAACTATTACTGGGTCGTACCAAACTCGAAGACAGTACTTGATACGCTGAACCAATACGAAGGTTCAGCTCGAAACGTAGCCTCCTATGATTTTTCGACGTTATACACAAGCATTCCACACCAAAAGCTCAAGGATGCCATGGAGTGGGTCGTAACAAAGGCTTTCGCTGGAAAGGGGACGAAGTTCATTAGCGTATATTCATCATACGCGGCATGGACTACACGCCCTAGAAAGGGCACATTTGCCGTAAATGCAATACAACTTGTAAGAATGATAGCATATCTGATTGATCACATCTACGTGACATGTGGATCATTTACATTCCGGCAAATCATCGGTATCCCCATGGGAACTGATTGTGCTCCTCTCCTCGCCAACCTTTTCCTCTACTCATACGAGTGGAGATTCATGCGACAAAAAACAAAAGAAAAGCAGTACGACATCGCTGCAAAGTTCAATAAAACGGGTAGATTTATAGACGATCTGTTTACTCTAAACAACGACCTAGTTATGCAAGAGTACATGTCCCATATTTACCCTCCCGAGTTGCTTCTCAACAAAGAGAACGAAAACGACACTCACACCACATTCTTGGACCTCGACATTTCACTCACTGACAACAAAATAACACACGCTTTGTATGACAAAAGGGACGACTTTCCGTTCGAGATAGTCAATTTCCCCCACCTGGACGGAAACATATGTACCACCAACGCATATGGAATACTGATAGGTCAACTTATACGATACGCGAATGCGTGTATGTTTTATTCTGACTTCCTGGCACGAACGTCAACCTTACTCAAGAAACTGCTGTCCCAAAAGTTTACGCGGAGGAAACTGACCCAAAAGTTTCGAGATTTTTACGACCGTCATCTACACACTGTGAGCAAGTACAACGTTCCACTCGACACCATGCTCGCTGATTGTTTCTCGGTTTAATTTGTACCCCCTGTACACCCTGCCCCTCCCTCCATCACCTCCATCACCCCCGCACACCACTCACTTTCTTCCACCCCCCACCACACCCACACACAAACCCACCACGGCCACACACCCACTCGCTGTGTCTTTCTCTCGCTCTTCATTGCTCTCTCCGTCTCCGGCGACGCGCGGAAGAGGGTCGGCCGAATTGCGATGGCGATTCGGCGGAGGG
>CAZEFJ010000333.1:0-1613 GCA_964511465.1 uncultured Hyphomicrobiales bacterium
GGACCCGTTACTCGGACCACTGGGCGGCCAGATTAAGTTAGGCACATGGATCTTGACTGAGGGTTGATGCTGCCATGTTCTTTACATGTTGAAAAGTCTTTCGTAGCGTTGATGGTGCTTGGTCGGAGGATAGGGCTCTGCGGAGACGCAACCCGAGCGCCGTGCCGAGTGGCTTATACGGAAGGGCGATGACCTCGCGGTTGTCGTCTTTTCCTTTTGTCGCCCTTCCGGTTAGCCCCCAGGCGTAAAATCTCAGGGGGTTCGGGGGACAGCGTCCCCTGATTCCTTGAAGGAGCCTACCTTTTTCAGGCCGCATCTTGTTGTGCCTCCTCGTAAACTTCATCGGGTACGCGATCCCCGTGAGCACTGTGGGGTCGCCAGGTGTTGTATCGTTCGATGAACGTGCCGATGTGATGAGCCGCATCGGTGGCATCGGTGTAGGCCTTCAGGTAGACCTCCTCGTATTTCAACGTACGCCAGAAGCGCTCTACGATTACGTTGTCTCTCCACGCACCCTTGCCGTCCATGCTGATGCTGATACCCAGCTCGACGATTCGCTCCGTCCACTCTTTCGAGGTGAACTGGCAACCCTGGTCGGTGTTGAATATCCGTGGTTTTCGTCCAGTCTGCTCGATAGCCTCTTCCAGGGCCTCCAGACAGAACCGGGTGTCCAGGGTATTCGACAAACGCCACGAGAGCACGCGGCGACTGTGCCAGTCCATGATGGCCACCAGATACAGAAAGCCTCTTTTCATGGGGATATACGTGATATCCGTACACCAGACGTGGTCGCATTCGCTAATCGTCACGTTCCTGAGCAGATAGGGATAGATGCGATGACCCAGGCCGGGCTGGCTGAGTTTCTTGCGTGGATAGATTGGCTCCAGGCCCATGGTCCGCATCAAGCGCTGCATTCTCTTGCGGTTCACCCCCTCACCTTCCCGCCGCAACACCTTGGCCATACGGCGTGAGCCCATCGTCGGGTCCAGCAGGTGCAGCTCGTCCAAACGCCGCATCAACCGCAGATCCTCTTCGGCCGCCGGACGACCGTCACGGTGCTCATAGGCCGTGGACCGACTCAGACTCAGCAGTTCGCACTGGCGCCGGATACTCACCTGGGGGCCTGTCCAATCGATCATCTCGCTTCGTCCAGCGGGAGGCCCAATTGTCTGCACTTTTTTTTCAACCAGTCGACCTCCACGCTCAACTGCCCGATCTTCTGGTGCAAGCGCTGCTCCTGCTTTTCGGCCCGCTGCTCATCGAAGGCCGGCTTTCGCCCAAAGACTTCCGGCAGCCGCTCGGCAATCTCCTTCTTCCACTGGCCTACCTGGACCGGGTGCACCTCGTACTCCCGGGCGATTTCGCTGACCGTTTTGATCCCTTTGAGCGCTTCCAAGGCCACTTGCGCCTTGAACTCTGCGCTGTGCGTTCTGCGTTTCTTCATGGTTCCTCCTGGTTAGACAACCAAGGAACCATATGCCAATCTTAACTTACCTGCTGGTCCGGATTTCGGGGTCCACCTCTAGCGGCACAGGAAAAGGTGAGCGTGGTTACATGAATTGCGAGGAATGTCTTCATTCTAGTGTCCAACGTCAGCAATGAGCCTCGGGGCC
>CAZEFJ010000334.1:0-1607 GCA_964511465.1 uncultured Hyphomicrobiales bacterium
ATGACGGGATAATGTTCGCGCCCAGTGTATGGTGTGCAATACGTTACAGAATTTTGGTCGTAAATTTCATTACAGGTACATCTGTCCGCAATTCCAGACATCTCGTGTCAGGCATTAAGGGTTACACATTGAAAACAACAACTATTTTGTCGAAGCCGGAGAGTTAAAAATGGCACAGGAAATGACAGGCGCGCAAATCATCATCAAAGCTCTGGTTGACCAGGGTGTCGAAGTGATTTTCGGCTATCCCGGTGGTGCGGTGCTGCCGATTTATGATGCACTTTTTCAGCAAAATAAACTGCGCCATATTCTTGTGCGTCATGAACAAGGTGCGGTGCATGCAGCCGAAGGCTATGCGCGCTCCACCGGCAAGCCCGGCGTTGTTCTGGTAACTTCTGGCCCTGGTGCCACCAATGCGGTTACCGGTCTAACTGATGCTCTTTTGGATTCCATTCCCATTGTATGCATTACCGGCCAGGTGCCAGCACATCTGATTGGCAGCGATGCTTTTCAGGAAGCTGACGTTGTTGGAATTACACGCCCGTGCACCAAGCACAATTACCTGATTAAAGACCCGGACAAGCTTGCCAAAGCCATGCATGAGGCTTTTTACGTGGCCACCAGCGGGCGGCCCGGGCCAGTGGTCATTGATATTCCTAAAAATGTGCAGTTTGCCACCGCTAAATATTCTGCTCCTGACAATTCGGGCCATAAAACCTATCGCCCGCAGAAGAAGGGTGACCAACAGGCGATCCGTCAGGCGGTTGAGCTGATTTCAAAGGCCAAACGCCCGCTGCTTTATACCGGTGGTGGCATTATCAATTCAGGCCCGGTGGCGTCTAAACTGCTGCGCCAGTTCGTCAAGATTTCCGGTATCCCGATCACATCAACATTGATGGGGTTAGGGGCGTTTCCGGCTTCGGGTAAAGAGTGGCTCGGCATGCTCGGCATGCACGGGACCTATGAAGCTAATAATGCCATGCATGATTGTGATGTCATGATCAATATCGGTGCGCGTTTTGATGACAGGATTACCGGTAGGATTGATGCGTTTTCGCCGGATTCGAAAAAAATCCACATTGATATTGACCCCTCGTCAATCAACAAAAACATCATTGTCGATATACCGATAATTGGCGATTGTGCCTTTGTTCTTGAAGAGATGATCCGTATCTGGAAGGCAAAATCCGCAAAGATTGACGAAACTGCGCTGAGCAAATGGAATGGTCAGATTGACGAGTGGCGGGCGCGCGAATGCCTGAGTTACGTCCAGGGCAAAGATATCATCATGCCGCAATATGCAATCGAGCGGCTGTATGAGCTGACCAAAGACAAAGATACATATATCTCGACCGAAGTTGGCCAGCATCAAATGTGGGCGGCTCAGCATTATCACTTTGAAGAGCCCAACCGCTGGATGACATCGGGTGGTCTGGGCACCATGGGCTATGGCTTGCCTGCCGCTGTCGGCATTCAACTGGCGCACCCAAAATCGCTAGTGATCGATATTGCCGGTGAAGCCTCGGTGATGATGAATATTCAGGAGATTTCGACGGCGATACAATATCGCCTGCCAATCAAGGTGTTTATTTTGAATAACCGCTATA
>CAZEFJ010000335.1:0-1598 GCA_964511465.1 uncultured Hyphomicrobiales bacterium
AAGCTCAATATCTGGATCGGCGACGAGCAATGCGCCGCCGGGGGAGTCATGCGAGACGGCTACTCCGAAGAACGGGCGACTGAGCATCTGCAGGAACAAAACGTACGCATCACCGCCGACGTTGGTATCGCAAACGGAAAAGCGTCCATCTGGACCTGTGACCTGACCCATGGCTACATCGACATCAATGCGGGGTACCGCTCATGACCGAGTCTCTGAATAGACGAACAACTGACCTAGCAACGGATCGTGGCTATTCGCCCGAGCTTCGCACCAAGGCACTGATTGAGGCCCTCCCATACATCCAGCAGTTCCGCGGCGCCATCGTGGTCGTCAAGTTCGGCGGCAATGCCATGGTTGACGACGAGCTCTCGCGCACCTTCGCCGAAGATATCGTCTTGCTTCGCTCCGTTGGTCTCAAACCCGTTGTTGTGCACGGAGGTGCTCCGCAGATTGGGGACATGCTCAATCGGTTGGGCAAGGAGTCAGTCTTTAAGGAAGGCCTGCGAGTCACTGACGCGGAGACTCTGGACGTGGCCAGAATGGTGCTGGTGGGCAAGGTTGGTCGAGACATTGTTGGCGCCATAAACACCCACGGGGCCTACGCCGTTGGCATGTCTGGCGAAGACGGTGGCCTCATCGAGGCCACCCCGCTTGACCCCGACCTTGGTTTCGTTGGCAAGATCGTCAACGTCAAGACATCAATCATCGAACGACTCCTGGCCGAAGATCTGATTCCCGTCGTATCCAGCATCGGATCAGACACGAGTGGACAGGCCTACAACATCAATGCCGACACCGTGGCCGGAGCACTGGCCGGAGCACTCAACGCAGAGAAGGTCATCTACTTGACCGACATTGCTGGGCTCCTGGCCAACATCGACGATCCAACATCAATCATCACCCGAGCCACTGTCGGCGAACTCAAGAAACTGACCGATGATGGCATCATCGCAGGCGGCATGATTCCCAAGGTCGCCGCATGCATCGATTCCGTGCAGGCAGGGGCCAATAGTGCCCACATGCTGGACGGTCGCATCCCCCACGTGCTCCTGCTGGAACTGTTTACTGATGGAGGCATCGGAACCATGATCACCGCCGATAACGAGGACCAGTCATGACCTACCCACTCATGCCCAACTACAACCGGCCCGCCGTGCAATTTGTTCGCGGCGAAGGCGCCTACCTCTATGACGACAACGACAAGCGCTATGTCGACTGGCTTGCTGGTATTGCCGTTTGCTCCCTCGGCCACTCCCACCCCGCGGTGGCCGAAGCCATCGGCGCTCAAGCGAGCAAGCTACTTCACGTCTCCAACCTGTTCGGGTCAGAAAACAAGATGGAGGTGGCAACCACCATCGACACCCTCATCGGCGACGGATCTCCGGCCGATGGTCAGGTCTTCTTCGCCAACTCCGGAGCTGAAGCCAACGAGTGCGCGATCAAGCTGGCCCGCAAGTTCGGTGGTCGCGGCAAACACAACGTGGTCGCCGCTTTCCAATCGTTCCATGGCCGAACCTTGGCCACCCTGGCTGCTACTGGTCAACCCCAGAAATGGGAAGTCTTTCAACCACTCCCTGAGGGGTTCCGCCACGCAG
>CAZEFJ010000336.1:0-1588 GCA_964511465.1 uncultured Hyphomicrobiales bacterium
TTCTCTCGAAGGGGGTGATGTCATGATTATCAACGAAGATTATTTGCTTATCGGCCAAAGTGAAAGGACGACCCAACATGCCATCAACTCTTTAAAAAAGGTTTTGTTTGAGAAAGAAGTAGTCAAAAATGTCGTTCAAATCAATATCCCTGCGGATCGTTCTTTTATGCACATTGATACCATTTTTACACAAATCAACACCAATCATATCGTTGCTTTCAAACCAATAATCGTTGATGGAAACGGAAGCAACGTGGAAGTGTATCGCCACGATGGCAACGTCAATATTTATTCTTCTGTAAAAGAATTCTTTTTGTCAGAAATCAATTCGGAAATGGAATTCATCCTATCCGGTGATGGCGAATCTCCTTATCAGGAGCGAGAGCAATGGACTGATGGTTGCAATCTTGTCGCACTGAAACCCGGCATTGGAATTACTTATGATCGTAATCAAAAAACAGAAAAAGCTTTCAAAAAAGCAGGATATCGGATTATCCACGCCAAAGAATTATTGACTCGTTTTGCAAACGGCAAAGAAAAACCTTCGGAAGTCGAAAACACCATTATTACCATACCTTCAAATGAATTGTCCAGAGCAAGAGGCGGTTCGCATTGTATGACCTGCCCGATTGAAAGAGGAAATGAGGAATGAGGAATGATGGAATGATGGAATGATGGAATGATGGAATGATGGAATGATGAATGATGAATGATGAATTAGGGGTGTTAAGAGAAATATCTATTCCCTTTTAACATATTTTTTTAGCGTGGATTTTATCCTTTCAAGTTCATCAGTATTTTCCATTGCTTCCAATAAAATTAGATACAAGAGTTCTTTGAAAAATCGGATTTTAGCTTTTTTATATGATTTGATGCCGTTGCGTTTTTTGTAAATCAAAACTAACATTGTAGCAATCATGGTACAGTACAACATTACCTGGATTGCATTTGCATCGTTACTCACAAAGTGGGTCAGGTTCATTTCCTGTTTCATGAACCGAAACAGGACTTCAATATCCCAACGTTGTTTATACATTTGCGCTATTTGTGATGCTTGGACATCCCATAGGTTTGTGACAAAGAGAAGCATTTTATCTTTTCCTTTGATGTGATATTTGATGAGACGCAATTCATTTTTGCAAGGATTGTTCTGTCCGCTTTTGTAAAGTTTGACTACGTTATCTTCGATAAATTCCAATTCTTCCGTATCCTGAAAAGTAGCATCGTAAGAATATGGCCTAATAATATCGTATCGTCCGTTTTCGGCAATACGTGTCAGGAAATGAATTTCCTCATTATCAAAATCTTCAAAAGCACCTCGACTTTTAAGTCCTTTGTCGAATACTCGAACTCCTTTATCTTCCTTAGGAACTTGTTCAATAACCTCTTTGAGTGCTGTTTCTTCACTCAAATGTTTTTGGTCCTGGTAAAAGTGCATACGTATCAGAAAATCATCAGTAAACTCTGTAGTCAACTTCACTTGAGTTTTTCCTTTCTCCGTATTACCTACTTTCATACCTTCCAAAAGGTGGCTGAATGTAGCAATCATGGTAGAGTCATACCTTCTAAGGTGATATTTTGAAAGTTG
>CAZEFJ010000337.1:0-1582 GCA_964511465.1 uncultured Hyphomicrobiales bacterium
GTCATGTGCGGTAATACGCAACCGATGCGCCGCGTGCCAGGCAGGCAGGAAAACGGCCAGGAAGACAAGCCCTTTGCCGATCGGATTCTGGATCAAGCCTAACATCCGTTCATAGGCCAGCGCCTCGACCGGCAACAGGCCGAAAGCCAGGGCAAGGCCGGTTACAAAAATCATCACCGGCGTGATGAAGGCGGCGAAAGTGCCCCCGGCGGCGAAAAGTGACCAAACGATGGGTTTGTTGGAACGGGCCATGACTACACCCCGGCCAGAAACAGGATCAACGCCGAAACCACCACCCAGCCAGCATAATGGGCGCCAATGATAATGATGCCGGGAAGTTGGAATTCGCCCAATTGCACCGGCATGGCCTTTGGCGTGACGTTGAACCAGGTGGCCGTGTGGTAGAGCGCGAAGGCCAGGGCGAGCAGATGGAAGGCGACACTCGCCGGTGTTTGCATGGCCTCGATGAAGCCGGCCCAGGCGGCGGCGCCTTGCGCCAGGCGGACGAGTCCAACGACGACGACAGCGGTGTAAGCGCCGATAAAAACGCAACTGACCTCGCGCGCCATATAGCGAATGTAGCGCGGTTGGGCGAGCCACCACGAAGTGGTCGAAACGGCGCGGACGAATGGCCTTCTGCTCATTTGTCCCTCCCCGGTGTGATCAGGTCTTTGAAGTAATCAACGGTACTGGCGATCTTGGTCTGCTGGATGGCCCCGGCAGGATCAACGTGTTCCGGGCAGACTTCCGAGCAGGCGCCGACGAAGCTGCATTCCCAGATACCTTCGTTGCTGGCGACCACGTCTTCGCGGGCGGAGCGGCCGACGTCGCGGGAATCCAGATTGTAGCGGTGCGCCAGCGCCAGCGCCGCCGGGCCGGCGAAGCCCTCATTGTGAGCGTATTGCGGACAAGCCGCGTAGCACAGAGTGCAGTTGATGCACAGCGTATACTGCTTGAATTTTTTAAGTTGTGCCGGCGACTGCAGGTACGAACCGCCGTCGATGGATTTTTTCTCGAGCGGCACAAGGTACGGCTTGACGCTGCCAAGCTTGTCCATGAAATCGTCCATGACGACGACCAGGTCGCGCTCAATGGGGAAATTGGCCAACGGTTCGATGCGGATTTTATCGGGCTGGTCGCGGATGAAGGTCTTGCACGATAACATAGGCTCACCGTTGATCATCATGCCGCAACTGCCGCAGACGGCCATATGGCATGACCAGCGGTAGCTGAGCGATCGGTCGAGTTCGTCCTTGACGTAGTTGACGGCATCGAGAACGACCCAGTCCTCCTGACAGGGCACCCGGTAAGTCTGGAAACGCGGTTCGTCGTCTCTCTCGGGATCGTAACGGAGGATTTCCAGTTCGACAGAACGTTCGTTCATTTCTGCTCCCCCCCATAGACCCGCTCACCGGGCGGGGAGTGGGTGATGACGACATCCCGGTAATCGATACGGGGTCCGCCCCCGGCAACGTAGTGGGCCAGCGAGTGCTTGAGGTAGTTCTCGTCGTCGCGCCGCTCAAAATCGAGCCGCTGGTGAGAACCCCGCGACTCCTTACGTTCGAGGGCCGAAACGGCGATG
>CAZEFJ010000338.1:0-1574 GCA_964511465.1 uncultured Hyphomicrobiales bacterium
ACGCCGACGCTCGCCGCGACCCGGGCCGCCGAAAAACTCGGCAAAACGCTTGAAACTGTCGCGCCCCAGCCCGCGTCCAAGCCCATAGTGGACGACGATACAACCAGCGATCCAAAAGCCGGCGGCCGCGTCTCGCTCGGGCTCCGCACCGCCGACGGCCAGCCGATCGAATGGCCGATTCCCCTCGACAAACTCAACCGCAAACTGGGTGTCCCCAGCCAGGGCCGGCTCTACTACGTCCGCTACGCGCTGAAAATGGGCTGGTCGGTCGGGCAGATCCATGAACTGACCGGCATCGATCCATTTTTCATCGAGCAATTCGCCGAGCTCGTCGCGTTCGAGGACACGTTGTGCGAATATTCCTCGCTCGATGATGTCCCCGAGAACGTTTTATTCAAAGCCAAATCGCTCGGCTATTCAGATGCGCAGCTCGCCAATCTTTACCTAGGCACGATCACCAGCGAAACGATTCTCAAGGTCCGCCGTCACCGCGAATCGCTCGGCGTCTCGCCGGTCTTCAAATGTGTCGATACCTGCGCCGCCGAGTTTGAAGCCATCACGCCGTACTACTACAGCACCTATCAACGGGGCTGGACCGAGATCGACGACGCCGGCGTAGCAACCGAGCACCCGGCCGAGGATGAACTCCGCGGCGACGCATCCAAAGAAAAAGTCATCATCCTCGGCGGCGGCCCAAATCGCATCGGCCAAGGTATCGAGTTCGATTACTGCTGCGTCCACGCCGCCTTCGCCGCCAAAGACCTCGGCTTCGAAGCCGTGATGATCAACTCAAACCCCGAAACCGTCTCGACCGATTACGACACCAGCGACCTGCTCTTCTTTGAACCCCTCACACTCGAAGACACGCTCAACGTCATCGAACGGCTGAACGCCCCGAGCCCACAGGGCGCAAGCAACGCCAAGGCCGTCAAAGGCGCCATCATCCAGTTCGGCGGCCAAACCCCGCTCAATCTCGCCCACGGCCTCGCCCTCGCGGGAGTCCCATTCCTAGGCACCAGCCTCGATTCGATCGATCTCGCAGAAGACCGCGAACGCTTCGACGTCATGCTCGAAAAATTGGATCTCAAACGACCCGACGGCGCGATCGCAACCAGCCTCGATGGAGCGGTAGCCGAGGCGGGCCGGCTCGGCTACCCCGTCCTTGTCCGCCCGTCGTATGTCCTCGGCGGCCGAGGGATGGAAATCTGTCCCGACGAACAAGCACTCCGGCACTTCATGACCAACGCTCTAAGCATCAGCGACCTCGACGGTGCGCCGATCCTCATCGACAAATTCCTCGACGGCGCAGTCGAGATCGACGTCGATGTCGTTGCCGATTATTCTCAACCAACTCTTCCTAGTGGGGCGGGCTTCCAGCCCGTCTCCCAGACCCAACCCAGTAGGACGGGCTTCCAGCCCGTCTCCACCTCTCCTTCTAATTCATCTTCACTGGAAGGTAACAGCAGAAATGAAATACACGACGGGCAAGATGCCCATCCCACTTTCACTGGCCAGGCAATCGTCGCCGGCGTGATGGAGCACATCGAGCACGCGGGAGTCCACTCGGGCGATTC
>CAZEFJ010000339.1:0-1571 GCA_964511465.1 uncultured Hyphomicrobiales bacterium
TTTAGCCGCGTGGATAACCTGAAACTGAGAAGAGTGTATGAGTCGCGAACAGCAAGAGTCACAGATCAAGTTACTGATAGCCAAAGGCAAAGAGCAGGGCTACCTCACTTACCGCGAGGTTAACGATCACCTGCCCGACGATATTGTCGATCCTGAGCAGATAGAAGATATCGTCAATATGATCAACGACATGGGTGTACCAGTGCATGAGGTGGCCCCTGATGCAGATACCCTGATCATGACAGACAAAGCGGTGACAGATGATGAGGCGGTAGATGAAGCGGCAGCGCGGTTGACGCTGGCAACAACTGACAGTGAATTTGGACGAACAACCGATCCAGTGCGTATGTATATGCGTGAAATGGGCACGGTCGAGCTGCTCACTCGTGAGGGTGAGATCAAGATTGCCAAACGTATCGAAGATGGTCTGCGTCAGGTCAACAGTGCTGTTGCTCACTACCCCGATAGCATCATTATGATGCTTGAAGCACACGCCAAAGTTGAAGCGGGTGAAGCCAAGTTAACCGACTTTATTCGCGGTTATATTGATCCGAATGAGATAGAGGATGATGTTATTCCGCCTCCTGGTGGCATTGCCGCCGACAAGAGTGAAGAAGAGACACCCGTTGATACGGGCCCTGATCCTGAAGAGGCACGGATTCGTATTAAAAAGCTGCAGAAACTCTATAACAGATTCAAAAGCGTGCTTGCTAAGAAGGGGGCAGATGATGCCGCAGCGGTAGAGCTGCGTGAGAACATGGCCGAGGTGTTTCTAGAACTCAAACTAGCACCAAATTTCAATATACTTCTTGTCTCGCGTCTACGCAAAACCATCAACACTGTGCGTATGCATGAACGGATCATCATGAATATCTGCGTTAACGAAGCCCATATGCCGCGCAAAGAGTTCATCACCTCTTTTCCTGATAATGAGACGAACCTACAGTGGCTTGGAAAACAGATCAAGGCAAAACAGCCCTACTCTGTAGTTTTGAAGGAGCACGAAGAGGAGATCAGTCGTGCCCAGCATCAGCTGTTACAGATTCAGGACGAGCAGTGGATGACTATTCCTGCAATCAAAGATATCAATCGTAAAATCTCTATCGGTGAGGCCAAAGCTCGGCGCGCTAAAAAAGAGATGGTTGAGGCCAATCTGCGCTTGGTGATCTCTATCGCCAAAAAATATACCAATCGAGGTCTGCAGTTCCTGGATCTGATTCAAGAGGGCAATATCGGTCTCATGAAAGCGGTCGATAAATTTGAGTATCGTCGTGGCTACAAATTTTCGACCTATGCGACCTGGTGGATTCGTCAGGCTATTACCCGCTCCATCGCTGACCAGGCACGTACCATCCGCATTCCGGTGCATATGATTGAGACCATCAACAAACTCAACCGTATTTCGCGTCAGATGCTACAGGAGATGGGGCGTGAAGCACTGCCAGAAGAGTTGGCAGAGCGTATGGATATGCCGGAAGACAAGATTCGTAAAGTGTTGAAAATAGCCAAAGAACCTATCTCAATGGAGACCCCCATCGGTGATGATGAAGACTCCCACCTGGGTGATTTCA
>CAZEFJ010000340.1:0-1560 GCA_964511465.1 uncultured Hyphomicrobiales bacterium
GCACTGGCGCTTCTACTAGTTTCGATAGAGTTGATGGAAATAAGCTGGATGCCACTTTCCTGCGCGCACGCGTGACATCACGAGTTTGCGAAATTCACTTGAGCCGAGCGGGCTTGCCCGGCGATGGCGGGCCTGATTGCAGAAATGACAGGCCGCCACGAGATTCTCGGTAGCGTCGGAGCCGCCGTCGGATCTGGCCTGTAGGTGTTCTGCGGTACAGCGGATCCTAGACATCGCCTTCTTGGAAATTCTAGACCGGAAAAGATGACCCGTGATGCTGGCGTACCACATTGGGATATCGCAATAAAAACACTTGCCTTTTTGGGACCTGAATGCGCGAGCGCGCTTGGTGATACGAGACTGGGACATACTAGACTCCTAATAGATTCAAGAAGCCCGGTTGTCCCTACTGGGAACAGTTCCGGCAGCGCACGACGAGCGATCACTACGCCAAAACGCGGTCCTGTCTTCAGAGACCGTGTATCTGGTATATCACAACTGGAGAATGGGTAACAACCTGCGGTGCAGAAATGTTGAGATTTTGTTAACTCGAACGGCAAGTGTCGGTTGCATAACAGACGCCGCCAGTGGCAAGTATTGGCCGATTCCGTTGAAAAACTCCTGCTTGTAAAGCGTAGATGAGATAATTGCTGTGTGTTGATTGCTGGAGTGATGTCCGATGATGGGCAGCAACGATAAGCCGCAAGACGAGCTGTTCTACGCGTTCAATCTCGAGGAGATCGTGCCGCAAGATCACCTGCTTCGTGACATCGATCGACTTCTCGATTTCACCGATCTTCGCGAGCACCTCGCGCCGTACTACAGCCACACGGGCCGACCGTCAGTGGATCCCGAGCTGATGATCCGCATGCTTCTTATCGGCTATTGCTGTGGGATCCGCTCAGAACGACAACTGTGTTACGAGGTCACCATGAACCTGGCATATCGCTGGTTCTGTCGCTTGAGCATTACCGACAAAGTGCCGGATCACTCGACCTTCTCTAAGAACCGGCACGGCCGGTTCCGCGAAGCGGAAGCGTTCCGCTTTGTGTTCGAGCAAGTCCTTAAGCGCTGCATGGACGAAGGCCTGGTCGGTGGCGAGGGCTTTGCCGTCGATGCATCGGTCGTAAAGGCCGATGCCAGTCGGCAGAAGCATCACGAGGATGACAATGATGACTGGGGCGGCGGTAGCCGCGCCATTACTGAGTACCTGGACGCCCTGACCGAATACGGCTCCTCGATCCCGCCGGCAAGGAAGATCTCGCAGACCGACCCGATGGCGCAGTGGACGGCGGCACCAGGCGGTCCGGCGTACTACGCTTACTCCACCAACTACCTGGTGGACACCGAGGCCGGCATCATCGTCGACGTCGAAGCAACACCGGCGCTTCGCACCCCGGAGGTGTGGTCGACCAAGACCATGATCGAACGGGTCAAGGATTGCTTCGGACTGGAGACGAAGAAGCTCATTGGTGACACGGCCTATGGCACAGCCGAGTTCCTGATGATGTATTAGGAAAATAATATTTAAAATATTTATTGCAAAATAAAAAAAAGGGA
>CAZEFJ010000341.1:0-1544 GCA_964511465.1 uncultured Hyphomicrobiales bacterium
TTACCCGTTGCCAATACCTTTAACGGCGATGGCACCCCCATTGATCTCAATCCAGGCTCACCCAACACACAATACGATTACGATCCCCAAGGCAACATTCTATTAACAAACGATGCTGCCCCAACACGCGATGCGATTAAAGGCACCGCTGAAAACGATATTATCAATGGTGGCGCCTTAGAAGATGTGCTTATTGGTAATGCCGGAAACGATCAAATAAACGGTGGTACAGGTGAAGACAGCCTTAATGGCGGAATAGGCAACGATATTCTCCAAGGCGGTGCGGGTACCGATGTCTTGTTTGGCAGTACCGGAAACGATCGACTTTTTGCCGACAGTAAAAGTGATATTACCAGTGTGTTTAATAGCGATACGGTTGCGGCCGGCACAACACGGGATTGGTTGGCCGGCGGTGACGGTGATGATGTACTGGTTGGCTCAACCGGTGAAAACTTATTGTCGGGGGGTGCGGGTAACGATTTATTAGCCGGCGGTGCCGGCAGAGATTATTTGTATGGCGATATCGATTATCAATTTATTGGTTATACGTTGACCCTTGGCGATAATGGCTGGGACATTCAAACAGGGGATATGAATTGGACGGTGGATTTTTCGGGCGGAACATACACTTTTGCACCGCTTGAATTTGCAGACAACGATCCCGTTGCGAGTGGTGATGATACTTTATACGGGGGTGGCGGTGATGACGTTGCCTGGGGTGGTCGAGGTAATGATACGATCTTTGGTGATAGCGGTAACGATTATCTTGTTGGTGAGCAAGGTAATGATTCGGTTATTGGGGGTAGTGGTAATGATACCGTTTTTGGTGATGCGGATTATATCAATGGTGCCGAACAAGGAAATGATTATTTATCTGGTGGCAGCGGAGTCGATAAATTAATTGGTGGTGGTGGCAACGACATACTCGATGGCGGCGATGGTAATGACAGCTTGTATGGTGATAGCACGTTTTTAGCAGGTGTTTATCATGGCGATGACACCTTAGACGGTGGCGCAGGCAACGATTTTATTGCAGGGCAAGGCGGTAACGATACGTTATTCGGTGGTGATGGCAATGATTTAATGTTTGGTGATGGTGGCAACCTGACTGGCGCTCAAAATGGCAATGATAATTTATCGGGTGGCAATGGCGATGATGAACTCATTGGTGGTGGTGGTGATGACATTCTAGAAGGCGGGGCGGGCAACGATACATTGTTTGGTGACGGTAGTGGTATCGATGTAGCTTTTCAGGGTGATGATGTAATAAAAGGTGGAGCCGGTAACGACTTTTTAATTGGCAATGGTGGTAATGACCAACTGTTTGGTGGCAGTGGTGATGATAGTTTAGCAGGCGGAACCGGCAATGATCTGCTTGTGGGTGGAGAAGGTTTTGATACGTATATTTATTCTCAAGGTGATGGGATAGACACCATTCGTGATAGCGGTGCAAATCGTATTTCATTTGATTTTGCATTTAACCCCAGCCAAATTCAACTCGGCCTAGGTTCACTCGCGATTAATTTTGGCGGTGGCGATGAAGT
>CAZEFJ010000342.1:0-1543 GCA_964511465.1 uncultured Hyphomicrobiales bacterium
CCGTATTCGTCCAGCACCCGTTGAATCTGTTCATCGGAAAGATTATCCAGGCCACTGTTATGCGCCGCCAGGCTTTTGTTGAGCAGGCGAATGCCCAGGGTCACAGCCTCATTGAGGCGCAGATTCTTGAGAAAGTGGCGAATATTGGAACGCGCCTTGGCGGTATGCACGAAATCCAGCCAGGCCGGATTCGGTTGTGCGCCTTTGGAAGTAATAATTTCAACCGTCTGGCCGCTGGACAGCTCGGTACGCAGGGGCATGAGCCGGCGATCGATTTTCACTGCCACGCACTGGTTGCCGACATCCGAGTGTACCGCATAGGCGAAGTCCACTGCGGTGGCACCGTGCGACAGCTCCATAATTTCGCCCTTGGGCGTAAAAACATAGACTTCATGCGGAAACAGATCGATTTTGACGTTTTCCAGGAACTCCTGTGAATTGCCTGCGTTCTGCTGCATTTCCAGCAGATCATGCAGCCACTGACGGGCGCGGATCTGAGCATTGTTGCTGACCGCTTCACTGGTCTTGTAAAGCCAGTGGGCGGCGATACCGGCTTCGGCGACCTTGTCCATTTCACTGGTGCGGATCTGCACCTCGATGGCCACCCCATAAGGGCTGAACAACACAGTATGCAGAGACTGGTAGCCATTGGTCTTGGGGATGGCGATGTAATCCTTGAAGTGCCCCGGCATGGGCGTGTAAAGGCTGTGCATGACGCCCAGCATGCGGTAACAGGCATCTACCGAATCAACGATGATTCGAAACGCGTACACATCCATAATTTCGGCCAGAGGCAGATGTTTCTGCTTCATTTTCAGGTAGATGCTGTAGAGATGCTTTTCCCGTCCCTGCACCCGTCCTGGCAGGCCTTCCTGTTCCAGCCGGGTATTGATCGTCTCTTCGATCTTGCTGACGATTTCCTTACGGTTGCCGCGCGCCTTTTTCAGACGATCTTCAAGGATGCGACTGCGCAGAGGGTACATAGCCTTGAAGCCCAGATCTTCCAGCTCCACGCGCAGGTGGTTCATGCCCAGACGATTGGCAATTGGAGCATAGATTTCCAGGGTTTCACGCGCAATACGACGGCGCTTGTCAGGCCGCATGACGCCAAGCGTGCGCATATTGTGCAACCTGTCCGCCAGCTTGATCAGGATCACGCGGATATCGCGCACCATCGCCAGCATCATTTTGCGGAAGTTTTCCGCCTGCGCCTCGGCCCGGCTCTCGAAATGAATATGGGTCAGCTTGCTGACCCCGTCCACCAGCTCGGCCACCTCCTCGCCAAAACGTGAGGTAATCTGATCCTTGACGGTTTCTGTATCTTCGATAACGTCATGCAGAATAGCGGCCATCAGACTCTGATGATCCAGACGCAACTCCGCCAGAACCCGAGCTACGGCGATGGGGTGGGTGATATAGGGTTCGCCACTCAGGCGGCGCTGGCCTTCGTGAGCTTCGGCGCCAAACAGGTAGGCGCGATAAACATCGGAAACCTGGCCAGGTTCCAGATATTCTTCCAGAATTTTGCAGAGATGCCGGATAC
>CAZEFJ010000343.1:0-1539 GCA_964511465.1 uncultured Hyphomicrobiales bacterium
AGCTCATAGTCGAGACGTGTTGCTGCTGGGGTATCGCTGGTGATCACTACCAGTGGGCCGTTGTGTTGTGCGGCGGCCTGACTCAATACCATGCCAAAACTGCTGCCATAGAGGCGTGCCCAGCTCAGGCGCTGGTCACTCGCACGTGGTAGGCGGGGTTGAAACGGGGAGGTGAGCGGGTTGGTCGTTGTCATTCCGATTATCTGTATTGGCGGCTAAAATTGGGGACATATTCTCTCATAGTTCTGCTTTTCCGTCGTGAAAACAGGCCATCCCTGGCCTGATTTCGCTGCAAAAACCGCCTGTTTTTTACTGCAAAAGCGATAAGTACGCCTTAGCGGGAGTCGCTGAATAGTTGTTTTATTGTTTGGTCTGCCAGGAACAGGGTGATAGAGTGATGCAAATTTTGCCAATGATATAAAGGAGTTTTTGTGGTCTACGAAAAGATAAAGATCCCAACGGGGGGGAAGAAGATAGGTGTGACTGCTGACGGAATCCTTGCGGTGCCTGCGCAACCCATCATCCCTTTTATTGAGGGAGATGGTATTGGCGTGGATATTACGCCAGTGATGCAGCGAGTTGTCGATGCGGCGGTCAACAAAGCCTATGCCGGTGAGCGTCAGATCGCCTGGATGGAAATCTATGCCGGTGAAAAAGCGACACAGGTCTATGGTGATGATGTGTGGTTACCGGAGGAGACATTAGCTGCACTGCGTGAGTTTGTGGTTTCAATAAAAGGGCCGTTGACGACCCCTGTCGGTGGTGGTATTCGCTCGCTCAATGTGGCGATGCGTCAAATGCTGGATCTCTATCTCTGTCTGCGCCCGGTGCGTTACTTCACCGGTACGCCCAGTCCGTTGAAAGCACCTGAAAAGACCAATATGGTGATTTTTCGCGAAAATAGTGAAGATATCTACGCCGGTATCGAGTGGCCAGAGGGGTCGCCTGAAGTGAAGAGAGTCATCGAATTTCTGCAGCAGGAGATGGGGGTAGATAAGATCCGCTTTCCAGAGAGCAGTGGCATAGGGATTAAGCCGGTCTCCCGTGAAGGGACACAACGGCTGATGCGCAGGGCGATTCAGTATGCTATCGACAATGATCGCAGTTCGGTGACGCTGGTGCATAAAGGCAACATCATGAAGTTTACCGAGGGCGCGTTTAAAGAGTGGGGCTACGAGGTAGCACTCAAGGAGTTTGGCGCGGAGTTGATTGATGGTGGCCCTTGGTGCCGTATGACAAACCCGAAGACGGGCGGAGAGATTGTCATCAAAGATGCTATTGCTGATGCCTTCTTACAGATGATCCTGCTGCGGCCAGAGGATTTTAGTGTCATTGCAACGCTGAACCTCAATGGTGACTATATCTCTGATGCTTTGGCAGCACAGGTCGGAGGCATCGGTATTGCTCCAGGGGCTAACTTGTCGGATTCGATAGCGCTCTTCGAAGCGACTCATGGTACGGTCCCTAAATATGCGGGCAAGGATATGGTCAATCCTGGTTCGATCATTCTCTCGGCAGAGATGATGTTGCGTCATCTGG
>CAZEFJ010000344.1:0-1528 GCA_964511465.1 uncultured Hyphomicrobiales bacterium
TACCTTTCGGGCCGTTTGCTGCGTGGCAGCACGGCGGTTCATATAATAAAAAATCCCAAATCTGAAATCCCAAATCTGAAATTAAAAACCATGGCAACCGCAACACAAAACATCGGCCACATCACTCAGATTATCGGTTCGACTTTCGATGTCGAGTTCGAGGAAGATCAGCTTCCGGCGATTTACAATGCCTTGAAGGTCGAGTCGGAGCATAAAGGCATAAAGATCAATCTGACGGGCGAAGTCCAACAGCAGCTTGGCGGCGGCCGCGTTCGCTGCGTCGCTTTGGGAAGTACCGACGGTCTGATTCGTGGCCAAGAGTGTGTCGACACGGGAAGCCCCGTGACCGTCCCCGTTGGCGAAGAAACTCTGGGCCGCGTTTTTAACGTCACCGGCGATCCTGTCGATGGACGTGGCGAAGTCAAAACCAAAGAGCGTTGGTCGATTCACCGTAACGCCCCGCCGCTGGAAACCCTTTCGACCAAGACCGAGCTTTTTGAAACGGGCATCAAGGTGATCGACCTGCTCACCCCGTTTGTGCGTGGTGGCAAGGCCGGTTTGTTTGGTGGTGCGGGCCTCGGCAAGACTGTCATTTTGACCGAGCTGATCGCTCGAATCGCGACGGCCCACGGCGGTTACTCGGTGTTTGCCGGAGTCGGCGAGCGAACTCGTGAAGGAACCGACCTTTGGCTTGAAATGCAAGAAGCCAAGATTGGCGACACGGGCCGGAGCGTTATCGACCAAACCTGCATGGTGTTTGGCCAGATGAACGAGCCGCCAGGTGCTCGCCTGCGAGTTGCCCTTTCGGCACTCACCATGGCCGAATATTTTCGCGATAAAACGGGTGCCGATACGCTGCTGTTTGTCGACAACATTTTTCGTTTTTCGCAAGCGGGTAGCGAAGTCTCGGCACTGCTCGGCCGGATGCCATCGGCCGTGGGTTACCAGCCGACGCTGGCGAGCGAAATGGGCGCGCTGCAAGAACGGATCGCCTCGACCGACAAGGGAGCCATTACCTCGGTCCAAGCGGTTTACGTCCCTGCCGACGATCCGACCGACCCCGCCCCGGCAACTGCATTTAGCCAACTCGATGCCTTTATTTACCTCGAACGGTCGATTTCGGAGAAGGGTATTTACCCGGCCGTCGATCCGTTGGCTTCCTCCAGCCGGATTCTCGATCCGCAGTACGTCGGCGACCGCCATTTCAATTGTGCCCGACGTGTGCAAATGATTTTGCAACGTTTCCGAGAACTGCAGGACATCATCGCCATTTTGGGCGTTGATGAATTGCCCGAAGAAGACCGTCAGGTCGTGCATCGTGCCCGTCGCATCGAGCGATTCCTCTCGCAACCGTTCTTGGTCGCCGAAGTTTTCACCGGCAAGCCGGGCGAGATCACGTCGCTAGATGATACGATTCGCAGCTTCGAGGAAATTTGCGACGGCAAGTGGGATCATCTCCCCGAAAATGCCTTCATGTACGTCGGAGCGATCGAGCAAGCCGAAGAGCAATGGAAGAAGAGCCAGGAAA
>CAZEFJ010000345.1:0-1516 GCA_964511465.1 uncultured Hyphomicrobiales bacterium
GACTTTTATTGTAATGAGCCACTTACTGGGCCGGGTTGTAGGTTATTTTTATGTTCCGTATTATCGTGACAGTGAACCTGACAAATACTGGTTTTGGATGGGGCACTATTTTGGATTTGTATTCTGGTGTTTAATTTCATTGATCTTGGACTTTCCAATCAACAATTAAAATCCTTTAAAAGTTTGCCTTGATAATGAGATCTCCTACCTTAAGTTGAATGTCCGCTTTGGTGGCGGTCTCAACCGGTCGATGCAACATATGCGTTAAAACGTTGAGCTGGTGTTTCAAATTCTAATGTTTTACGTGGCCGCTCATTTAACTGTTGGGCCACGGCATTCAGCTTAGTTTGAGAGTGTAGTGATAAATCAGTCCCTTTTGGAAAATATTGTCTGAGTAAACCATTAGTATTTTCATTTGATCCTCGTTGCCATGGGCTGCGAGGATCACAAAAATAAACGTTTATATCAGTTTCTAAAGTAAATCGCTCATGGTCAGCCAATTCTTTTCCTCTGTCCCAGGTAAGTGATTTGTACAATTCATCCGGTAGTTTCTTTGATTGTTTTATCAGCGCTGACACAACACTTTCTGTATCTTTATTTTTAACTTTAGCGAGCATGACATAACGTGTATGTCGCTCCACCAATGTCGCAATGTAACTGTTATTTGAGCCTGCAATAAGATCGCCTTCCCAATGTCCAGGCACAGCACGATCCTCTACCGAGGCAGGGCGCTCACGGATTGATACAGCATTGGTTATTTGGCCCAGCCCATCTCTTTTTAAACTAGCATGCCTGGAGCGCCGGATTGCACGTTGTGACCTAAGGAATTGTTGTAGCTCTTTTTTAAGAACGCCCCGTGTTTGTACAAATAGACTGCAGTAGATGGTTTCGTGTGACACGTGGTTATTCTCATCGTTAGGGTATTCTATTTTAAGCCATCCGGCGATTTGCTCTGGTGACCAATTTAATTGAAGTTTTGTGGCCACAGTTCGACTCAATGGTCGATTGCAAGCCAATTTACATCGTTTGGGGCGATGCGCTCGCTCCCATGCAGCAAGATCAGCTTGTGTGGCTCGATAGTTATCATAACCACCATTGCGTTTGATTTCACGACTGATCGTTGAAGGGGAACGATTTAAATGTTTAGCAATTGAACGAATGGATAAATCAGCAACAATGCTTCTTGAAATTTCTTCTCGTTCAGACAGGGTAAGGGACCGTTTAGATCGCTTGCGAATAGGTGGGCGAATGCCACCCGTTGGTGCCAATATATTAAAAATAGAAGAGGAAGGACGATCAAATAATCGACCGATTGAATTTAGAGACTCGCCTTTTTTCCAACGATCCCATATCTCTTGCCTCTGTACAGGGGTATATTTAATTCGGGGTCTGTATGTCATTTACAACACTCCATCTTTTTATTTAAAGATTATAGTGTTGCGTTGACCAATTGAGAACACCGTCCAAAAGAGACAAAATCAAATATGACAAAGCTTACGAAAAAGCGATTTCTGCG
>CAZEFJ010000346.1:0-1509 GCA_964511465.1 uncultured Hyphomicrobiales bacterium
CATGGGGTATGTCAACTTGCTTGGAACCGCTGGACAAAGCGACGCGTCATGCGTTGGGCACTGGATCGCCAGACGAGGCGACCGGTTTGCAGCATATTTCGTGGCGGCAGGTGCTCCAGGCAGCCAGTGATCGTTTTCTGGGTTATTATCCATAGAAAACCCCCGGTTTTGCCGGGGACTGGCCGCATTTGATAATTCCGTAGATAGAAAGAGACCTCACATGTCAGCTTTCAGCAGCCTAAATCACACGAAATGGGAGTGCAAGTACCACATAGTTTTCATCCCGAAATGTCGCCGCAAAGTGCTTTACGGTAAGGTCCGGGAGAATCTTCGGGAAATTCTTCATGCCCTGGCCCAGCAGCGGGAAAGCAAGATATTGGAGGGCCACCTGTGTCCAGACCATGTCCACATGTTGATTTGGATGCCGCCCAAACATTCGGTGTCGCATGTGGTTGGGTATATCAAAGGGAAGAGTGCGATCCGTGTGGCGCGCGACTTCATGGGGCGTCATCGGAGTTTTCAGGGTTACCATTTCTGGGCTCGCGGCTACTTTGTTTCGACGGTGGGCGTGGATGAACAGACCATCCGGGGATACATTCAAAACCAGGAGCAGAACGACCGGAAAAGTGACCAGAATCGATTGTTTTTAGAAACACCAATAACTTTACCAACTAAACTACCGCTTTGAGCGGTTCACAATGGAAGCCTCCGGCTTTGCCGGAGGAGACTCACTTACCGGCTGATCCTAAACGGTCTTGTCATGTTCGGCGATTAAAAATTGGTCGTTCACTGCACATAGACGAAGTCCGCATTTTCACAAAAAAAATTGGGGGTCCGCCTTGACTCCGTACTAGGGTACGGAGTGTAGACTACAGATAGGAAGGGAACCCAGACACGATGAACAGTCTCAAGACAGGTGAGCTTGCCAAACAGGCTGAGGTCAACGTCGAAACGCTTCGATTTTATGAACGTAAGGGGCTTCTGCCAGAGCCGCCGCGGCTGACGTCCGGCTACCGGGAGTATCCCCCAGAAACGGTCGAGCGAATTCGTTTTATCCAGCGGGCCAAAGAACTCAGCTTTACGCTGCGAGAAATCAAAGGGCTGCTGGAGCTTCGCGTTGACCCCGACACGACCTGTTCCGAAGTAAGAGAGCAGGCAGCAGAGAAGATTGCCGACGTGAAGCAAAAAATCTCTGACCTGAAGAAGATTGAGCGGGCGTTGAACAAGCTCATGAATAGCTGCCGTGGAAGTGGCCCCGTCAACGGCTGCCCCATCCTCAAGCATTTGGAAAAGGACGGGTAAAATGTCAGAGGTGCTTTTGATTTATGATAGCGATTGCCCGAACGTTGCCGATTGCCGCACCAATCTTATCAAGGCATTTGCCGCCTCAGGTAAGAAGCCGTCCTGGCAAGAAATTGACCGCTCATCGGATGACGCACCGCCACACGTTCGCGGTTTCGGTTCACCAACGGTCCTTGTTAATGGGTCTGATGTCGCTGGCCAGCAGCC
>CAZEFJ010000347.1:0-1503 GCA_964511465.1 uncultured Hyphomicrobiales bacterium
CTTTTGGCCCACTTGCAGGCATTATCCATAAGATTGCCGAGCATTTCTTCAAGGTCTTCACGTTCCCCCATGAAAGCCTTGCCATCGACTCCCTGAAAGGCGATCTGAATGCCTTTATCGGTATAAATATGCAACAGGGTACGGCGCAGTCCATCGGCCACATCGCTGACATCGGAACGGATTCCCAGTACGCCGTGGGCTCCGGCGGCGCGGGCCCGGGAAAGATTATGGCTGATTTGTTGCATCATAATCTTGCAGTGTTGTCCAATAACCTTGCCCGCCTCGCTGTCTGCGCCAAGACGATCCGCTTCATTGGAAATGACGGCAAGCGGCGTCTTCAGGGCATGGGCCATATTGCCGGCCTGGGTGCGAGCCCTTTCGATGATTGTCGAGCTGTGATCCAGCAAGGCGTTAAGCTCGGCTGCCAGGGGTTCGATTTCGGTAGCAAAGCTGCCTTCCATACGGGCGATGCGACCAGCCCGTATTTCGGACAGAACATCACGCATGCGCTTTAACGGATAGAGTCCGAAACGAACCTGGAGAAAGACCGCACCGATTAGCCCCAGTCCCAACACCACAAGCGTCGAAACCAGTACCGTGGCAAAACTCCTGACTGCGGTTTCTATATCGGAGGCGGGACCGGCGACAAGAATGGAAAACGGTTCATCGGATTCTGGAAGGGTAAAGGTGCGATTGAGAATACGAAGCGTTTCATTGCGCGGGCCGGTGGCGAGAAAGATCGGCCTCTTTTCGCCCAGACCGGTTCCAGAGAAGGGTATTTTCTGGTCCCAGAGCGAACGCGAACGCTCTACCTTGCCATCTGCAGTGCGCATTTCCCAGTACCACCCGGACAACGGCTTGTTGAACTGGGGATCCGATGGATGGCGGGTTATCACCACGTTGCCGTTCTTGTCGACGCCGCTGAAGGTGAGAAGTTCTTCAATATGACCGTTGAGGGTAATATCAAAGGCCCTTTCTACATGCTTGCGGAACAATCCGGTAAGCACGACACCGGTAACCACCAGGGTAACGATTATCCACAGAGACGCGCCCAGAATAAGGCGAAGGCTGATTGATCTTCTTGGCATTATTCCTCAAGCGACTCGGGCATTTCCATGTAATATCCGCGCCCCCGGATGGTCTGGATGCTGCCTGCCCCCAGTTTTTTGCGCAGCCGCCCTATAAACACCTCGATGGTGTTTGAATCGCGGTCGAAATCCTGGTCGTAAATATGTTCGGTAAGTTCGGTTCTGGAAATAACCCGGCCAAGGTGGTGCATCAGATAGCTAAGAACTTTTAATTCCTGAGCCGTAAGGGTTACCGCAACGCCATCGACAGTAACCTTGCCGACGCGTGTATCCAACTGAATTGATCCACATTCCAAAATCGGCGTAGCGTGCCCGGCCGTGCGGCGGATCAGGGCCCGCAACCGGGCCATCAATTCCTCGATATGGAATGGTTTGGTCAGATAGTCGTCGGCACCGGCATCAAACCCCGAGACCT
>CAZEFJ010000348.1:0-1502 GCA_964511465.1 uncultured Hyphomicrobiales bacterium
GGGAGCTGAACTTACGCACCGCAACATCGTGACCAACGCTTACCAGATGGAAGCGGGGCAGGATGAAAGTCGGGTACCCGACAGGGCAAATGGACTGGCGGCTTTGCCACTTTATCACATTTTCGCCTTCACCTTTTCGATGATCAATGGGCTGGTCCAGGGCCGGCATACGATCATCGTGCCGAGCCCGCGCCCACCATCCAACCTCAAGGCGGTATTTGACAAGTACAAGATCACCGTCTTCCCGGCGGTCAACACGCTGTTCGTGGCCCTGCCGAAGGAGCCATGGTTTACTCGGGAAATGGCAAAACACATGACCCTTTGCGTCGCCGGCGGTACCGCCTTGCAGGAGTCGGTAGCGAATACCTGGCAGGAGAAATACGATATTCCCATCTTCCAGGGATACGGCCTGACGGAAAGCTCCTGCGCCCTGACAGTGATGCCACAAAATCGGGTCAAGACCAACTCCATCGGCGTTCCCCTGCCTGGCATCGACATCAAGATCGTTGACTCCGAAGGCAAAGAAATGCCGGTCGGCGAACCGGGAGAACTGATCGCCAAAGGAGCCAACATTATGAAGGGTTATCTGAGGCGTCCGGAAGAAACCGCCAAGACAATCCGGGACGGCTGGCTTTACACCGGGGATGTCGCCAAAATAGACGAGGAAGGTTACCTTTTCATCGTTGATCGCAAGAAGGACATGATCCTGGTATCGGGCTTCAACGTTTATCCCAATGAGCTGGAGGATGCCATCGCCCACATGAGCGGGGTCGCTGAGGTTGCGGTGATTGGCGTACCCAGCGAAGCTTCGGGTGAGATGCCCAAGGCCTTTATTATCAAGGCAGACGACGGACTGACAGAAGAAGATATTTTTGCCCATTGCAAGGGTTGCTTGACCGGGTATAAGCGGCCCAGGGAGATAGAATTCGTCGATGAAATTCCCAAGTCACCGGTCGGCAAGCTGCTACGTATGGAACTCAGGAAAATGGAAATGGCCAAGCGTGAAAACGGTTAAGCGCGTTATTGAGCGGCAGCAGCAATAATTTGGCTGGAACAAGATCATGAATGAAACCATCGTTATTCCGATCTGGATGGCGGGGATTGTTTTGGTCCTCGCTACATGGGCGGTTCTTGATCGATTTCTATTCCCCAGTGCGAGATGGTTTTTTCGCCGGCGGGTCAGCAACGTTGTCGAAGAAATTAACACCAGGCTTGACCTTAAAATTCAATCTTTCAAATTAACCCGGCGCGAAGTCCTTATTGATCGTCTTACCTATGACCCAGAGGTGATGAACGCTTTGGAAGAAAAGAGTTCAACTGATGATATCCCTCGTGAAGTCCTTATGGCGGATGTATCCCGATATGCCCGGGAAATAGTTCCTGCCTTCAACGCCTATGTATACTTCCGGTTTGGCGCCTGGGTGGCAAGGCGCACCGCCCAGTGGCTTTACCGGGTTCGACTTGGTTACGCAAACGATGAAGGACTATCGAAGGTCGATCCG